>JAZRHS010000082.1:0-2296 GCA_045644865.1 Eubacteriales bacterium | reverse complement strand
ATCTCCTGCGGTCTTATCACAGGCGACCAGGGTGTTTACGGCGACTTTATGACAATGGTTGACATTCAGGGTCTTGAGGACTTCTACGGCGATATGGACTTTAAGGTTGCAGGTACTCACAAGGGTATCACCGCTATTCAGCTGGACCTTAAGGTACACGGTCTTACACCTGAAATCATTAAAGAAGCTTTTGCAAAGACCAAGAAGGCTCGCCTTCACATCCTTGACGATGTAATGCTCAAATGTATCCCCGAGTACAGAAGTGAGCTTTCTCCCTATGCTCCTAAAATGCTCACAACCGTTATCAGCCCCGACAAGATCGGCGATGTTATCGGTAAGCAGGGCAAGGTTATCCAGTCTATTCAGGATCAGTGCGAATGCACCATCAACATTGAAGAAGATGGTCACGTTTATGTTTCGGGCATCGACGCCGCCAAGGCACAGAATGCTATTGACATCATCAATCTTATCGCTAACGATCCCGAAATCGGTGCCATTTACAGCGGTAAGGTTACAAGACTTATGACATTCGGCGCATTCGTTGAGATTGCTCCCGGAAAAGAGGGTCTTGTTCACATCAGTAAGCTCGACGCTAAGCGTGTTGAGAAGGTTGAGGACGTTGTTTCGGTTGGCGACCACGTACTTGTTAAGGTTACCGAGATTGACGATCAGGGAAGAATCAATCTTTCCAGAAAAGACGCACTCGCAGATATACAGGCAAAAAAAGCTGCTGACAGCTTAAACTAATCTATTCTTTCGGCGGCTAAGTTTTGCTTAGCCGCCATTTCTATTAAGGAAAGGACGTAAAAAATTATGTGGTACGGATTATCTATTGCCGCTATGCTTTGCTGGAGCAGCTCGGACATCTTCTCAAAGGTAGGCTCTCGCCAGAATGACAAAAACAGCCACTGGAAGGTTGTTTTCGCTGTTGGTCTTATAATGGGCCTTCACTTTGCGCTCACCCTTATCGGAAGCGCAGTTATCAACTCTACCATTGGCATCGAGGCTCTTGAGAGCACCGCTTGGGGCAAGATTGCAGCCTCGCTATTCTACACCGATTTCAGACTTATCGACTTTGTTCGTTATCTTCCCGTAGCGGCGCTTTACATTCTCGCTATGGTATTCGGTTACATAAGCCTCAGATACATTGAGCTGTCCATTTCATCCCCCATCTGCAACTGCTCCGGCGCATTAGCATTTGTTCTTTGCCTTTTATTCGGCATTTATTCAGCAGAGGAAGTTACACCCTTAGTTATCGTTGCTGTTATTTTAATTACACTTGGCATCGTTGCTCTCGGTTTCATTGAAAACTATGAGGATCCCGAGGTTAAAGCGGCTCGTCAGGAAAAAGCAAACCGCAAATACGCAAAGAGCTTTCTTGCTTTCCTTCTGCCTATCGCTTATCTCATCATTGATGCGCTCGGCACCTACGGCGACGAATTCATTTTTGCTATTGAAACTCCCGACGGCGAGGGCATTATTTCGGACTACGCCGCAAACTCTGCCTTTGAGCTGACCTTCTTCCTGGTTGCAATTTTTGCATTCATCTGGGTGAAATTCATTAAGAAGGACAAGATCTTCTCGGGCAACAAACACTTCTATCTCGGCGGCGTTTGCGAAACTGTTGGACAGATTTTCTATATGGCAGTTATGTTCAGCGATTTCTCGGTTGGTATGGTTATCATTTCGGCTTACTGCGCAGTTTCCGTTCTTTGGGGACGTATCTTCCTCAAGGAAAAGCTTTCCTGGAAGCATTATGCCGCAATCGCCTGCGCATTTACCGGCATTGTAATGCTCGGATAATCCTATTTAGCAAGTATTCTATGCACACGGAGGGTACTTTAATATGATACCGACAAAACGCAAGATTAAAGTGTTCAAACAAGGAGATGTTATCAACATCTATCATCCCTGCAATTTCTCGGACAACTACATCCACTACGAATATAAAAAGCAGGTTAAGCCCGAAATTTATATGAATCAGTGGAAGGTTTGCCTTACCGCAACCGCTACACCCGATCTTAAGGATGTCGTTGTTTTCAGCAGAGATATCGAGTGGGAGGGTGCTATCCACGAAACCGGCGGAAAAGGCTTTATCGCAGGCTATCACGGAAACGAAGAGTGCGTTGGCTTTTCCATTGTGATAGACAACCGCCTTGTTGACCCCGAGAGCGATTTTGAGGTCGAGTGCAACTACTTAAAGCTCACCACAATGTCGGTTTTAAACCGCTTTGATACACCTGATGTTAAGGTTTTCAGACGAAACAAGGTTTCTGAATGGAGCGGCGAGGGTTAC
>JAZRHS010000081.1:0-4474 GCA_045644865.1 Eubacteriales bacterium | reverse complement strand
GTGCTCTTGGGTACATAAGGATATGCTGACGGGTACCGAGAAGGCGATCATTTTGGGTAAGGCCGCCATTGCCAAGGTCAACCTGAACGCACCCCTGACACCCGGTGAATCCCCCGTAACCAAGCGCGCGCTGGTTATCGGCGGCGGTATCGCAGGTATTCAGACCGCCCTTGATATTGCCGACGCAGGCTTCCCTGTTGACATTGTAGAAAAGCAGCCCACCATAGGCGGTAAGATGGCTCAGCTTGACAAGACATTCCCTACGCTTGACTGTGCCGCTTGTATTCTTACCCCAAAAATGGTTGATGTGGCTCAAAATGATAAAATTCGCATCTTCTCCTACAGTGAGGTTACCGATGTAACCGGCTTTGTCGGTAACTTTGATGTTAAGATCAAGAAAAAGGCAAGATATGTAAAGGAAGACATTTGCACCGGCTGCGGTGCGTGTGTAGAAAAGTGCCCCATGAAGAAGGTTCCCAACGTGTTCAACCTCGGTATGGACAACCGTAGCGCCGTCTACATTCCCTTTGCACAGGCAGTTCCCAAGGTTGCTACTATCGACCCCAATGCCTGCAATATGCTTAAAAACGGCAAATGCGGAATTTGCTCCAAGGTCTGCGCGGCGGGTGCTATCGATTACACCCAAAAGGATGAAATAATCGAGGAAAAGTATGGCGCAATCGTTGTAGCTACAGGCTTTAATCCCATTAGTATGGATAAATTTGACGAATTCGCATACAGCCAGTCAAAGGATGTTATCACATCTCTTGAGTTTGAGCGTCTGACCAACGCGGCAGGTCCCTCTGCGGGTAAACTTCTCCGTCCCTCTGACGGCAAGCATCCCCACACCATCGTTTTCGTTCAGTGTGTTGGCTCCCGTTGCGAATCCTGCGCAGAAAAGGGCAAGGAGTATTGCTCAAAGATCTGTTGTATGTACACCGCAAAGCACGCGATGCTTACAAGAGATAAATATCCCGACACAGAGGTCTATGTATTCTATATCGATGTAAGAACCCCCGGTAAGAACTTTGACGAGTTCTATCGCCGCGCGGTAGAGGAATACGGCGTTAAGTATGTTAAGGGTATGGTCGGCAAGATCGTTCCCGAGGGCAACAAGCTTAAGGTTCAGGCGTCTGACCTGATTGCCAACAAGCAGCTTCATATCGACGCTGACCTTGTTGTTCTTGCGGCGGCTATCGAGCCCGACAAGTCTGCCCGTCCTCTTGCGACTATGCTTACCGCAAGTATGGATACCAACGACTTCTTTACCGAGGCACACCCCAAGCTCCGCCCTGTAGAAAGCCCCACAGCAGGTGTATTCCTCTCGGGTGCTTGTCAGGGTCCCAAGGATATTCCCGAAACAGTATCTCAGGCAAGTGGGGCGGCGGCAAAGGTAATCGGACTTCTCGTTAAGGATAAGCTTACGGGCAACCCCTGTATTGCAAGCTCCAACGAGCTGATGTGTAACGGCTGCTCAAGCTGTGAAAGAGTTTGTCCTTATGGCGCAATATCCTATACCGACAAGGAATTCCGTATGCCCGACAGAACCACCAAGGTAAGACGGGTTGCATCTGTAAATCCCGCGGTTTGTCAGGGATGCGGTGCTTGTACCGTTGCTTGTCCCTCGGGTGCTATGGACCTTAACGGATTCAAGAATAATCAAATTATAGCGGAGGTTGACGCAATATGCAAGTAAAAGAATATAAGCCCTTAATAGTTGCATTTTGCTGCAACTGGTGCTCCTATGCAGGTGCTGACCTTGCCGGAAACAACCGTCTTGCGTACCCTGCCGATGTAAAAATTATCAGAGTTCCCTGCTCCTGCAGAGTAAACCCTATGTTTATTCTGCGAGCATTCCAGCGCGGTGCTGACGGTGTTATCATCTGTGGATGCCACCCCGGCGACTGCCACTATACCTCGGGTAACTATTATACCCGTCGCCGTATGGCGGCTCTCTTCTCTATGCTTGATTTCCTTGGAATTGAGCGTGAGCGCACCCGTGTTGAATGGGTATCTGCCGCAGAAGGCGCAAAATTTGCCGCAACTATGAACGATTTCGCAGAAAAGGTAGCGGCTCTCGGAGAAAACAAGAGATTGGAGGATTTGAGATGCAAAAAATAACTCGTGAACAGCTTATAAATAAGGCGTCCGAGCTTCTTGCAAGCGGTACAGTCAGCTTTGTACTCGGCTGGGGCGCAGGCGAGTTCGGCTACGATGTAACTCCCACTCTCTTTAAGAACGCCGAGGAAATGAAGAACGGCTTCGTTTATAACGATTTCTGCGGATCAAACTTCGCAAAATATCTCGTTTCCAAAACACAGAAGCTTGAGGGCAGGATTCTTGTATTCCTTAAGCCCTGCGATACATACAGCTTCAATCAGCTTCTTACCGAGCATAGATTTGACAGAGAAAAGGTTTATGCGATAGGCATTCCCTGCGACGGTATGGCTGACATCGCAAAGGTTAAGGCGATAGCGGGCGACGGTGTTTCGTCTGTTACATCTGACGGAGAGAGCATATCGGTTACAACTCTTTATAACGACCAGCCGATAAACATAAAGGCTGCGGATGTTCTCCTTGAGCGTTGCATAAACTGCAAGAGCAAGAAGCACGCAGCATATGACGAGCTTCTCGGCGACGAGGGCGAGGTCATAGACTCTGCTCGCTTTGATGAGGTTGCACGCATTGAGGCTATGACGCCCGACGAAAGATTCGCATTCTGGCAGAATGAGCTTTCCAAGTGTATCCGCTGCAACGCTTGCCGCGACGCTTGTCCCGCTTGCACCTGTGAAAAGTGCGTTTTCGACAATCCCGATTCGAGTGTTGAAAACAAAGCTCCCACAACAAGCTTTGAGGAAAAAATGTTCCATATTATAAGAGCCTTCCACGTTGCGGGCCGTTGCACCGACTGCGGAGAATGCTCCAGAGTTTGCCCCCAGAATATTCCTCTCCACCTTCTCAACCGTAAGTTTATCAAGGATATAAACGAATTCTACGGCGAATATCAGGCAGGTGCAGAGGTTGGCTCCCGCGCTCCTCTGGTTGACTACACCACAGAGGACCTTGAGCCCGGCGAGATTTTTGATAGGAGGGACGAAAATGCTTAAGATTTCTCTTGACAAAATTCAGTCGCTTTTTGCAAAAATTGCTGAAAACGCAAAGCTTTATTTACCTGTTGACAACGCTGACGGCTCTGCAACCTATGGTGAGTGGAGCGAGGGCGTTAACTGGTCAAACACGCTTAACACCACAAAGAGCCCCAAGGACTTCTTCTTCCCCCAGTCTGAGGATCTGATGAGATTCAAGACCGAGGGCAAGAGCATTGAGGTTATTGATGTTAGAGAAGCGGTGGAGGACTTCGTTGTGTTCGGTGTTCGCGCCTGCGACGCAAAGAGCTTTGAGATACTTGACAGAGTATTCCTCACCGAGCCTCGCGACAGCTTCTACGCTATGAAGCGCGAAAAAGGCATTATCATTACAGTTGCTTGTACAAGACCTGCCGAAACCTGCTTCTGCACCGCCTTCGGCATTGATGCAGGAGAACCCGCAGGCGATATTTCGGCTTGGAAGTGCGAGGACGCTCTTTACCTTAAGCCCAACACCGAGAAGGGCGAGAAGCTTGTCTTGGGCCTTGGCGACCTTCTTACAGAGGACTGTGGCTGTGCGGTAGACGAGCAGAAAAAGTCTATTGCCAAGATTATGGATAAGCTTCCCTTGAAGGATCTTTCTACCGACGCCTTCGGCGGCGGCAAGACACAGGAGCTTTTCAATGATCCCGCGTGGGATGAGCTTTCCTCTACCTGTCTTGGCTGCGGAACCTGTACCTTTGTTTGTCCTACCTGCCAGTGCTATGACATAAAGGACTTTAACACAGGCAAGGGCGTTATCCGCTACAGATGCTGGGACTCCTGTATGTATTCCGAGTTCACAAAAATGGCTCACGGAAACAACAGACTTACCCAGAAAGCACGCTTCCGGCAGAGATTTATGCACAAGCTGGTTTATTATCCCGAAAACAACAATGGACTTTTTAGCTGCGTAGGCTGCGGAAGATGCCTTGCAAAATGCCCGATTTCTATGAACATTGTAAAGGTTATGAAAAAGATTGGAGGAAATAAAGGTGAATAATATAAACGATACTTTGATTCCTGCCATTGGCGTCATTACGGATGTTCGTATAGACACACCCGACATAAAAACCTTCAGGGTGGTAACTCCCGACGGTAAAAAGGCTTTTGATCACAAGCCCGGTCAGTGCGCAATGCTTTCCATTCCCGGTGTCGGCGAAGCGATGTTCTCCATCACATCCTCTCCCACCAATACCGAATACATGGAATTTTCCATCAAGAAATGCGGCTGTGTTACAGAATGGCTCCACCAGGCTGAAGCAGGCCAGCAGATCACCATCAGAGGTCCTTACGGCAATCCGTTCCCCGTTGACGACGTATTCGCAGGTAAAAACCTCCTCTTCATC
>JAZRHS010000080.1:0-13199 GCA_045644865.1 Eubacteriales bacterium | reverse complement strand
CCTCATCTTGACGGACAGTATGCGGGATTTGGAAAGGTTATCGAGGGTGACGAGATAATCGATAAGATCGCAAACGTTGATACAACAACAAAGATGTTCTACTACCAGGATTGGCCTGTAGATGACGTTGTTATCGAAAAGATGGAGCTTGTTGAGGAATAAGGCGTGAAAAAGGTAAAATGGAAGGGCGGCACCCTGCTTGCCCCCGTGCCTCCCGTAATGGTAACCTGCGGAGATATGGAAAGCTCCAACATCATCACGGTAGGGTGGACGGGAATACTTAACAGCGAACCGCCAAAAACCTATATTTCGGTGCGCCCGTCAAGATATTCGCACAAGCTTATTAAGGAGAGCGGAGAGTTTGTTATCAATCTTACCCCTTCGCGCCTTGTCAGAAGCGCCGATTGGTGCGGAGTTTATTCGGGCAAAAACGTGGATAAGTTTGAAAAGTGCAAGCTTACCAAGGAAGAGGCTAACGAAGTATCAGCGCCTCTTATTTCCGAGTGTCCCGTAGCTCTTGAATGTAAGGTCAGCGACATTGTTCATCTTGGTACACACGATATGTTTATTGCCGACATAGTGGCGGTGGATATAGAGGAAGAGCTTATTGACGAAAAGGGAAAGCTTCACCTTGAGAGAGCAGGACTTGCGGCTTATGCTCATGGCGATTATTTCGCCCTTGGTAAAAAGATAGGCAGCTTTGGCTTTTCGGTCAAGAAGAAGCAGAACAAGAAAAATCAACATAATAAGAAAAGATAAAAGGACTGCTTGCAGTCCTTAATTTTATAAAAAAGATTTTCCCTAAACACCAAAAAACTATAGACAAACCTTGTTTTTTATGATATAATACTAACACTGAAGGTAAGACTTCGGAATTTTGACTCATAAAGGAGAATCTAAAATGAAAAAAATTATTTCTGTATTTGTTGCGTGCTTGCTTCTTGTAGGCTGTGTTTGCACACTTGCTTCCTGTGGAAAAGCAATTTCGGGCGAGTATGAGGCTGATTTGTTGCTTGCGGAGGTTAGCTATAATTTTAAGTCATCGGGTAAGGTAACTGTTACCATTGATCTTCCTGTTGTTGAGGATGTTGTTGTTGAGGGTACATATTCCTTTAACAAGGATGGTACAGAGATAACCATTACTCTTGATTCCGAAAACGAGGACGCTGAAAAGTATGCGGGAACAATGTCTTACTCCGAGGGAGTTGAGGACGGCGAGAAGTATATAAAGCTCGACGGCGTTAAGTACGAAAAGGTTGATTGATTTGGTTAATTTTTATAAACAACTACCCCGACAGATTATGTCTGTCGGGGTTTTAAAATTGAATATTGTTTGTGCTATGGTGGTTTACTGTGTGTTGTTTGCAAAAGCCGATTTATACCGCGGCAAAACGATTTTTATAAATATAATCAGATTGATTACTAAAATAACACCGTATAAAATTCGCGCTAAGGCTTGGGGAATGATTAGTGAAATACCGTTCATATCCCCGCCACCGAAGAAACCGCAAAGAGCGCTTAAATATAACGGGTCAATAAGCATAAGAGCAAGTGTAATATAGTAGGTGCAAGCCTTAAGTGTTTTTGAGGATAGTTTGCTGATTTTTCTAATCAAGGCAATTAAAATATAGGCAAATAATAATGTGGCAACAGAGCCTAAAAGACAGAAAACACCGAGTTGCCTTGGCGATAGTTTTTCTGCATATATATCAACTTGCACTCCCAAACTCATAAAATTTACTCTTTTAAATGCTCCGACCCATAATGCATATAGCAAATGAGCTCCCTCGTGTATCAGGTAATAAGCAACAACTGCCGCCAGCAGTCCTACATATTGTCTTGTCCGTTTATTCAGCTGGTTCATCTTCAGTATACTCCTTTATTCCTTGCATTCTGCCCATAGGCTTGAAGCCGTCTATCTCACCTCTCTGTATAGCACCGAAGATGCGGTATTTAAGTCCTTTGTTGGTTCGCTCTATGGTGTTTAACAGGTTGTCCATATCGGCACGCTTTGTATTGCCGTCAGCAGGGCAAGGTGATTTTATAACAGGAAGCTCTGCCTTGGACGCAAAATACTTTACATCCTTTTCGGGCATATATATCATAGGCCTGATAAGATGCAGGTCAATTCTTGAAAGGTATGTTACAGGCTGAAAGCACCCAAGGCGACCCTCATAGAAAAGATTTAACATAAAGGTGTTTACCACATCGTCAAAGTGGTGTCCAAGCGCCACCTTGTTGCAGCCAAGCTCCTTGGCTGTGTTGTGCAGCGAGCCGCGGCGCATTTTAGCGCACAGCGAGCAGGGGTTGGACTCTTTTCTTATATCAAAAATTATCTTGGATATTTCGGTTTTTGTAATGTAGTACGGAACGCCAAGCTCCTCGCACAGCTTTGCTATCGGAGCAAAGTCCATAGGGGTGTCAAAGCCCATATCCACGGTTATGGCAACAAGCTCGAATTTTTTGGGATAAAATCTTTTAAGCTCGGCAAGGGCGCACAACAGGGTCAGCGAATCCTTGCCCGCCGATACGCCCACGGCTATTTTGTCGCCGTCCTCTATCATATTGTAATCGTCTACAGCCCTGCGGGTGTAGCTTAAAATTCTTTTTATGTTTTCCATTATCGTCCGAAAAACTCCTCAAAGGAGCAGCCTTCATATATTTTTTTAGCGTCGTCGCTCATTTCCTGTGTGCCTTCCTTGTGCATAATAAGAGTTTTGGTAAGCACAAGTGAGGGGGACGCGCCTTTTTTTGCCTCAATAAGCACCATCGATGGAGCTGTGTTCGTGTCAGCCTGAACAAATGTCATTTTCTTTGGCTCAAGTCGGTTTTTTCTGAGGGCATCAATAAGGTCAATAAGCCTGTCGGGGCGGTAGACCACATAAAATCTTCCGCCAAACTTAAGAAGCCTGTATGCGGCGGCGCAGAAATCGTCTATTCCCCCAAAGACCTCGTGTCTGGCTATGTATTTGCCTTCGCACTCATTCCGCTTTCCGCTTTCGGTCTTCATATAGGGCGGATTTGAAAACACCACCTCGACCTCTCGCCCGATGTGTGCGGCCTTTAACTCGCGTATATCCTTGCAGATAATGTCTATGGTGTCATCCATTTTGTTCAGAGCAGCATTGCGTTGTATCAGCTCTGCGTAATCCTCTTGTATCTCGGCTACGGTTATATGTGAAAAGCGCTTTCTTGACGCAGAGAGAAGCGAGATTATTCCCGTGCCGCCACCAAGCTCAACTGCGTCCCCGCTATTGTTGGCGTACATATACGCGGCAAGCAGATAGGCGTCTGTACCAAAGGTCAGACCGTCAACTTTTTGTATCAGCTTAATGTCCTCGTTTACCTCGTCAAGTCTTTCACCGCTTTTGAGGGTAATATCTGTAGTCATAAAAATCTCCGTTTATAGAAAATGGGCTGTCCCATAGGACAGCCCTTCATAAGTATGGAATTACTCAGCCTGGGGAGCGCCTACGGGACAAGCGTCTGCACAAGCGCCGCAATCAGCGCACTTTTCTGCGTCGATAACGTAAATTCCATCACCCTCAGTGATAGCCTCGCAGGGGCAAACATCAGCGCAAGCACCGCATGCTACGCAATCTTCAGTAATCTTGTATGCCATTTTTATGTACCTCCAGTTTTTAATGTAGATATATTGTATCACACTTTTTTCGTTTTGAAAAGCCCTTTTTCAAAAAAAATTTAGAAAAACTTTATCAAATTTTCAAAAAGCAAATATCGGGATCAATTTTCTTCATTTTCTTCGGCTGTCTTTTTGTTTGAACGCGATATTACTTGAACATTGTCGCGGTGATATGCCTTGGGCGCACCGTTTTCACCCTCAAATCTTACCTTTATCATACCAAGAAGGGGAGATGTTTCGCAAACAGTTCCTGTGCCGTCGGGGGTTTTCACCACAGAGTCCACGGGGGGAGTAAGTCGGATTTCCTCTTCATAGGTCTTATGCTCGAAGCGCAGGCAACACATAAGTCTGCCGCAGTTGCCCGAGATTTTGGTTGAGTTAAGCGAAAGGTTCTGCTCCTTTGCCATTTTTATGGATACCTGACCAAAGTCGGTGAGGAAGCCCGCACAGCAAAGAGTTCGTCCGCACACGCCAAGACCGCCTATAAGCTTTGCTTCATCGCGAATGCCTATCTGACGAAGCTCAATGCGGGTTCTGAACACAGATGCAAGGTCCTTTACAAGCTCGCGGAAGTCAACTCGGCCTGCGGCGGTGAAGTAAAACAGAAGCTTTGAATTGTCGAATGTATACTGAACATCAACAAGCTTCATTTCAAGCTTGTGAGCATCTATTTTTTCGTTGCAGATTTTGAAAGCCTCGTCCTCTTTCTTTGTGTTCTCTGCGTTGTGAAGAATATCCTCTTTGGTGGCTATTCTTATACAGGAGCGCAGGGGAAGGACTATTTCAGACGAAGGCACGCGGCGGTTGGGAATCCAGACCTCGCCAAACTCAGGGCCGCGGGCGGTGTCAACTATAGCGTGGTCGCCGCGCTTGGCAACGCAGCCTGCGGGGGCAAAATAATAAACCTTTCCTGTCTTTTTGAAGCGGACTCCGATTATCTCGGTGGTTTCACCCACCTCCTTAACCTCCTCTTCCTTTACAGGGTGCTCCACTATTCTGTCAATAGGGGGAATTATGTCTGCGTCTATTTCTGCAAGTACCTCGGGGGAAAGAACAATGTTTTCTATATCGAGCGGCTTTTCCTCGTTTTTCTTAAAGGAAGGGGTGTCAAAATCAAACTCGGGCAGATATATTTCCTGAACCTGTTCTTGCTTTTTCTGCTCTCCGCCCTTGCCGCGGTTGTGATTTTTTCCGTGGTGTCGGTTGTTGTGTTTCTTTTTATCGTTCATATTTCAACCAATCCTTATTGTATATTTGCAAGCAACGCCGTAAGCGTCAGCTTGATATTTGCGTTTCTCATAAGAGTTTCTTTTGTATTGCCTAACTTTGAGTATAGGGACAAAAGGCTTGACAGGCTTATTCCATAAGCCTTTTCTGCGGCGGCTTCTCTGTCTGAATAGAAGCAAAGCACCGCGTCCTCGCTTTTTTTCAAAAGAATAAGGTCGCGTAATGCCGTTTCGGCGCAGTTTATAATGGGGATCAGCTCGTCCTGCTTTTGTGGCAGAGTAACGAAAAGCTCAATAAGCCCTCGGGTGTTTTTTGAAAAGGTAAGGTCAATAAGCCTTTTGGCGGTTTCTCTCTGCTTTACAAGGGGTTGACGGGCCTTTTCGTCGGTAAGCTCTATGGCTCTGCCTATAGAGCCGTTTGCGATTGAAACTATAGCGTCAAGCTCGTTTTTTGCCAGCCTTTTGGCGTCTTGCGAATGCTCAAGCAAATGTTTTCTTATTCCCTCGTTGTCAATCGGCTCGGTTCTTAAAAGCGGAGCGCGGCTTTTTATTGTTTCAAGCAGCTTTTCCTCGGCCTCGCACAAAAGGAAGAAGATTGCATATTGGGGCGGTTCTTCAAGAGTGAGAAGCAGGGCGTTCTGCGCCTGCGGTGTCATCGTGTGGGTGTCCTCAATAATGTATATCTTATGCTCAAGCTCGTTTGGAAAGCTTTTTACAGAGCGCCCAAGCTCGCGTATCTGGTCAACCTTAACTGACGCGCCGTTTTTCTCTATAGTGATAACATCGGGAGATTTTCCTTCAAGTATCTTTCTGCAAGAGGGGCATTTGGTGCAGGGGAGAGCAAAGCCGTTCTTGCCCTTGTTTTCACAGGCAAGGGCCGCCGCGCACATCATAGCGATAGTGCGCTTACCGCTTCCGCGAGCACCTGACAGGATATATGCGTGGGAGATAGTTCCGCCAAATATTTCGTCGCACAACCGACGGCGCAAGCCCTCGTTGCCAACGATCTCAGTCATCGGTAATACCATATCTCCACCCCCCCCTATCAAGCTCTAACTTATATTATAACAAAGAAATTTGAATATGTCAATTAAAAATTTTTAAATATATTCGACGGGAAGCTCGGGAGTAAAGCTGTCGTCAGCATCGTTTAAGGTTTCTATGCCCATAGGCTTTGCTTTGCCCCCCCTTATTAAATCAATAAGCTCGTGGACGGAGCCTGCTCTTTGAGGTAAAATTACTCCCCCGGGGGTATCAATATAGTTGGTGGCTCTGTGTCTGTCAGAGCCTGATGTCATCAGCTTTTTTTCTTTTATTGCAAGGTTTAAGGCAAGCTTATTTTCCTCGGGAAAATTACAGGAATTAAACACCTCAAAGCCGTCTACAAGCGACGGGGAGATTATCAGACGGTCGGTTTTGGCATAACTGCGGCATCTGTAGGGATGGGCTTGAATTATAAGTGCGCCGCTTTCCTTTGCCAAGGTGAGAAATTCCTCGCGCTTCATATCACGAAGCTCGGGGCGATTTATAAACCACTCGGGCTCAAGTCCGTATATAAGATACTCGTCCCAGCAGTCAAAGCGCTCCTCAATGCCAAAGAAAACATCAAAATTTTTCCCTTCTGCAGCTTCTTTCATATCATAGTAGCCTGAAGTGTATTCGTCAATATATTGATTCCAGGATAAATTTCTGCTTGGACGGGTATTTCCGCGGTAAAAATGGTCGGTTACCACCGCTCCCGAGTATCCAAGCTCTTTGTAAAACTGCACATATTCCTTTCCCTCGGAGAATCCGCAGCCGCTGCCCTGGCTTGTGTGCAGATGAAGCTCGTATTTGAACATTTCTTATCCTTTCATTGCATAAAGATTTAGGTCCCAAGCGGGAATATACCGAAGCTTTCTGAAATAAAGCTTGTATTGTGGACAAAGCGCCTTGACAAGAAGGGGAATCTTAAACATATCCTCGCTTCTGTGATACACGGATATCAAAAGAGTCGGTATCTGCTCTTTTATTATCTCCTTGCTGCCCATAAGTGCCTCGTATTCAGCGCCCTCAACATCGTATTTGATGTAGTCGATGACAAGCCCCTTGGCGATGTTGTCAAGTGAATTAACCTCAACCTCGGTAAGCTTTGCACCGCCTGAGGTGCTTAGATTGGCGTTCCTGTTTCCGCTTGCGTCAAAGAAAAGCCTGTCTTCCTTTGACCAAGCCCCAAGCTTGTAAGCCGAGATTTTGGGACTTTTGATGCTCTCGGCAAAATCTGACAGTTTTTTGAAGTTTCGCCTGTCGGGCTCGAAGGCAATAATCTGCTCAAGGCCGTCGGTGTATTCCATAAGCCTTTTTATAGTGTCGCCGTTGTATGCTCCAAGGTCGGCGTAGCTCTTTATCTCGCAGGGCTTGACAAGCTCTTTTGTTACCTCGTCCTCGCTGTCGTCGGCAAGGAAAAGATAGCGTATATCCCCGCTTAACTTATAGTTGATTATATTTTTATAAACCTCTTTTGATCTGTCGTCATCAAGAAGCGAGTATGCCTTTTCAAAATCGGCTTGGTGAGCCTTGAAAAAATCCATATTGAATAGGTTGTCGCCAAACACGGGTACATCGGGAGCGTAAAGCTCAACCTCTGACGCAATCCGCTTGATGTTGTCTATAACATCGGGCAGGGAAGAAGCGAAGGAGAGAAGAACGATAAAATCTCTGTATTTTTCCTTTGCTTCTGAATATGAAAGCACCACCTTGCCGTGAAAGCTGTGCCCTCGCACAAATCCGTCAGAGGCAAAGAAATCCGCCACCTCAATATTGTATTTTTCGCAGACCCTCAGTATCTTGTCGGCACCGTTGCCCATTCCGTACATAAGTATGGGCTTTTTTGCCTCGGTCAGATAGGTCCATAGGTCTTTTTTTACTTCAATGTTCATTATAACCCCAAAAATCTTGCCGCGTTGTTATAGAGAATATCAGCGCGTGTTTTTTCGTCAAGCTCTATTTTCATAAAGCGTTCAAGCTCCTCGCAGGGGTATGCTACGGGATAGTCTGTTCCAAACATAACTCTGTCCTCGCCAAGCGCCTTTATTACCTCTGCGGAACGCTGGGGAGAAATTACCCATGTGGTGCTTGATGTATCAAACCACATTTTGTCAAAATCGGTTATAAGCCCAACCTTATCCCAAGCGGTGTATCCCCCCATATGAGCTGCTACCACTTCAAGATTTGGAAAACGCCTTTTCACTTTTGCCAGCTTTTCTGTTGCCGAAAAACGAAATTCGTCCCTGTCGTCCCCCATATGAAGGTAAAGTGGAAGTCTGCCCTCAATCATCTCATAAAGTCCCATAAGTCTTTTGTCGTCAATGTCTACCCGCTGAATATCGGGATGTATCTTTATACCCTTAAGCCCAAGTGAGGTAATGCGCTCTACCTCTCTTGCTATAGAGGGATAGTCCTGATGTATGCCCGCAAAGCCCACGGAGGTAAAGATATCAGAGGTGTTTTCTCTCACCGTTTGCGCCATAAAATCGTTTATGCGCTCGACCTGTGAGGGATTTGTAGCCACGCAAAGCATAAGGCAGCCGCAAACGCCGTCCCTTACACAAGAAGCGTAAAGGTCTTCAAATGTGCCCTTGCCTGACGGTAGGAATCCGAAATGCTCCATAAAGCCGTAAAAGTAGCAGAGGTTGTCCACTGCCTTTTTTGCAATAGCCTCGGGATAAATATGGGTGTGAATATCAAAAATTTTATACATTTTAATCTTCCTTTTATTGACTTGCGGGGTTTTTGGTGGTATAATTAAAAAAACGCTTGGAGGGTAAAAATATGGATTGTATTTTTTGTAAAATAATTGCGGGAGAAATTCCCTCGTCCAAGATGTATGAGGACGAATATGTTTATGCCTTTAATGACATAAATCCCCAGACTCCCGTGCATATTCTTGTAGTTCCCAAAACACATATCTGCTGCGCTGACGCCATAGGTACAGATAACAGCATATATGTAGCGAAAATCTTTGAGGCTGTTCCCAAGATTGCCGCAGAGGCAGGTCTTAAGAACGGCTACCGCGTTATAACTAACTGCGGAGAGGACGCTTGCCAAACGGTAAAGCATCTTCACTTCCATATTATGGGCGGAAGAAAGCTTCCCGAAAATATGGGCTGACTTAAAGTCAATGGGCTGATGCAGAGATGCTTCAGCCCTTTTGATTTTTATAAATTATTTTACAAATTCCTTGTAGATGGCATTCATAGCCCTCTCAAAATCCGATTCCTCAACGCCAACGATAATGTTAAGCTCGCTTGAACCCTGATCTATCATTTTTATGTTTACATTTGCGTCCGAGATAGCGTCGAAGACGCGTGCCGCAGTACCCTTTGTTTTTACCATTCCGCGTCCGACAACCGCGATAAGCGCAAGACCGTCTTCAATGGAAATGCTGTCGGGACGAACCATTCTCTGAATTCTGTTAAGAAGTCTGTCCCGTGTGTCGTCTATTTGCTTGGTTTCAACAACAACGCTCATAGTATCAACGCCCGAGGGAAGATGCTCAAAGGAAATATCGTTTTCCTCAAGAACCTCAAGAACCTTTCTTCCAAAGCCGATCTCGGCGTTCATCATATCCTTTTCAATGGTGATTACAGAGTAGCCCTTTCTGCCTGCAATACCCGTGATAACTCTGCCCTGATCGTAGCTGTGGGCGTGGGGAACTATCATAGTTCCCGCGTCCTCGGGACGGTTGGTGTTTCTGATGTTGATCGGAATACCCGCGTATCTTACGGGGAATATAGCCTCGTCGTGAAGAACTGTAGCGCCCATATAGGAAAGCTCGCGAAGCTCGCGGTATGTAATTGTTTCAATAGAGCAGGGGTCTGCCACGATTCTGGGGTCAGCCATCATAAAGCCCGAAACATCTGTCCAGTTCTCGTAAAGGTCTGCGCCAACTGCCCGGGCAACGATAGAGCCTGTGATGTCAGAGCCGCCGCGGGAGAAGGTCTTTATTGTTCCGTTGGGAGTGATTCCGTAGAAGCCGGGAATTACCGCCTTGTTGTGGCTCTTAAGCTCGTCGCGCATTTCCTTGTTTGTCTTGTCCTCGTCAAAGGAGCCGTCTTCCTTGAAGTAGATAACATTTTCAGCGTCAACGAAATCAAAGCCTATGTATTTTGCGAGAATAAGTCCGTTAAGGTACTCACCGCGGCTTGCCGCATAGTCGCGACCAGAATGGTGAAGCATAGCGTTCTTTACATACTCAAGCTCACCCGAAATATCAAAATCAAGACCAAGCTCTGCGATAATGCCGTTGTATCTGTCGGCGATCATAGCAAACTGCTTGTCTATATTCTCATTATTTCTGATCATATCGTAGCATTTGTAGAGCATATCGGTAACCTTTGTGTCAGCCGAATTTCTCTTTCCGGGAGCAGAGGGGACAACATAGCGTCTTGCCTCGTCGGCCTTTATGATTTTTGCAACCTGCTTGAAATGCTCGGCGTCGGCAAGAGATGAGCCGCCAAACTTTACAACCTTAACTTCCATAACTGTTCCTCACTTTTATATTTAAAAATAAAATGCTATAATATATTATTATATGTAATATCATCAATTATGTCAATAGTATCAGACATACTTGAAAATATTTTGTGAATATTTTACACAGTCGCAAAAAAATAAGGGCTTAAATTGTGCATTTTTGCGAAAAATTACCTTAGCCTATTTACAATTTGAAGAAAAAATGGTATACTAACTATATATAATTGTACCGAGAAAGAAGGATTTTTATGAGTAACAATAAACCACGGAACGGCAGAAAGGACGAAAAGGCGAAAAAGAATGACCTTTATATAGGCCCGGGTGGCTTTGGCTATAAAAAGGTAAGCCCCCCAAGCTCGCTTTCCGATCTCCCCCGTTATCTTAAGGAGCTTCTTGGCGGCTTCTTTTACAGGCTTTTTTACATATTCTCTCTTGTTTGGAACACCGCACCCTGGATACTTTTTGCGCTCTTGTTTGTTGCGGTTATAACAGGCTTAATGCCCGTGCTTGGCTCTATTATTTCACAGCGGATACTTAACGAGATGCAGATAATAATAACCGACCGCGCTATTGGTAATCTTATAGGCGATTTCCGCACCTCGAACATTCTGTTTTTGCTTATCTTTTTGTTTGTCTACCGCATACTCAACCGTGTTGTGGGAAGCCTTGAGTCGGCTGTTACCCTTATTGCGGGCGAAAAGGTGGTAAGCTATGTAAAGATACGCATTATGGAAAAATCCGAGGAGGTTGACCTTGCCTCTTACGATATGCCCGAGTTTTACGAAAAGCTTGAAAACGCTAACAGGGAAGCGGGAATGCGCCCTGTGCAGATACTTTCGGCTACCTTCAGAATGGTCAGCACGCTTATCGGACTTATAAGCTATGTGGTCATTATTTCAGCGGCTTTCCCCCTTGCGGCTTTGTGCATAGCTCTGGTTTCGATTCCCTCGGCAGCGGTAAGCTTTATATTCAGACAAAAGCATTTCAAGTATATGCGCCACCGTTCAAAGGAGCGCAGACAGATGAATTATTATTCCGAGATAATGGTCAACAAGGATGTTGTCAAGGAGATAAGAATGTTTGACCTTGGCTCGTTCTTTGTCAACAAATACAAGCAGGTGTTTGAGGGCTATTACACGGGCATAAGAAGACTTGTGGCTCACGAAAGCTTCTGGTCTGTAGCGACCGCTGTACTGTCGTCGGTAGTAAGCTGTATTTTCTATGTTATTATAGCAATGGGCGTGTTTAACGGCGACTTTATGATAGGTGATTATTCGCTTTATACGGGGGCGCTTTCGTCTATCGCGACCTCGGTGGCAAGTGTTATTGCCATATCGGCAACTATATACGAGGGAACGCTCTTTATAGACAACCTTATCGTGTTTATGAAGGCGGATAGCAGTATAACTGCCCCAAAGACGGCACTTGAGCTTAAGCGCGGCATTCCTCACACAATAGAGTTTAAGAATGTATGCTTCTCTTACCCCGGAACAGAGCGTGAGGTACTTAAAAATGTCAGCTTTGTGCTTTCCCCCGGTGAAACCACCGTGCTTGTGGGACTTAACGGCGCGGGAAAGACAACTCTTATCAAGCTTTTGACAAGACTTTATGACCCCACCTCGGGAGAAATACTTCTTGACGGCGCGAATATAAAGGAATATGACCCCGGAGAACTTTATAGTATGTTCGGTATAATATTTCAGGATTTCGGCAAATATGCTTGCACGGTTGCCGAGAATGTTATGTTTGGCGAGATAGATGCCAAGCGCGATGATGAAAAAATTTCACACGCGGTAAAGGCTGCCAATGCTGATGACTTTATTGAAAGACTTCCCGACAAATACGAAACTCCGCTTATGAGAATATTTGAGCGAGAGGGAACAGAGCTTTCTATCGGACAATGGCAGAAGCTTGCTATTGCGAGAGCCTTTTACAGCGATTCAGATGTGCTTATTCTTGACGAGCCCACCGCTTCGCTTGACGCTATTGCCGAGCAGGAGATATACAGTCAGTTTGAGCAGCTTCGCAAGGATAAGACAACAATATTTGTGTCCCACAGACTTTCAAGTGCTACCACTGCTTCAAAGATAATAGTTCTTGAATACGGTGAGCTTATTGAAATGGGTACTCACAAGGAGCTTATGGCTAAAGAGGGAAGATACTACGAGCTTTTCTCAACACAGGCAAAGCATTATATTGAAAGCGCAGAAGAATAAAAAAAGAACCGCCGAGAAATCTCGGCGGTTAAACTTTTTGGCTTGATTAGCCAATAGCGTTGAGCTTCTTTGTGAACTGGCTCTTCTTGCGAGCTGCTGCATTCTTGTGAATGATTCCGCAAGCTGCTGCCTGGTCAATCTTCTTAACTGCTGCCTTGTAGGTAACCTTTGCAAGCTCAGCATTGCCTGCCTCAAGCGCTGCCTCATACTTCTTGATGTCAGTCTTGAGCTGTGTCTTAAAGATCTTGTTCTGAAGTGTCTTGGTTTCGATAACCTTAACGCGCTTCTTTGCACTCTTAATGTTCGGCATTGTAATTCATCTCCCTTTTCAAAATAATTAGTCTTAACAACGCTACCTGAGAGGGTGTAACGTTGCATTCGTCCATACAGCGTATATAATACCACAAGAAAACGAAAAATGCAATAGTTTTTTCAAAAAAAATATAAAAAATTATAAAATTTGCAAAATTATTTTTATACAAGTATACCCTCGCAGCAGCTGGTATCGTGAGAGATTAGCTTTACAGTAGCCATCTGCCCGTGCATTGCGCTATCGGTCTTTACTCTGACCCCAGTACAGTCGCCTGTATGACCTGTAGA
>JAZRHS010000079.1:0-2624 GCA_045644865.1 Eubacteriales bacterium | reverse complement strand
GATCCGACTTGGTTTACAATGCCGATGACATAAATGTGGAAAAGGTGCTCGATGGATATAGCGGACGAAAAATTGGTTTTTCTGCAAAGGATTGCGAGGCATTTGTTTATGCTAAAAATTTGAGTTTTAATCACGGCTGCGCCGAGTTTGATGTAGTTGTTGGCGGCGAGGACCTATGCCGCGTAAAACTTTCTGTTACAGGTCATCATAATGTATATAACGCTTTGGCAACCTGCGCGGTTTCGTATCTTTGCGGAATTGGCGGAGAAAAAATTGCCGAGGGATTGGCGTTGTTCAAGGGAGCGGACCGCCGTATGGAATATAAGGGCGAATGGTTTGGCGCAAAGGTGTATGACGATTACGGTCATCACCCCACAGAGATAAAAAAGACCCTTGAGGGCGCGTCTGAAATGGGATATGAGCGAACAATATGCGTTTTCCAGCCACACACTTTTTCGCGTACGGCAGGCTTGTTTGATGAGCTGGTAACCTCTTTTTCCGCTGTAGATAAGGCAATAATAGCCGATATTTATGCTGCGCGAGAAGCAGATACCGGCGAGGTAAGTGCTAAAAAGGTGGCTGATGCTATTGAAAACGGAGAATATGTGGGAAATATTGGGGAAATAGCCGAATATTTGAAGGGATATCTTCATCAAGGCGACCTGCTTGTAGTTATGGGTGCGGGCGATATATATAAGTTGTTTGATTATATGGACTTTGAGGAAGGGAAGTAAAATGAGTTTTTGTGAGGGCTATTCTTCAATAGCGCGAGTGTATGATAAACTGAATAAGGAAATAAACTATTCAAGCTGGGCTGATTTTATAGAGAGGTGCTTTGACAAATATTCAAGCACTCGCCCCGACATTGTACTTGATCTTGCTTGTGGTACGGGAAGTATGACCTGTGAGCTTGCAAAGCGAGGCTATGATATGATAGGAATTGACGGAAGCACCGAAATGCTCAGCGAAGCCTATTCACGCGGTACATCTGTGGGCGACAAAAGCATACTGTATCTTCATCAGGATATGCGAAGCTTTGAGCTTTACGGAACAGTTGGAGCGGTTACCTGTTGCCTTGATAGCCTTAATTATCTTATTGATGATGGCGACCTTAAAAAGTGCTTTGGAACAGTTCATAATTATCTTGAACCTGACGGCTTGTTTATTTTTGATATGAACACTCCGTACAAATTTGAAAATGTGTATGGCGACAATTCATACATACTTGAAGATAAAATTGACGGTAAAAGCATCTATTGCGGCTGGCAGAACTATTATGATCGCCAAAGCAAAATTTGCAGCTTTTATCTTTCGCTTTTTGAAGAGCTTGATGATCGATATGCTCGCTCTGACGAGGAACAGCACGAAAGATGCTTTTCTTTTGATGAAGTGAAATCCACCCTTGAGGAGTGTGGGTTTGAGCTTCTCTGTGTGTGTGGCGACTATCAGTTCAGCGATATAAATGAGGATACCGAGCGTTGGTATTTTATAGTAAAAAGAATTTGAAAGGAATGAAAAATGAAAAAATCCACAATTCTCCGCGCAATGACACAGGACGGCAGTGCGCGTATTCATATTATAAATTCAACAAACATTGTAAATAAAGCGATAGAGCTTCATAATACAACGCCTACAGCAACCGCCGCCCTTGGCCGACTTCTCACCGCTACATCTGTTATGGGCTGTATGCTTGGGGAAAAAGAGGATACTATCACCGTTACAGTAAGGGGTAACGGTGAAGCAGGAAGCATTGTTGCTGTGTCTGATTATATCGGAAATGTTCGCGGTTATATTCAGAACCCCGCGGTTGACCTTCCTCTCAAGTCAAATGGAAAGCTTGATGTTGGCGGAGCTGTGGGACAGGGTATGCTTAATGTTATCAAGGATTTGGGCGGTAAAGAGCCTTATAACGGCTCAATAGAGCTTGTGAGCGGCGAAATTGCCGAGGACATCGCATCTTATTATGCAATAAGCGAGCAAGTTCCTACTGTGTGCGCTCTGGGAGTTCTTGTTGATACAGATTGCAGCTGCAAGGCGGCTGGCGGTGTTTTTATTCAGCTTTTGCCCTTTGCAGATAACAATACTATTGACCTTATTGAGAGAAATACACAGTATCTCACCAATGTTTCTAAAATGTTTGCCTCGGGAATGACAAATGAGGAAATAATGGCAGTAGCTATGACCGACATTCCTTATGATATATTTGATGAGCTTGATGTAGAGTATAAATGCACCTGTTCGGAGAACAGAATTAAGTCGGCTATTGTTTCTTTAGGTGAACGAGATGTAAGAAAAATGCTTGATGAACAAGAGGCGGAGGGCAAGGCGCGCGAACTTGAGGTTAACTGCAGATTTTGTAACAACAGTTACCGATTTGGGGAGAAAACATTGCTTGATATGTTCAAATGATTTTTCTTAAAAAACTTGAAAAAAGTTTAAGAAAAGGTATTGACAAAACAAAAAGATTATGATATAATAACAAGGTCGTCGCGAGGCGGCTGTGGGAGCATAGCTCAGCTGGGAGAGCATCTGCCTTACAAGCAGAGGGTCATAGGTTCGAGCCCTATTGTTCCCACCATATTTATGGCCCGGTAGTTCAGTTGGTTAGAACGCTAGCCTGTCAC
>JAZRHS010000078.1:0-28092 GCA_045644865.1 Eubacteriales bacterium | reverse complement strand
AAGAAAAGACAGACCGCAAATGCGGTCTGTTTTTTCTTTCTCTCTTTTGATACTTTGCCAGTAACACCGCCCCACGAAGTGGTAGGGGCAAGGTTTGCCTTGCAAACCTTGTGAGCGAGTCTGCGAGCGCCGTCGTTGAGTTCAAGTCTAATGGCTTTTGCCTTCCCCTTGTTAGACTTTTCATCACGCCTTGCCCTGTCGCCGTCGTGTGTCGTAGTCTGTCGCCTGCGCTTGCTCGGCTCTGCCTATTCGCACTTTGGGCGACACCGCTTGAGAAAACGATACTTAATCGTTTTCTCTGCACTAACCCTCCGAGCAAAGCGAGGAAAAGGGGCAGGTCGCTTGCGACCTGTAAGCGAGCCTGCGAGCGCCGTCGCCCTGTTCAAGTCCAAGGTTTTATACGAATTTTCGGCAGGAGCAAGCCCCCGCCCTACATATTTGAATCGAGCCTGCGAGCGTGTCGCCCCGTTCAAGTCCTATAAGAAACATTCGCTTGACAAATTGAAGAGTGCGCGGTATAATGACATTGAGAAAGTTGGTGGAATTATGAAAAAGATTATTTCTTTGATCCTTTTTATACTGGCGGTAGCGGTATTTATTTTTGAATTATATTTTAGTATTGCGGGTGCTGTTAATGTAAATAATCGGCTTGCCGAACTTGCAGCGAGGGGCGCAAGCGGACACGAGTATTTAGGTGTTGGATTGGACATTCTTGTGTTTGGAGTTATTTTAATTTCTATCGTAGGCCTTGTTCTCGCCATCATTTCTTGGAAAATCGCTCAATATCGAGCAGTTAGAATAGTATCGGGCGTTTTGTGTCCTATGTTTTTACTACCTATTTTTGTTAGCGCAGTTATTTTAACATTCTGATGATCAAAATGAATATAAATTAAGGTTCAATTCTGTTGGGTGAATACAAAATTTTGAAGTAAATTCAAGCAATCTATTGACAAACACAAGTATTTATGATAAAATATTTTTAATGACGTTTGAGCAAGAACCAGTAATCAAAGATCCGTGTATCAGAGAGTTGTCGGGTGGTGCAAGACAATTACTTGGCTTTGATGAATTCCTCTTGTTAGTTGCGAGTTTAAATTTGATCTGTAAGAGGTCAATGAGTAGATTTTGCCGGGGGCGACCGTTATATCGTGCGGGTGTGTGTTTGCACCTAATGAGGCTTTTGCCGCGAGGCAAAGGTGAAGCAGAGTGGTATCACGATACAAATCGTCCCTGCGTTTTTCTAAGGAAAAACGCAGGTTTTTTGTTGTCAAAATAATATTCATAAATATAAGAGGAAAAGAAAATGAAAGAAAAATTAGACGCATTACTAAAAGAGGGTACTGCGAGAATTGAAGCGGCGCAGACCGAGGCTGAGCTTCAGGATGTGAAGGTGGCGCTTCTTGGAAAGCAGGGAAGTATTACCGAGCTTCTTAAAGAGATCCCCAAGCTTGATGTTGCGCTTCGTCCCGAAATGGGCAAGGCGGTAAACAATGTTAAGGCTTTGCTTACCGAGCAGATTGAGGGCAGACGCGAGGCAATTAAGCTTAAGGCTTCTGAAATCTCGCCTGATTTTGACTGCACAATTCCCGGCTTTGAGCCCAAAATTGGCGGACTTCACCCTATTACCCAGATGTGCTACGACCTTAATGACGCATTCCGTTCTATGGGCTTTGAGGTTTTCTCGGGGCCTGAGATCACAAGCGAATATCATGCCTTTGACAACCTTAACTTCCCCCCAAACCACCCTGCTCGCGAGAGTATGGACACATACTGGCTTGAGGGGCACGATAAGGGAGAAGCCAATGACAAGCTTTGCCTTCGTCCTCACCTTACGGGCGACAGTGTTCGCTATATGCAGACACACAAGCCTCCCTACCGTTTTGTTTACCCCGGTCGCGTTTACAGAAACGAAACTACCGACGCACGCCACGAGCGCGCATTCTTCCAGTATGAGGCACTTATAGTTGATAAGGATTTTACCTATACAGCAGGTAAGGTTATGATAAAGAGCATACTTTCAAAGGTGTTTGGACAGGATGTTCCCGTTCGTATGAGAGCAGGCTTCTTCCCATTTGTTGAGCCCGGCTTTGAAATTGATATGGGTTGTCTTGTGTGCGGCGGTAATGGCTGCAGCGTTTGTAAGCATGTTGGCTGGATAGAGATTATGCCGGGCGGCACACCGCACCCCAATGTACTTCGCGCGGCAGGACTTGATCCCGACGAGTATACAGGATTTTATGTAAACATCGGTCTTGACAGACTTGTAATGATGCGCTACGGCGTTGACGATGTCCGTCTGTTCCACAGCACCGACCTTCGCTTCCTCAAGCAATTCCATTAAGGGGGTATAAAAGATGAAACTGTCATTAAATTGGATAAAGGATTATGTTAAGCTCCCTGATGATATGGATCTTTCAAGACTTGCCTACGACCTTACTATGTCTACAGTTGAGGTTGAGGGTGCGGAAAGCCTTGCGGAGCGCTTTGACAAGATTGTAGTTGGTGAGATTAAAGAGGTTGCTCCTCATCCCAACGCGGACAAGCTCCGTATTTGCAAGGTAGATGTTGGCGCAGAGGATATCAAGGATATCGTTTGCGGCGGTTCTAACCTTGAGCCGGGTATGAAGGTTGTTGTTGCTTGCCCCGGCGCTATGGTGCGTTGGCACGGCGAGGGCGAGCCTGTAGAGATCAAAAATGCAAAGCTTCGCGGTGTGCAGAGCTTTGGTATGATCTGCGCGGCTGTTGAGGTTGGACTTGACGAGCTTTTCCCAGCGGCTGACGATCACGAGATTATGGACATCACAGGCTTTGATGCCGTTGCGGGTACTCCTCTTGCAACCGCTCTTGACCTTGATGATATTATTCTTGAAATAGACAACAAGTCTATGACAAACCGTCCCGATCTTTGGGGACACTATGGCATCGCACGCGAGCTTGCGGCGCTTTATGATCTTCCTCTTGCAAAGTTTGAGGAATACAAGCCCGAAACCAACGAAGGCTACGATGTAAGAATAATTGATAACGAGCGTTGTCCCCGTTACATCGGCGCGCGTGTTGAGGGACTTGAGGTTAAGCCCTCGCCCTTTAAGATGCAGAGCCGTATCTGGAGAGTTGGTATGCGCCCCATAAACGCGCTTGTTGACATTACCAACTATGTTATGCTGGCAACAGGTCAGCCTACTCATGTTTTTGACTCCAACCACATTATAGACCATATCGAGGTTCGCCGCGCTAACGAGGGGGAAAAGCTTCAGCTTCTCAACGACAAGGAGCTTGCTCTTTCCACAGATGACCTTGTAATTGCAGACGCAGAAGGCGCGGTTGCTCTTGCGGGCGTTATGGGCGGCGCAAAGGATTCGGTGCTTCCCGAAACTCGCAGTGTTATTCTTGAGGTTGCAAACTTCGAGTCAAAGGGAGTAAGAAGAACAGCACTCCGTTATGATAACCGTACCGAGGCGTCTTCCCGTTACGAAAAGGCGATTGACCCAGAGCGTTGCGATCAGGCGCTTTCACTCGCAGTAAAGCTCTTTTCTGAACTTTATCCCGATATGAAGGTAACAGCCTTCAACGATGTTTATCCCACAAAGCTTGTTAAAAAGGAAATAGATGTTGAGCTTAAGTGGCTTGAAAGACGCCTTGGAAAGTCTATTCCTCAAGAGGTGGTTGCAAAGAAGCTTGGCGCTCTTGGCTTTGAGGTAAGCTTTAGCGATACATCTATGCACATTGTTGTTCCCACGTGGCGTTCCACAGGCGATGTTTCCATTAAGGCTGACATTATGGAAGAGGTTGCCCGTATGTACGGCTACGAGAATTTTGAGGCTACAACAATTACAACCTCGTTTGACGGTGCTATCAACCAGCTTTCGGTTGACCTCGTTCGCAGAATAAAGGAATATCTTGCTTTCCGTTGCAATATGCAGGAGATATTCACATACCCCTGGATGAGCGACGAGTTTGTAAATGCGATTATGCCTTCTACTGACGGTATTCTTGCGCTGGCAACTCCCCCCTCGCCCACAGAGAAGTATGTTCGTTGCTCGCTTATTCCCAATATCTGCAAGGCTATTGTAAAGAACGAGCGTAATTTCAGCGAGTTTGACATTTTCGAGGAAGCACAGATTTTCCTTGATAGAGATTATACCGCTGATTATGAGGGCGAAAAGCTTCCTTGTCAGAAGAAGCATCTTGGCTGTGCCTTTGTAGGAAGCTCTGACAACATTTCCGAGCTTTTCCGCCGCGCCAAGGGTGTTATCGGCGCAATGCCACGATACACTCATATGGAAGGCTTCACCTTTGAGAAGAATGAAAAGCCCTATTGGGCAGATGAAACCGTTTGGCTTAACATTATACTTGACGGTAAGAAGATAGGCGACCTTGCGCTTCTTTCAAAGAAGGCGGCTCTCGCTTGCGGCATCAAGGTTCTTTCGGCAGTTCTTGTTGAGATTGATATGGACGCGCTTGTGCCCTTCAAGTCGAGAACTAACCGCTTTGCGCGCGCTTCCGAGTTCCCGATGAACGATTACGATATATCCTTCCTTGTTGATTCGATGACCAAGTGGGACGAGATATACGGAGCAGTTATGGCAAAGAAGAACGAGCTTCTCCACGATGTTAAGTTTGTTGACGAATATAAGGGTAAGCAGATCCCCGCAGGTAAGAAGTCGGTTACTATCCGTCTTGTGATAGGCTCTAATGAAAAAACTCTTACGGGCGACGAGATCGAGCAGGTTGCAAACAGCGTATTGAAGCGTCTTGCAAAGACCATAGGCGCGGAGATCCGCACTAACTAAATAAAAAAGCACCGCTATAGCGGTGCTTTTTTATGCTTTTGTCTTTCTTGCGGCAAGGGGGGAAATGCCAAAGCGTTGCTTGAACTGCCTGTAAAAAGAGGAGTAATCGCAGAAGCCGCATTCCGAGGCAACTATACTTGCCTGTTTTCCGTTTTGCAGGAGCGAGCGCGACAAAATCAGTCTTTTTAATACAATGTAGTCCCATACGGAAGAACCTGTGGATTCCTTAAAAATTCTGTTTATATAGGATTTGCTGAAGAAAAATTCCTTTTCAAGCTCGTCAAGGCTTTGTATTGTAACAAGGTTCGTGTTAATATACTCTATTATCTTTCCTACAATTTCCGATGAGCCTTGGGCGCTTGAACCGGGGTGGCTGTTGCCGTCTGTTGTGGATTTTGTGTGATAAAGCTCCGAAAGAATAGGCATAAGGTTGGAGATTATCCGTTCTTCAATGTTTTCACCCTTGGTTTCTCTGCATATTCTTTCCATACACCCTTGAAAAAACGCTCGGTTCTCGTCTGTTGATATAAAGAGATTTCTTTTTCCAAGCGGTCGGTCGCAGAAAAGCTCGTGAATTTCCTTTCCTAAAAGAGGAAGCACAGAGGGCGAGAAATTTATTGTTACCCGTTCGTAGGTTTTTTCGGAGCGAACGTGAAGGGTGTGCGCTTCTCCGCTTCTCATAAGCAAGAAGCAACCGGGGACAAGAGGATAATCGGTGCCTTCTACGGTGTAGTAGCAGTCGCCCGAAATGAAGTAGAAAAGCTCATATGTCCTGTGTGCGTGAAGGAAAAAGCTGTCCTGTGAGGGAGAGAGATCAATATTGTGTCTTACCAAAAGATTTTCGGATACATAGCTTGCAAGCGATTTGTTGCTCATATTTCTCCCCCCTTCTTGTATACAAGGATAGCATAAAATTTGAAAAAAGTAAATAGTTTTTGCAATTTTTGTTATAATAACTTGAAATTTTTTTGCATAAGTTGTATAATTATTTTAATGAATAAGGTTGTGGAGGAAAATATGACTTTAGAAAGGCTTGCCGAGATTTTTGGCAACATTCCTACCCTTAAAACCCAGCGACTTGTTTTGCGCGGTATTAAGGTGGGAGATTGCTTTGATATGTTTGAATACGCCCGTTTGGCGAAGGTTACAAAATTTTTGACCTGGTCGCCTCACCCCGATGTTGAGTACACCAAGGATTATCTGAAAATGCTCGGTAACCACTACAAGCTTGGCAGTTTTTACGATTGGGCGGTTATACACGCCGAGCAGGATAAAATGATAGGCACTTGCGGATTTACGCGGTTTAATCTTCCTAACAATTCAGCCGAGATAGGCTATGTTCTTAACCCCGAATATTGGGGGCAGGGGATAGCGGCAGAGGCGGCAAAGGAGGTTATCCGCTTTGGCTTTGAGGAGCTGGGGCTTAACCGAATAGAGGCAAGATATATGGTAGGCAACGAGGCTTCAAAAAGAGTGATGGAGAAGCTTGGAATGAGCTTTGAGGGCGTGGCGCGCGAGTCGGTTTTTGTCAAGGACAGCTACAGAGATGTAGGGTGCTGTTCCATACTCAAAAGCGAATATAAAGAAAATTGAATAAAAAATCCAAAAGCCGTCTATAATCGGGTAAACAAATTTTTAAGGAGGCTTTATGGAAAATATTGTTCAGGGCGATACCCCCGAAAGGCTCAAGGGGACAAAGACCGAGCAGAACCTTCATACCGCGCTGTCGGGAGAATCACAGGCGTATTTGAGGTATAAGTGGTTTGAGAAGAAGGCAAAGGCAGACGGATTTGTGGAGATAGCCGATATATTCTGCGAAACGGCTGAAAACGAGAAGGCTCACGCCGAAATATGGTTTAAGCTTTTGGGCGGCTGGTCGTCTACAGAGAAAAATCTTGACGCGGCGGCAGGCGGAGAGCATTTTGAGTGGGAAAGTATGTACGCCGAGTTTGAGCAGACGGCAAGGGAAGAGGGATTTGATACCATAGCCAATCTTTTTGCTATGGTTGCAAGAATTGAGAAGAGCCACGAGGAAAGGTATCTTCAGTATCTTTCCGATGTGAACAGCGCCAAGGTCTTTTCATCTGACTCAACGGAAAAATGGATATGCCTTAATTGCGGTCATGTGGTCGAAGGTAAAGAACCGCCTAAGATATGTCCCGTGTGCAGTCATCCACAGGGCTATTTTAAGAAAAAGAAATAAATTTTTTTGGAAAATGTCAAAAATTTTTTGTAAAGCTATTGACATTTTCCTTTTTTTATGGTAAAATCATCGGGTAAGAAGCAGAACTCTCCGTTCTCACCGTATCGCTTTCGTGTGTATTCGGTTGATATTCAAGGTTTTCCATAGGCTTGCCTGTGGTGGATTTTGCGCGCGGAGTATATGCTTCGCGGGCTTTTTGTTTTATAAGCCAAATAATTTTTGGAGGTGTACACCTATCAGTAACGCAAAAGAAGTGCAGATCAATGAAGCTATTAGGGAAAAAGAGATCAGAGTAATCGGCCCTGACGGCGAGCAGCTTGGAATTATGAGCAGCAACGAGGCGCTGAACCGAGCATATGACGAGGGATATGACCTTGTTATGATGGCGGCAAACGCAACTCCCCCCGTGTGCAAGATAATGGACTACGGAAAGTACCGTTTCGAGTGCGAAAAGAGGGAAAAGGAGGCTCGTAAGAAGCAGCAGATAGTCGAGGTTAAGGAAATTCAGCTTTCCTACAGAATCGACACTCACGATTTCGAAACCAAAGTCAAGCACGCAATAAGATTTCTCACCGACGGAAACAAGGTTCGCGTAGTTCTCAGATTCAAGGGACGCGAGATGAGCCATGTTGCAATGGGAAGCGAAATAATGACAAAGTTTGAAACCGCTTGTGCTGAACACGGTACAGCAGACAAGAAGCCTGTGCTGGACGGAAGACTTATGAGTATGGTACTTGCACCTATCAAGCCCGCAAAGAAATAATTTTAGAGTCATAACACGCGGCAAAGCCGTTGTATGATAAATTTAACACAGGCGTCCGTCGTGATTTACGGCGTCTGAAAACAGTAAAGGAGAAAAAATCATGGGAAAGATCAAGACACATAAAGCCTCTGCAAAGAGATTTTCTGTTACCGCAAACGGAAAGGTTAAAATTAACCACTGCCACCACCGCCACAACCTCGGTCTTAAGACCGCAAAGCGCAAGAGACACCTTCGTACAGGTGCATACCTTAGCGAGGCTATGGCAGCAAACATTAGAACACTTATCCAGAAGTAATCTGAAACAGAAATTTGATTTAGGAGGAAAAAGAAAATGGCAAGAATTAAGGGCGCTGTAATGACGCGCAAGAGAAGAAATAAAGTACTCAAGGCTGCAAAGGGTTATTGGGGTGCAAAATCCAAGCACTTCAAGATGGCTAAGCAGGCTGTAATGAAGAGCGGCAACTATGCATTCGCAGGCCGCAAGATGAAGAAGAGAGATTTCCGTCGTCTTTGGATCACTCGTATCTCTGCTGAGGCAAAGAACAACGGTATGAACTACTCCTCGTTTATGAACGGACTTAAGAAGGCAGGTATCGATCTTAACAGAAAGATGCTCGCTGAGCTTGCAGTTTCCGACAAGGCTGTATTTGCATCTCTCGTAGAGAAGGCAAAGGCTGCTCTGTAAGCGGTATGAATAAAAACCCGACAGTTGTCGGGTTTTTGTCGTATTATCGGCGTTGATATATTTGCATAAAAATGCTGTTTTTTGTGTGAATATATTTAATTTGAAGTTAAAATTTGCAATGTTTTGAGGAGAGCTTATGAAACTTTCTGACGAAATAATTACATCGCGCCGCAACCCTACAGTTGTGGAAGCAGTGAAATTAAGCGATAGAAAAGCGCGCGAAAAAGAGGGGCTTTTCCGTTTTGACGGATTAAAGCTTTTTGGCGAGGCGATAGAGAAGGGCGTTTGTATAGAGCGCATTCTGATTTGCGAGAGCCGCGCGGAAAACATTATTCCGAGGCTGAAGGAATGTGAGGCGCTTGAGAGCGCGATTATTTCTGTGCTTTCGGATGAAGTTTTTTCAAAGGTTTCCGAGGAGCAGGCCCCCGAGGGGCTTATCTGTATTGCCCGTTTTCCGAGAAAGCATATAAGAGGCGCGGGTGTTGCCGAGGTAGCCTTGGCAGCCGACGATAAGTCAAGGCGCATTATGATGCTTGAGTCGGTACGCGACCCCGGAAATATGGGAACGGTTATGCGAAGCGCGGCGGCGTTCGGGGTTGACACCCTGATGATCAGCCGTGATTGCGCCGATATTTATAATCCCAAGACAGTAAGAGGCGCTATGGGCGCGTTGTTCAAGCTGAATATACTTGTGCTTGACGATATTTGTCAAGCTATTGAGTGTCTTAAGGAAAGCGGACGCAGGGTGTATGCCGCCGCCCTTGACAAAACAGCGGTGAGGCTTGATGAAACCACCTTTTCTCCCTGCGATGTCGCTCTCGTGGGTAACGAGGGACACGGCTTGAGTGAAAGGGCAATAACGGCAAGCTCACAATCACTATATATCCCTATGGAGGACGGAAGCGAGTCGCTTAACGCGGGTGTTGCCGCGTCGGTGATCCTCTGGAGTATGTACAGAAGGTAGGTCATAGGTAATATGTCACGGAACTTATATTGGATATGGCTTTCACAGAGAATAGGCGCGGGAAAGGGCGGCTTTGTTGAGCTGCTTGAGCATTTCGGCTCGCCCGAAAACATATATTCTGCCGACGGCGACGAGCTTTTGCAGTTTAAGAAAAAGGGATGGGAAAAGAAAATCGAGGCTTTGCTTGACAAGAGCCTTGATGAGGCATACAACATAGAGAAGTATTGCCAGAGAAACCGTATTGAACTGCTTAAGTATGGCGAAAGCGGTTATCCGCAGCTGCTTAACGGGCTTAAAAATCCTCCTGTGCTGCTTTATGCCAAGGGTAAAATTCCCGACCTTGACCGCAAGGTTTGCATAAGCGTTGTGGGAACAAGAGAGCTGACTGAATATGGACGGCAGTCTGCGTATAAAATATCCTATGAGCTTGCGTCTGCAGGCGCGGTGGTAGTAAGCGGGCTTGCGCTGGGAATAGATGCGGTGTCATCGTGCGGCGCACTTGACGCAGGCGGAAAAACCGTAGCCGTGCTTGGAAGCGGAGTTGACCGCATTTATCCCCCTGCTCACAAAAAGCTTGCGGAGCAGGTTGCTAAAAACGGACTTTTGCTTTCCGAGTATCCGCCTCTTGAGGCCCCCACAAAAGCCAGCTTTCCTATAAGAAACCGTATAATCAGCGGCTTGTCGCAGGGGACTCTTGTTATTGAAGCCGATGAAATAAGCGGTGCGCTTATAACTGCCAAGGCCGCTATAGTTCAGGGAAGACAGGTTTTCGCCCTTCCGGGAAATGTGGACAGTGTTACATCAATCGGAACTAACTCGCTTATAAAGGACGGTGCAATTCCCATTACCTGCGCCGCCGATGTGCTTGAGAACTACAGGTACATCTACAGACAGAGCATCGATCCGTCTGCACTGACCAGAGTAGGAAGCCGTTCGTCATTGAAGCCGGGCGCGCTTGCGTCAAGAGGTGTTGACGAGGGTGATTCCGCAGTCAAGACAAAGAAAGAGGGAGCTATTTCGGTTGCCCTCCACTCCAAAAAGCGAATGGACGGAAAAACTGTTAATAAGCTTGTGGGAAATACCGAATTTCCACAGTTTGAGGAAGCTCCGAGGCTTAAGGAATTAAGCAAGGAGGAAAAGGAGCAGGGTGCTCCCTGTGAAGATCAGGCTCGTGTAATTGCCGAGCTGGACGAAAAGGAATTGAAAATTTTTGATGCGATACCAAAGGGTCAGAGCATAGGTCTTGACGCTGTGTGCCGCTTGGGCTATGACCCGCGGACGGCAATGTCCTTGCTTACCTCGCTTGAGATGAAGGGGCTTATCCTTCTTCTTCCCGGCGGACAGTATCGCAGAAAGTAAGATAAATAATCACATTTTGACCAGATGTCAGAAAGGAATTCATATGAGTAATCTTGTAATAATGGAGTCGCCTAATAAAATCGCTCCTGTTAAGAAGTATCTTGGAGCAAACTATAAGGTGATTGCTTCGGTGGGACACGTAAGAGATCTTCCCAAAAGCTCTCTTGGTGTTGATATAGAGAACGACTTTGAGCCTCACTATATAAATATTCGAGGCAAGGGCGACATAATAAAGGAAATTCGAAAGGAAGCCAAGGCGGCAAAGAAAATATTCCTCGCAACCGACCCTGACCGTGAGGGAGAGGCTATCGCTTGGCATCTTGCAAACACTCTCGGAATACCCCTTGAAAAGACGCTGAGAGTAAGCTTTAACGAAATTACTCCCACAGTTGTAAAGGCGGCTATCAAGGACCCCAGAAATGTGGATATGAATATCGTAAACGCTCAGCAGGCTCGCCGTATACTTGACCGTATCGTGGGATATAAGCTTTCCCCCTTCCTTTGGAAGAATGTAAAGAGCGGACTTTCGGCAGGCCGTGTGCAGTCGGCGGTAACAAGAATAATCGTTGACCGCGAGGAAGAGATCCGCGCATTCGTGCCCGAAGAATACTGGACTATTGAGGCGCTTCTTCTTGACGACGGCAAGACCTTCCCCGTACATTTCTACGGCGCGGACGGTAAGAAGATAAAGATAAAGAACGAGGCTGAGGCAAATGCTATCCTTTCGGCCCTCGGGGAAAAGAAATTCAAGGTTACGGCAATAAAGCGCGCAAAGCGTAAAAAGAGCCCTATGCCCCCCTTCATTACCTCGACTCTTCAGCAGGAGGCGTCAAGAAAGCTTAACTTCCAGTCGGCTCGCATAATGAGAGTTGCACAGGAGCTTTACGAGGGTATTAACCTTGGTGCGGAGTTTGGCGGAACACAGGGTCTTATTACTTATATGCGTACAGACTCGCCCAGAGTATCGGTGGACGCGCAGAATGATACAAGAGCGCTTATCGTTGAGAAGTACGGCGAAAAGTTCTGCCCCAAGAATCCCAGAGTTTACAAATCAAGAGCAGGGGCACAGGACGCGCACGAAGCAATTCGTCCTTCCCGCGTTGCTATAGAGCCCGCAATGATAAAGAAGCAGCTTACAAGCGACCAGTATAAGCTCTACAAGCTTATCTGGGAGAGGTTTGTAGCCAGCCAGATGGAGTCTGCCGAGCTTGACACAGTAAGCGCGGATTTCGAGTGCGGAGGATATATCTTTAAGGCAAGCGGTTATTCGGTTGCTTTTCAGGGTTATATGGCTATATACGAGGAGAGCGAGGAGGAGTCCACTGCTTCTGCTGACGAGATAAGAGAGGTAAAAGATATAAGAATTCCTAACCTTTCCGAGGGTCAGCATCTTATGGCTGAATCGGTAATCCCCAATCGCCACTTTACCGAAGCTCCCCCCAGATATAACGAGGCTTCGCTTATTAAGTTCCTTGAGGAAAAGGGCATCGGCCGTCCCGGCACATACGCCCCCATAATTACCACCATAGTTACAAGAAACTATGTTAAGAAGGAGAATAAGGCATTTGTTCCTACCCAGCTTGGAGAGCTTATCACAAAGCTTATGAAAGACAATTTCTCCGACATAGTTGACTATAAGTTCACCGCTAATGTTGAAAGCGAGCTTGATAATATCGAAAAGGGCAATGCAGAGCTTAACGCGGTTCTTTCCGACTTCTGGAAGGGCTTTGAAAAGGAGCTTGAGGAAGCCGAGAAGATTATCGGCAGCGAGGGTGTTGAAGTTCCTGTTGAAGAAACCGATATTATCTGCGACAAGTGCGGAAGCAAGATGATAGTAAAGAGCGGCCGCTTTGGTAAATTTGCGGCTTGTCCCAATTATCCTGCCTGCAAGAACACCAAGCCCCTTGACGGCGGTGAGGCAAAGAGCGAGGAAACCGTTGCTGACTTTAAGTGCGAGAAGTGCGGAAGCGATATGATACTCAAGAAGGGTCCCTTCGGTGTGTTCTATGCTTGCTCTAATTATCCTGAATGTAAGTTCACAAAGCAGAAGGCAGAGCCTGTGGAAGCACCCTGTCCCAAGTGCGGAGGCACTGTGCTTACAAGACACGGACGCGGCGGAAAAAGCGTGTTCTACAGCTGTGAGAAATACCCCTCCTGCGACTTCTCATCCTGGGATATGCCTATAAAGGAAAACTGCCCCGATTGCGGTGAAATTCTTTTCCGCAGAAAGGGAAAGGTTCCAATGATCGTCTGCCATAACGAAAAGTGCGGTTATAAGCGCAAGGCAGAGGAAAATCACACAGAAGAAAACAACGATTGATATGAATGATTTTATAAATGTTTACGGTGCGGGTCTGGCGGGCTGTGAGGCGGCTTGGCAGATAGCGAAAAGAGGAATAAAGGTCAGGCTTTATGAAATGAAGCCTATGAAATTTACTCCCGCGCACCACTCGGAGGGCTTTGCCGAGCTTGTTTGCTCTAATTCTCTCCGTTCTGACAGAGTTACCAACGGAGTGGGGCTTCTTAAAGAGGAGCTTCACTGTATGGGATCTCTTATAATGGAGGCGGCTTACGCCACGAGAGTTCCCGCAGGATCTGCGCTTGCGGTTGACCGCGACCTTTTTTCGGCTTATGTTACCGAAAAAATCAAAAATCACCCCAATATCGAGGTGATAAACGAGGAGGTCGACAGCGTTAACGAGGGCGAGATAACTGTTATAGCAACAGGACCTCTTACCTCGGATAAAATGGCGGAATATATAGAGAAAAACCTTGGCTGCAGCGGACTTCACTTCTTTGATGCCGCAGCTCCCATTGTGGATTTTTCCAGCCTTAATATGGATGTTGCATTCTTCGCATCAAGATACGACAAGGGCGATGCCGATTATATTAACTGTCCTATGGACAGAGAGCAGTATGACGCCTTTTATCAGGCACTTGTAACTGCTGACGAGGCAACGCTTAAGGACTTTGACCGTGAGATGCAGAAGGAGCTTAAGGTCTTTGAGGGCTGTATGCCCGTAGAGGTAATGGCTAAACGCGGTTACGATACACTCAGATACGGTCCGCTTAAGCCTGTTGGGCTTGTTGATAAGCGTACAGGCAAGGAGTCCTACGCGGTAGTTCAGCTTCGTAAGGAGAATGCCGAGGGAACAATGTATAATCTGGTGGGATTTCAGACTCACCTTACCTTCCCCGAGCAGAGAAGGGTGTTCAGAATGATCCCCGGACTTGAAAACGCGGAGTTTTTAAGATACGGAGTGATGCACAGAAACACCTATCTTAATTCTCCCGGACTTCTGTCGGCTGACTATTCGATGATAAATAAGCCCGAGGTGTTCTTTGCGGGACAGATGACGGGTGTTGAGGGATATATCGAGTCTACAGGCTCGGGATTTGTAGCGGGCTTAAACGCGGCTATGAGAATTCTTGGCAGGGAGTCTGTTATTTTCCCTGCAACAACAATGATCGGCGCAATGGCGCGCTATGTGGCAAATGGCGGAAACAGCGATTTCGTTCCTATGAACGCTAACTTCGGTATCGTAGAGCCCCTTCCTACCCGAGTTAAGGGCGGAAAGGTGGCAAGATACGAGGTAGTTGCCGCAAGATCACTTGAAGAAATAGAGAGGATAAAGCCAATTATTCTGTAACGAAAGGAGGCGGTAGAATGAGAATAATAGTTGATGTAATGGGCGGAGATAACTCACCGCTTGAAACAGTCAAGGGCGTGTGCCTTGCGGCGGTGGAATTTCCCGCGACCTATATTCTTGTGGGAGATAAGACCGAGATAGAGAGGGTTGCCGAGGAGAATAACCTTGACCTTAACGATTTCGATATAATACATACCGAAACCGTGATAACTATGGATGATATACCGCTTTCGGTTGTAAGAGATAAGGGAAAATCCTCAATGAGCACAGGACTTCGTATGCTTGCCGAGGGCAAGGGCGATGTCTTTGTAAGCGCGGGAAACACAGGCGCGCTTTTCACAGGCGCGACCCTTATAGTCAGAAGGATAAAGGGAATAAATCGCGCAGCCCTTGCAAGCCTGTTGCCTTTGGAAGCCCCCTTGCTTTTGCTTGATTGCGGAGCAAATGTAAAGGTAGACGACGAATGTCTTGAGCAGTTTGCCGCAATGGGCGCGGCTTATATGAAGAAGGCGTACGGAATAGAAGCCCCCCGTGTGGGACTTCTTAATAACGGCGTCGAGGAGAGTAAGGGAACAGAGCTTGAGCAGGCGGCCTATAAGCGCCTTGGCTCAAGAGAGGGACTTAATTTTGTGGGCAGCATTGAGGCCAATCTTATACCCTACAACACCTGCGATGTGATTGTTACCGACGGCTTTACAGGCAATATTCTGCTTAAAAGTGTTGAGGGAATGGGCAGACTTATGTGCGATACCGTCAGCGAAATATACGCAGGTAAAATTGCCAAGGTGTCGGCTGTTGTGGTCAAGAAAAAGCTTGACAACATAAAAAAGAATTTTGACCCGAGAGAGCACGGGGGAGCACCCCTGCTTGGAATATCAAGACCTGTGATAAAGGCTCATAGAGCATCTGACGCCAAGGAGTTTAAGAACGCCATCAGACAGGCGATAACATATCATAGTCGGGGCATTATCTACGATATTGCACAGGTAGCCGCCGAGTTTGTTGAAGGACGAGGCTCACAAGGCTGCGAGAACAATCAAATTAGAGAAAATGATAAGGAAGAGAACTGATGTTACCAAAGGAAAAAAATCTTCTTGAGGAAAGAATAGGATATAAATTCAAGAACGCCCAATTTCTGACTACGGCGCTTACCCATTCCTCGTATTCCAACGAGTTAAGGGCTAAAAAAATATCAATAAGCTGTAATGAGCGCCTTGAGTTCCTTGGGGACTCGGTGCTTTCTATTATCGTAAGCGAGCATCTTTTTATTGAAAATAAATTCCTTCCCGAGGGAGAGCTGACAAAGCTTCGCGCCGAGCTTGTGTGCGAAAGAGCACTTTCAAAGTACGCCACCGAAATAGGTCTTGGCGATTATATCTTCCTTGGTAACGGTGAGGAAAAGAACAACGGCAGAAGCCGCCGTTCCATAATTGCAGATGCCTTTGAGGCGTTGCTTGCGGCAATATATCTTGATAGCGGCAACGACAAGAGCGTGGTTGCAAAATTCCTTATGCCATTTATAAAGGCAGAGATAGGCGAAATAATAACAGAGGGTAGAAACACTACCGATTACAAGACATCGCTTCAGCAGTTTGTTCAGCAGACCGAGGGCGACTTTCTTGAATATGAGGTTGTTGGAGAAAGCGGCCCCGACCATATGAAGACTTTTGAGGTGGTTGCAAAGCTTAATTCCAACATTATCGGACGCGGCAAGGGCCGTTCCAAGCGCGAAGCAGAGCAGAATGCCGCAAAGCAGGCGATGGAGCTTTTCGGAGAGGCATAATAAAACAAGGGGAAGCCTTAAGGATTCCCCATTTTGGCTTTTTAGAGGTAGAAATGAAGCATAAAAATATACCTGTTTTTATACCCCATCTTGGGTGTCCAAATAACTGTGTTTTTTGCAATCAGCGCTCTATTTCGGGTAAGCAGGAGTTTATAAAAGAAAGCGTTGACAATGAAATAAAAAATGCGCTTTCGACTATCGGTGAGGACTGTGAAACTGAAATTGCCTTTTTTGGCGGCTCATTTACGGGCATCGACAGAGAGCTGATGATATATCTGCTTGATACCGCCCAAAAATATATAGAGCAGGGCAGGGTACATAGCATAAGGCTTTCCACCCGCCCCGATTATATAAACGATGAGATACTTACATTGTTATCCCGCTACGGTGTGAAAACCATAGAGCTTGGCTTGCAGAGTATGGACGACAAGGTTCTTGCGGCGACTAAGAGAGGGCATAGCAGCGAGTGCGGCGAGAGGGCTTGCCGACTTGTAAAGGAATACGGCTTTTCGCTTGTGGGACAGATGATGGTGGGCTTGCCCGAATCCACAATCGAAAGTGAAATTTATACTGCCAATAAGCTGTGCGAGCTTGGCGTGGACGCGGTCAGAATTTATCCCACCGTGGTGTTCTACGATACCGAGCTTTGCCATATGGCGGAGTGCGGAGCATATACCCCCATAGACAACGATATTGCGGTGGAGCGCACTAAGGAGCTTATTAAAATTTTTGATAAAAACAGCGTTGAGTGTATCCGCGTGGGACTTTGCGCTTCTGAAAATCTTTCATCGGAGCAGGCGGTGTTCGGGGGCGCAAATCATAGTGCTATAGGCGAGCTTGCAATGGGTGAGGTTTACTTTGATAAAATGTGCGAGCTGATTGAAAAAAGCCCCTCTGTAAAGGGCAAAAAGGTTACCTTTTATGTGAAAAATGGGGCGGTTTCAAAGGCGGTAGGACAAAAAAAGAAAAATATTGAAAGAATTTACAAAAAATATTCGCCTTTAGGTGTAAAAGTCCTTGAAAAAAATGAAATTTTAGGTTATAATATAATGATAGATATTATATGAAATAAAATTTCAGAAGAAAATAAAAAATCCCCAAAAAGGAGGAACTCCCCTTGTATCTTAAATCACTTGAGCTTCAGGGCTTCAAATCATTCCCCGATAAAACAAAGCTTAACTTTGAGTCGGGCGCAACTGTAATAGTAGGTCCTAACGGAAGCGGAAAATCGAATATATCCGACGCGATGAGATGGGTTCTTGGAGAGCTTTCCACCAAAAACATACGCGGAACAAAGATGGAGGATATTATCTTCGGAGGTTCTGAAAGCCGTAAGCAGATGGGATATGCCGAGGTATCCGTAACCTTTGATAACAGAGATATTGATCAAAGGCTTGACTGCCCCTACGATGAGGTAACTGTTACAAGACGCTACTACCGTTCGGGAGATAGCGAGTACTACATAAACCGTCAGGCGGTCAGACTTCGTGATATCTACGAGCTGTTTATGAATACGGGTATTGGACGCGACGGTTATTCAATAATCGGTCAGGGTAAAATAGCCGAGATCATTTCAAGAAAGAGCGACGAGAGAAGAAGTATCTTTGAGGACGCTTCGGGTATTGCAAAGTACCGTCATAAGAAGACCGAAACCGAGCGTAAGCTTGCCGAGGTAGAGGACAATATGACCAGAATAAACGATGTCTTTGCGGAGGTATCGGCACAGGTCATTCCCCTTGAGAAGGAGGCTGATAAGGCTTCCCGCGCCATAGAGCTTATTGAAACCAAAAAGAAGGTAGATGTTCAGCTCTGGCTCTTTGATACGGAGAAGCTTCGCGGAGAGATAGGTGAGGCTGAAAAGCTTTACGCTGAATCATCGTTTACGCTTCAGACGGTAAACGATACCATTGCTTCCTATGAGGCGCAGAACGAAAAGCTCTTTGAAAATTCACAGCGCAATAAATACGAATCCGATCAGCTTCTTACACAGATAAACGAGCAGACAAAGATCGCCCACGACCTTGATAGCGAATACAAGGTGGCAGAAACCAATATTCAGCATACAGGCGAGCTGCTTGCGGGCGCAGGGGAGCTTATTAAGTCATATGAGCTTTCTATTGAGCGCGAAAACGAGGGAGCGCTTATTCGTGAGGCAAAGATAGCCGAGCTTCGCGCAACTCTTGAGGGGCAGAAGAAGGAATATGAGGACGCGGCGCAAAGACAGCTTGAAATAAAGACGCAGTCCGAAAAGCTTGAGCTTAATATTGCAGAGGCTTTGAGCGATATAAGAGCGCAGGAGAAGGAAGCAACCGATGTAAAGGTAAGGCTTTCTGTTATTGAAAACGCAACCACCAGCGACGACGGCAAAAATGTAACCACTCTTGAGGAAATCGAGAAGTACGAAAAAATTTCTGATGAGCTGGGAGCTAAAATTGCCAAGTCCGAAAAGACGGTTGCCGAGTATGAGGGAAGTATCGCCGAGGCAAATGCCGATATAGAGGCAAAAACCAAGGTTCTTGATGTTAAGTATGCTCAGCGCGATGAGCTTGATGACAGACTTGACGAGCTTAAGCTTAAGCTTGATACGGCAAATCAGCGTATTGAAAACTTCCGCGCTATGGAAGAACAGCTTGAGGGCTACAGTAACAGCGTAAGATATGTTATGAAGGCGTATTCCGAGGGCAAGATAACCGATAAGAACGGTAATCCCTGCGGCAGGATATACGGTCCTTTCTCAAAGGTAATAAATGTTGAGGACAAGTATGTTACTGCTATAGAAACCGCCCTTGCGGCAAATCTTCAGCACATAGTTGTTGAGGACGAGGAAACTGCAAAGAACGCTATGTTTGCCCTTAAGCGCGCAGAAGCGGGACGCGCAACCTTCTTCCCTGTAACCTCAATGCAGCCACAGACGGCAACCTACGAGATGGAAGAGTCCGAAAAGTTCAAGGGCTTTATCGCCTATGCGGACGAGCTTGTTGAGTGTGAGGGTAAATTCCGTAATATCGTTTCGTCCTTGCTGGGCAGAACGGTGGTCTTTGACAATATTGATAATGCCACAAAGATGGCAGGCTCGCTTAAGTACCGTGTAAAGGTTGTAACACTTGACGGTCAACAGATACAGGTGGGCGGTTCGTTTACAGGCGGTTCTGTAAAGAGCCGCGGCAGTATCCTGTCAAGAGGAAGCGAGATAAAGCGCCTTGAGGACGAGATAACAGAGCTTAACAAGGAAATGTCAGAGCTTACAACAAAGCTTGATGACCTTGATAAGACCATAAGCGAGGTTGAGGATTCCATAAGCTCCCTTGAGGATAAGCGAAGAATCCTTGATGTTATGCGAAGCGGTGAAAACGCTACACTTCAGCAGAATAAGGCTAAGCTTGAGGCTAATAATAATCTTGCGGATAAGCTCAGACTTGACTATGGAAGTGTAATCGAGCAAAAACGCAGATATGAGGAAGAAACGGTGTCCTTGAGCGCAAGGCTTCGCACTCTTGATGAGGCTATCGCGGAGATAAGTGAGTTCAGAGTAAACAAGGATATAGAGCGTGGCGCACTTCTTGAGGAGGGCGAAAAGCTTACCGAAAGAATGACCGAGCTTTATATTAAGATAAGCCAGACCGAGAAGGACATAGAAACCGAGCAGACCTTCCTTGGCGCGGGCAATAGTAATATGGACGCGCTTAAGAGTAATATTGCGCTTCAGCACGAGAAGATAGAGGGCTTCCGCGCCCAGATTGCCGCCTTTGAAAACTCGCAGAAGGAAAACAGACAGGCATTGGCAGAGGGCGAAAAGCGCCTTGAGGTGCTTCGCGCAAAGCGTGCCGCAATAGAGAACGACAGCTTTGAGTTTGAGAAGAAGCTGAGCGCAATGAATGCAAAGATACGCGAGAAGCGTTCGGAGCAGGAAAATATATTCAGAGAAAACACAAAGAACGAGAACAAGCTTAACGCACTTAAAAATGAGCAGGATAAGCTTGCAACAAAGCTTTGGGACGATTACGAAATGACCAGAGCCGAGGCGGTTGCCCTTGGTTATCCGCCCATAACGCAGGTAACAAGAGCCGCTACCGCCGCAAAGCAGGTTGATTGCCGTAATAAGCTTCGCGCTATCGGAAATGTTGACCTTGACGCCGTAAACAAATATAAGGAAGTCAAGGAAAGATACGACCATATGGCGGGTCAGATAAAGGATCTTAACGATTCAAAGACAGAGCTTGTAAAGATAATTTCGTCGCTTGAAGGTGAGATGAAGACGGCGTTTGTTGAGTCCTTCAACAAGATAAATGAGAACTTCTCAAAGACCTTCTCCGAGCTATTTGGCGGCGGAACGGCACAGGTGGTTCTTACAGACCCCGACGATGTGCTTACCAGCGGAATTGAGATCATAGCAAATCCCCCCGGTAAGAAGATAAAGAGTCTTATGCAGCTTTCGGGCGGAGAGCAGTCCTTCGTGGCTATCGCACTTTTGTTTGCTATACTTCAGGCTAACCCCACGCCATTCTGTATCTTCGACGAGATCGAGGCGGCACTTGACGAGGTCAATGTGGCAAGATTCTCCGAGTATATCAAGAGATATTCAAGGGGAACACAGTTTGTCATCATCACACACAGACGAGGAACAATGGAAGCGGCTACTCGCCTTTACGGCGTAACTATGCCCGAGCGAGGCATTTCCAAGGTTCTCGGACTTGATGTTGATGACATAGCTAAAAAGAAGGGGGACGAATGGGATGGCATTTTTGGATAAGCTGAAAAACGGCTTACTTAAAACAAAAAACGCGATCTTCGGGCAGGTTGATAATATTCTCAAGGCCTTTGTTAAGGTTGACGAGGATATGCTTGACGAGCTTGAGGAGCTTCTTATAACCGCCGATGTAGGCGTTGGCGCAACAGAGGATATAATCGAGGAGCTGCGCGAGCGCATAAAGGACGGCAGGCTTAAGGAAAAAGAGGATGTTATTTCCGCTCTTAAGGAAGTTCTCGGTGGAATGATAGGTGAGGGCGCGCCCCTTAAGCTTGACAGTAAGCCTTCGGTAATTCTCGTTATCGGTGTAAACGGCGCGGGAAAGACCACCTCTATCGGAAAGATAACAAATATTCTTAAATCCCAAGGCAAAAAGGTAGTAGTTGCGGCGGCGGACACCTTCCGCGCGGCGGCTATTGACCAGCTTGCGGTCTGGTGCGAGCGTTCGGGCGTGGAGCTTGTAAAGCAGAATGAGGGAAGCGACCCTGCCGCAGTAGTATTCGATGCTGCCAATTACGCTAAAAATAAGGGCGCAGATGTTCTTGTGGTTGATACCGCGGGCAGACTTCATAATAAGAAAAATCTTATGAACGAGCTTGAAAAGATAAACAGAGTTATTGACCGTGAGCTTCCCGGTGTGTGCAGAGAGAACCTTCTTGTGCTTGATGCCACAACAGGACAGAACGCCATACTTCAGGCAAAGGAATTCAAGAATGCCGCCGAGATAACAGGGCTTGTGCTTAACAAGCTTGACGGAACGGCAAAGGGCGGAATAGTCATTTCCATAAAGCGCGAGCTTGATATTCCCGTTAAATTTATCGGCGTAGGCGAAAAGATAGACGATATGAAGGAGTTCGATTGCGACGAGTTTGTAACGGCGCTTTTTGAGTAAGAAAATGGAAATAGTAATTGCATCAAGAAATAAACATAAGATAAGCGAGCTTGAGGCTCTGCTTTCCCAATATGTGGAGGGCGTAAAGCTCTTGTCCCTTGACGATGTGGGACTCTTTGAGGACATCGAGGAGGACGGTGAAAGCTTTGAGGAGAACGCCTTTATAAAGGCAAGATATGCGGCAACCTCGGGCAAGATAAGCGTAGGCGACGACTCGGGACTCTGTGTAAACGCTCTTGGCGGCGCGCCGGGTATATATTCGGCAAGATACGCGGGTGAGCACGGAAACGATGCCGCTAATAATGCCAAGCTTCTTGACGACCTTAAGGACAAAGAGGATAAGAGTGCTTATTTTGTGTGTGCCTTTGCTTGTGTGCTTCCCGACGGCAGAGAATTCTATGTGGAGGGCAAGGCGCAGGGAGAGATAATAGAAAAGGCAAGCGGAAACGGCGGCTTTGGATATGACCCTCTTTTCTACCTTCCTCAGGTTGGAAAGACCTTTGCGGACCTTTCGGCAGAGGAAAAGAACAAGGTTAGCCACCGCGGAAGAGCAGTGGAGGCTTTTGCGAAAAAGCTTTGCGAATTCATTAAGTAAAACAAAGGAAAAAGACTAAATATGATAAACTCAAAACAGAGAGCATATCTTCGCTCACTTGCCGTAAATCTGCCTACTATTATGCAGATAGGCAAGGGGGGAATCAGCGAAAATCTTATAAAAACAGTTGATGATGCCCTTGAGGCAAAGGAGCTTATCAAGCTTTCGGTGCTTGAAAATTCAGAGGAAACCGCAAGAAGCGCGGCAGACGCCATTGCCGAGGTCCTCAGCGCGGATGTTGTTGCCGTGCTTGGCAGAAAGATAGTGCTTTACAGAGAATCCAAAAAGCACAAAAAGATAGAGCTGTAATATGGAGCAGTTCGCTGAAACAAGAGTGGGTATTTACGGCGGGACATTTTCCCCCGTACATAACGCTCACATTCAGACGGCAAAGCTTTTTATGGAGCAGATGAAGCTTGATTACCTGTATGTTATCCCTACAGGCAGGCATCCGCATAAGGAGCAGGGTGAAACTGCTTCTGCAGAGCATCGCCTAAAAATGTGTCAGCTTGCCTTCCGTGGTGTAGACGGCGTTATCGTTTCCGATATGGAGATAGAAAGAGGCGGCGAAAGCTACACCTTTGACACCGTAAAGGAGCTTTACAGGGAGGGCAGACGCCTGTTGCTGCTTGGCGGTACGGATATGGTGCTGTCATTTGACAGGTGGTATAAGTACCGCGAGATACTTGAGCTTTGCTATCCTGTTTATGTAAGACGGGAAAAGGATGCAATGCTTGACAATATGATAGTGAATAAGCTTGCCAAGTATTATTCAGAATCGGGCAAAATGTTCAGAAAGCTTGTTTGCGAGCCCTATGAGCTGACCTCAACACAGGTGCGTGAGGCGGTAAAAGAGGGAAGAAGCATAAGTGAAATGGTACCGCCCGCGGTTGAAAAATATATACTTGAAAACTCGCTTTACAGGTAACGCTATGAAATTTACAGAAGAACAGATTTCAGCTTTAAGAGAAAAAATATCGGCGACTATGTCCCCTAAACGCTTTTATCATACCGCGCAGGTGGAGATAATGGCAGAAAGAATAGGCAGGATATACGCCCCCGATAAGACCGATGTGCTTCGCGTCGCGGCACTTTTGCACGATATAACCAAAGAATTTTCCACAGAAAAGCAGATAGAGATATGCCGTCAATTTGGTATAATAATCACAAAGCAAGACATTCTAACACCAAAGACCTTTCACGCAAAAACGGCGGCGTTGCTTATTCCCGCCCTTTATCCCGAGTTTGATGACGGCGAGGTTATCTCGGCGGTCAGATGGCACACAACGGGACGCGAGAATATGAGCTTGCTTGAAAAAATAGTATATCTTGCAGATTATATTGATGACTCACGAAAATTTGAGGACTGCGTTAAGTTAAGAGGCATATTCTGGGACGCGCAGCCCGAAAAAATGAGCGCTGCCGAGAGAGAAGCGCACCTGACGAGAACACTTGTAGCTTCGTTTGATATGACGCTTTCTTCGCTTATTTCCGAAGGCGCGCCTGTCAGCGACGATACCTTCAGAGCAAGAAATTGGCTTATACTTTCACTTTGCGGAGAGGTCAACTGAACACGGAGGTGTACGCGGTTGACAAATGTCTTGCGAAAGGGCGGAGCGCTTGCGTTTTGCTTGCTGCTTGCGTTTTTAATTCTTACAGGCTCGGCAAAAAACGCCGAGGATAAGGAAACAGGTGTTTTAAGTGCCGAGGGGAAAATTGTTCTCTTGCTTGGACGAGATGACTCGTCGGGGCTTGCGGACGCTATGGCACTTGTGTTTATTGAACCGGAGAGTAGGATAACTCTTTTGCAGATACCGAGAGATACCTATTTCCGCGTTGACGATAAGGGCTACAAAAAAATAAACGGAGCTTCAAAAATATTAGGCTCGGACACCCTGCTTTGCAAAGAGCTTTCAAGGGCAATGGGAATAGACATAGACGGCTATATTTCATTTGAAAGCGAGTTTATCCGCGATGCCGTGGATATGCTTGGGGGTGTGGAGATAAACATACCGCTTGATATGGACTACGAAGACCCATACCAAGGTCTGTCTATACACCTTTCAAAGGGAAAGCAAACCCTTACAGGAAGCGAGGCGGTGGGCTTTGTCAGATACCGTTCGGGTTATCTTCGCGCCGATATAGGCAGAATTGACGCCCAAAAGCTTTTTCTTGCGGCTCTTGCCAACAGAGTTTTTGAAAAGGTGAAAGGCAAGGATGTATTTCCCCTTGCGAAAATAGCTATCCGCTATCTTAAAAGCGATCTTTCAATAGGTGAAATGGCGGCTATAGGAAAAGCGGCGCTTGATGTGGGGGCAGAGGATATAAGCTTTGCCACACTTCCGGGTGAGGAAGTAAAATCAAGCCAAAGCGGAGCGTGGTTTTATATTGCGTCCCTTGCGGGGTGCGAAGCCTTGCTCACAGAGCTTGGCGCAGAGCGACAGTTTGACAAAGAGCATCTGTTTTCAGATGCTTCAAGAAGTGAATTTGAGGATATTTACGGCAAAGAAATATATGCCCGTATATATAACACCGCAGAGATAAACGGCGAGGGAATTGAAATAATTCCCAAAAAATAAAATAAAGGATGACGAACAATGGAAGAAATGATTGTAGAAAGCGCAGAGAAGAAGCTGCCTTCGCTTGAAAACGCAACACCCAAGGAACTGGCGTTTGCTATCGCCGAGGTACTTGACTCCAAGAAGGGTCATAATATCAAGGTGATATATGTTGAGGACAAGACCTCTGTTGCAGATTATTTCGTGCTTTGCACAGGTAACTCAAGCACACAGGTAAAGGCGCTTGCAGGCGAGGTTGAATATAAAATAGGTGAAAGAGGAGTAGAGCCTCACAGGGTAGAGGGCAGAGGAAACGATACCTGGGGCGTTGTGGATTACAGCAGCGTTGTGGTTCATATCTTCAGCAGAGATGCAAGAGATTTCTATAATCTTGACAAGCTTTACGGAGATGCTCCCGAGCTTTCCCTTGACAATTAAATTTGAAAATAAAGACACCAGGAAAGGAATTTATATATGAAATACGATTTTTCAGCTATTGAAAAGAAGTGGCAGGACAAATGGGACGCCGAGCACATTTTCGAGGCGCAGGACAATTCAGAAAAGCCCAAGTTCTTTGGACTTGTTGAGTTCCCCTATCCCAGCGGTGCGGGAATGCATGTTGGACACATAAAGGCGTACTCGGGTCTTGAGGTTGTAAGCCGTAAAAAGAGAATGCAGGGCTATAATGTCCTTTTCCCCATAGGCTTTGACGCGTTTGGACTTCCTACCGAGAACTCGGCTATAAAGTTCAACACACACCCAAGAATACTTACCGACGCTAATATTGAGAAATTTACAAATCAGCTTAAGCGCGTGGGCTTCTCCTTTGACTGGACAAGAACCATAGACACCACCGACGAGAAATATTACAGATGGACACAGCACATATTCCTTGAGCTTTTCAAGGAAGGTCTTGCATACCGCGACACCGCGCTTGTAAACTATTGCCCCCATTGTAAGGTGGTTCTCTCTAACGAGGACTCGCAGGGCGGCAAGTGCGACATCTGTCATAGCGATATAGTGCAGAAATCCAAGGATGTTTGGTACTTAAGAATAACCAAGTACGCCGACAGACTTCTTGACGGACTTGAAACTGTAGACTACCTTCCTCAGGTAAAGCAGCAGCAGGTAAACTGGATAGGCAAGTCAACAGGCGCGTTTGTAAACTTCAAGGTTGGCGGAACAGATGAAACTCTCCGTATCTATACAACCCGTCCCGACACTCTTTTCGGAGTAACATTTATGGTAATCGCTCCCGAGCATCCTATGCTTGCAAGATGCCGTGATAAGATAACAAACTACGACGCTCTTGAGGCATACCGTGAGGAGTGTGCAAAGAAGACCGAGTTCCAGCGTACACAGCTTAACAAGGATAAGACAGGCGTAAGAATAGAGGGTATCTGCGGAATCAATCCTCTTAACGGCAAGGAGATTCCCATCTATGTGGCTGACTATGTAATGATGGGCTACGGCACAGGCGCGATTATGGCAGTTCCCGCTCACGATGAGCGCGACTATGAGTTCGCTAAAAAGTTCGGTATAGATATTATCGAGGTCATCAAGGGCGGCGACATTTCCAAAGAAGCCTACACAGGCGACGGAGAAATGGTCAACTCCGAGTTCCTTAACGGATACACCAACAAGAAGGATTCTATCAAGAGAATGATTGAGTTCCTTGAGGAAAAGGGAATTGGTGAGGAAGGCGTTCAGTACAAGATGAAGGACTGGGCGTTCAACCGTCAGAGATATTGGGGCGAGCCTATCCCGATTGTTCATTGTGAGTATTGCGGAATGGTTCCCGTACCCGAAAACGAGCTTCCCCTCAGACTTCCCGATGTTAAGAACTTTGAGCCGGGCGAGGGCGGTGAATCTCCTCTTGCAAAGATAGAGGACTTTGTAAACTGCAAGTGTCCTGTCTGCGGTAAGGACGCAAAGCGTGAAACCGATACTATGCCCCAGTGGGCAGGCTCATCCTGGTACTTCCTGCGCTATATAGACCCCAACAACGACAAGTGCCTTGCAGACCCCGAAAAGCTTAAGTACTGGATGCCTGTAGACTGGTATAACGGCGGTATGGAGCATGTTACCCGTCATATGATATATTCCCGCTTCTGGCACAAGTTCCTTTACGATATGGGTGAGGTAAATACCGAGGAGCCTTATGCAAAGAGAACCGCACAGGGTCTTATTCTCGGCCCTGACGGCGAGAAGATGTCAAAGTCCCGCGGTAATGTTATCGACCCCAACGAGGTGGTTGATCAGGTTGGCGCAGATGTACTTCGTACCTATATCCTCTTTATGGGTGATTACGGCGCGGCAGCACCCTGGTCGGAAAGCAGCATCAAGGGTTGCAAGAGATTCCTTGACAGAATTATGGACCTTGTTGATATCGCAAAGGGCGAGGGTGTAACCGAGGCTCTTGAAACCAAGACCCATAAGCTTGTAAAGAAGGTTACACAAGACATCGAGGATATGAAGTTCAATACCGCTATTGCGGCAATGATGGCTTATCTTAATGATGTTTACGAGGTTGGAACAATTACAAAAGATGAGCTTGGTATACTTATAAGACTTCTTTGTCCCTTCGCACCTCATATTTCCGAGGAGATCTGGAGCCTTCTTGGTAACAGCGGACTTTGCTCTGTTGCCGCTTGGCCCGAATATGATGAGGCAAAGACTGTTGATAATACAGTAGAGGTTGCCGTTCAGATAAACGGAAAGGTAAGAGGCCGCGTAATGCTGCCCTTCAACTGCCTTAAGGACGAGGCTATAGCAGAGGCAAAGAAGGCTCTTGGCGATGCTCTTGATGGCAAAACTGTTGTAAAAGAGATAGCAGTTCCTAACAAGATAATCAATATTGTTATAAAGCCTTAAAAAAATAATAAAAAATTTAGGAAATTATATTGACAATCAGAACATTTTGTAGTATAATACAAAAAGAGTATTGTCGCATTTGCGACAAGCGGAGGGAGGGAATAAGTAATGGCAGAAGTTAGAGTAAAAGAAGGCGAGTCCTTGGACAGTGCCCTTCGTCGCTTTAAGCGTCAGTGCGCTCGTTCCGGCGTCCTCACCGAACTTCGCAAGAGAGAACACTACGAAAAGC
>JAZRHS010000077.1:0-2554 GCA_045644865.1 Eubacteriales bacterium | reverse complement strand
CCAAAACGAGCGTTGTGCTTCAGGTAAAGTAATCTTATACCGCAAGCATTTAACAAAATCTTTTGACTCCTTAAAAGCTAATAAATATAAGGCTTTCAAACCAATAAGAGCGACCGTAAGGTCGCTCTTATTTTATGCCTCGTCAAGCCTCAAATCAGCCTTCAACTATGGAACTTTTGCGGTGGCTTTATTATATCACCTTTTGAAGCTTTCGCGAACACGGGAAGGGAATTGTTTGCGGAATTGTTGAGATTTTGTCCTTATGGATATTTTATTGTATTTTTTAGACAAAACTATTGCAAAAGTGCTGTAAATATGTTATAATCGACTATGCCAGAGATGCAATCAAAAATTGGCAAAAAACATACAGGCTGTTAGAAAGCAGTTATTGTTAAGACAAGAAAAGGAGTAAAACTATGAACAAAAATATTTTATTTACCTCGCCATCTGTAGCAGAGCTTATTGATATGGATATGCCAAAAGCCGGAGCGGAAGAGGTGGTCATAAAGCTTCAAAAAACCACGATAAGCGCGGGAACAGAACGCGCTTTGCTTATAGGCGACCCCAACATAAATTCGGCGGGCGCACCAAGCGTAGTATTTCCAAGGCAGTCGGGCTACAGCTCCAGCGGAATAATCACCGAGGTAGGAGAAGGTGTTACAGAATTCAAGGTGGGCGACAGAGTGGCTTGCTCATGGTCCTGCCACTCCCAGTATTGCAAGCTCAAAACAAAATGGGTATACAAGCTTGACGACAAGATAGATTTTGACGAGGCGTCTCTCGTTCACATAGCTACCTTCCCTATGGCGGCTATCAGAAAATGTAATTTTGAAATTGGTGAGTCGGCTCTCGTTATGGGATTGGGTGTTCTCGGATTGTTAGCTGTGGAGCTTCTCCGCGCGGCAGGAGCAATGCCGATAATCGCTGTTGACCCCGTTCCAAGTAAGAGAGAGCAAGCTCTCGCCTTCGGTGCGGATTACGCCTTCGACCCATTTGAAGAAGGCTTTGCCGCAAGGGTCAAGGAAATTACGGGAGGCGGTGCCAAGGTATGTATCGAGGTCACAGGGCTTGGAAGCGGACTCGATATGGCTCTTGACTGTATGGCAAGATTTGGCAGAGTTGCTCTCCTCGGTTGCACAAGAAATTCCAATTTCTCAATAGATTACTACCGTAAGGTACACGGCCCCGCTATAACGCTGGTAGGCGCACACACTATGGGCAGACCTAAATACGAATCATCAGAGGGCTGGTGGACAGAGGCCGACGACGCCAAAGCAATACTCAATCTCGTTCTCGGCAAGCGAATAAATCTCAAAAAGTTTATCGAAGAAGTCCACTCACCTGTTGAAGCGCCACAGATATATAAGCGACTTGCAGAGGAAAAGTTCTTCCCCGTAGTACAGTTCGATTGGACAGCTTTGGAGGACTAAATGAGAAAAATAAAGATTGCGCAAATAGGTATAAATCGATACAGCCACGCACCCGAAGTCTTTCATACCCTCTCGATACACCCCGAAATATTTGAGCTTGTAGGTTACGCCTTGGTCGAGGACGAAAGAGAAACCTGCAAAGACAAGCTAAATTGGTTAGACGGATATCCCGAGCTCACCCTTGATGAGATACTGAACGACCCTTCTATTGAGGCGGTGGCGATTGAGACCGACGAAATACACCTGACAAAATATGCGCAAATGGCGGCTGAACACGGGAAGCATATACATATGGAAAAGCCCGGAAGCCAAGACCTTGCATCATTTGAAAAGCTTGTAAATACCGTAAGAAACACAGGCAAGACCTTCCATGTCGGATATATGTATCGTTACAATCCTTATATATCCGAGGCTATCACTCGCGCCAGGGCAGGCGAACTCGGCTCGATATACAGCGTCGAGGCGCATATGAGCCGCCTTGACAATACCGAGTGCAGAGAGTGGTTTGGAAGTTTTAAGGGCGGTATGATGTTCTATCTTGGCTGTCACTTGGTGGATCTTGTTTTGCAGATACAAGGACTGCCCGAGGAGATAATTCCACTCAATACAGTAAGCGGAATCGACGGAGTGAATACCGAGGACGTGGGTTTTGCCGTTCTTAAATATCCAAACGCCGTGTCGGTAATTCGTGTCAGCGGTACCGAAATAGGCGGCGGAAACCGCCGTCAGCTCGTCATCTGCGGTTCAGACGAGACCCTTGAGATAAAGCCCCTCGAAGCAGGCGTGCCCGGCGAAAAGAAATTTATGCTCTATACCGAAAAGCACGCCGCACGCAGAGGCGATGGCAATGCCGTTGCCCGTACCCACGAAAAGAGTGAACCCTTCCAAAGATATGAAGCAATGCTCTTTGCCTTTGCCGCTATGGTCAGAGGCGAAAAGAAAAATCCGTATACTCTTGAATACGAGTTTGAACTGTTCAAGGCTATACTGAAATGCTGTGGTGTGGAAACATCATTCAAGGCGTAAAAGGTTTTATATGTGGGGTCTCGGAGCCATTTCAGCTAAAACCGATAGGCTGGTGGTGCAATTCCACCGCCCCCACCCATATAAAACAAAGCTAAACA
>JAZRHS010000076.1:0-13196 GCA_045644865.1 Eubacteriales bacterium | reverse complement strand
GGTCTTTTCTTTTTTGTGCTTAATATTAGCCCATTTGCTATGTCCAGACATTTATATAACCTGACCTTCCTTAAATTTTTTCTTCTTTCTTAAGACAGATAAGACCAAACGCGTTGCCAAGAACGGTCTTTGCCGCCGCAGTAAGCATAAGTCTTGTGTTCTTTATTTCCTCGCTCTCGGCGTTCATTATCTTGCAGTTATGATAGAAACGGTTAAACGCTGTAGCAACATCAATAATGTATCTTGTTATTACCGAGGGCTCATAATCCTTGATAGCATCAAGCACCTTTTCGGGGAATTTTGCAAGAACCTTCACAAGAGCACTTTCCTCATCACAGGTTATACCTGCCGACTTTTCGCTATTGTAGCCGCCTGCCTTTTCAAGCACCGAGCAGGCTCTGGCGTAGGTATACTGCGCATAAGGTCCTGTGTTACCGTCAAAGCTGAGGGCATCATCAAGCATAAAGTTGATATCCTTCATTCTGTTGTTGTAGAGGTAATAGAAAACTATCGCTCCAACACCCACAGACTCGGCATCCGCCTGCTTGTTTTCAAGGTTGGGACTCTTTTCCTCAATAATATTTCCGACCTTTTCAATCGCCATAGCAAGAAGGTCTTTAAGAAGAATAACATTACCCGTTCTCGTAGCAAGCTTTTCACCGTTAAGGCTTACCATTCCGTAAGGAACATGAACAAGCTCGTCAGCCCACTCGTAGCCCATAAGGTCAACTACCTTGAACCACTGCTGGAAGTGCAGGCACTGCGCCGCCGCGGTAACATAAATCGCCTTATCAAAATTGTATGTTTCCTTGCGGTATACTGCCGCCGCAATATCTCTTGTAGGATAAAGGGTTGAGCCATCACGCTTAAGTATAAGACAGGGGGGCATTCCGTAGTCCTCAAGAGGAACTATAGAAGCACCGTCGTCAATCTTAAGAAGTCCGCTCTGACGAAGCTTCTCTACCTGCGCGGGCATTTTGTCGGTGTAAAAGCTTTCGCCCTTATAGCTATCAAACTCAACGCCGAGAAGTCCGTATGTTCTGCTATACTCCTTAAGACTTACATCTATAAACCACTTCCAAAGTCCTATGTTTTCCTCATCTCCAAGCTCAAGCTTGCGGAATTCAGCTCTCGCCTCGTCCTCAAGCACCTTATTGGCCTCAGCCTCGCTATGGAACTTAACATAAAGCTCAACAAGCTTATCAACTCCGCCTGCCTCTACCTCGTCCTTGTCGCCCCATTTCTTATAAGCCACAATCATTTTTCCGAACTGAGTTCCCCAGTCGCCAAGATAGTTAATTCCAACACAGTTATATCCTACAAACTCATGAAGCTTTTTGAGAGAATGTCCTATCATCGTGCTTCCAAGATGTCCTATATGGAAGGGCTTTGCCACATTGGGAGAGGAATAGTCAAGAACTACTGTCTTGCCCTCGCCAAGGGTATGAGAGCCATACTTTTCTCCCGCGTCAAGAATGTTTTTTACAACCTTACTTCCGAGATATTTATCGCTTATACGGATATTAAGATAGCCGTTAACATTTTCTATTTTTTCAATACAGTCGTCGCCTACCGTATCAGCAAGCGTCTGCGCTATCTGCACAGGCGCGCGGCGAAGCATTTTACTGAACTTGAAGCAAGGCAACGCCAGATCTCCCATATTTACATCAGGTGGGTATTCAAGCATCGAGCTTATATCAGCCGCGGTGATCTCCGCCTCGGAATTGATAGCAAGTATCTGCTCCGCGATCTTTGCCGAGATTATTTCCTTAATCTTTAACATATTTATATTCCTTTCACGGTCTTTCAAAACAAATTTAATTATACTACATTCCTATATTTTTTGCAAGGGCTTTTAAGTAATTTCACATATTTTTGCCTTTACAAAGCTGACAAGCTCCTCTCTATTAATAAGAAGCTGGATTCCTCGCACTCCCGCGCTTACGGTTATCTGCTCAACGGCACGACAGCTCTCGTCAATATAGGTAGGAAAGCTTTTCTTCATTCCTATAGGCGAGCATCCGCCCCGAATATAACCTGTTGTTCCAAGCAGCTCTTTCACTTGGAGCATTTCTATCTTTTTATTTCCCGTAATTACCGCCGCCTTTTTCAGGTTGATCTCCTTATTAACGGGAATACAGAAAACGACTACTCCGCTGCTCTCACCCTTGGCTACAAGAGTCTTGAACACCTGCTCATAAGGCAAGCCTATCTGGTCTGCGATATGAGTTCCCGAAAGGTCGCTTTCATCGACCTCATATTCCCTGACCTCGTATTTTATTTTTGCGGCATCAAGCCTTCTCATCGCGTTGGTTTTGTTCATCAATACGCCCTGCCTTCCTCTATCATTTCACGGGCGGCGTTCATCTGCGCCTCGGTAACATGTATACCGCCGAGAATTCGGGCGATCTCATTTACCCTGCCCTCGTATTCAAGCAGGTCAACGCTTGACTCGGTTCTGCCGTCCACATCCTGCTTTGATATAAGATAATGGTTATCGGCAAGTGAAGCTATCTGCGCCGAGTGCGTAACCGATATTATCTGCATAAATCTTGATATTTCCTTAAGCTTTATGCCTACCTTGCGAGAGGTCTTTCCCGAAATTCCGGCGTCAACCTCATCGTATATTACTGTACCCACGCCGTCCTTGTCGGCAAGAACGCATTTAAGGGCAAGCATAATTCTTGAAAGTTCACCGCCCGAGGCAATCCTTTCAAGGGGCTGAAGCGGCTCACCCGCGTTGGTGGCAATAAGGAATTCCACCTCGTTCATTCCGTCGCTCTTAAGCTTGGTTTGTCTACTTACCCGAACCTCAAACTTAACCTTGGGCATATCAAGAAATTCAAGATTTTCCATTACACCGCAAGTAATTTTCCCTGCGGCATCGCATCTTCTTTTATGAATTTCTTCGGCAATCGCTACCGCGGATTTACCAAGTGTCTTTATCTCGTTGGTAATATCCTCTTTAATGTCGTCAGAATTATCAATTTCATCAAGAAGTCTTGCAGTTTTGTCGCGGAACGCAAGTATTTCACTAACATCAGGCCCATATTTTCTTTTGAGCTTGTTTATGGTATCAAGACGGGATTCTATCCTGTTAAGCTGCTCTGTAGGATTTTCTCCCCCCGACGAAAGCTCACGAACAGTAAGGGCAATATCCTCTATTTCGTACCTATAATCGGTCAGCCTCTGTGCAAGCTCCTTCACCTCGGGAAGAACATCTGAAATTTTATCAAGCGCTGCCGCAGAGCGTTCAAGCAGATATACCGCCGTTCCCTTTTCTCCTGCGTAAAGCGCGCGATACACCTGGCTTACCTTTTCTTCTATTTTTTCTATACTTCCAAGCCTGAGCCGTTCTGTCTCAAGCCTTTCCTCCTCGCCCTCTTTAAGCTTTGCCGAATTTATTTCTTCAAGCTGGAAGGCATAAATATCTCTCATTCGCGCCCTTTCGGCTGAATTTGAGTTAAGCTCGTCAAGCCGCCTTTTTTTCTCGGCAAGCTGCTTATAAATTTCGGAATATTCCCCCATAAGCCCGCCGTTTTCGGCAAATGAATCAAGTATATCAAGTTGAGCGCTCTTGTGCATAATTCTCTGATTCTCGTTTTGCCCGTGAATGTTTATAAGAAGTCTGCACAACTCCTTCTGAACCGCTTGGGTTACAGTTCTGCCATTAAGCTTGACTACACTTTTTCCGTCCTTGGTCAGTGTGCGCTGAAGCATAACAGAATCCTCTCTGTCAAAGCCGTACTCCTCAAGCAACGCCTGTGCTTCACTTCCAATGTCGGTAAACACCGCGCTGACAAGTGCCTTTTCCTCGCCTGTTCTCACAAGCTCTCTTGAAATTCGGTTTCCCGAAAGCATATTTATACTGTCAATGATTATCGACTTTCCCGCGCCTGTTTCTCCGCTGAGAACCGAAAAGCCCGATTCAAGGTCTATGTCAAGCTTTTTTATTACCGCTATATTTTCTATATGCAGCGACTGAAGCATTACGGTTCTCCTTTCATAAAATCAGTTTTCTTTTATTTCCTCTTTAATTCTGCTTACGCCCTCAACTGCGGCTTGTGCGTCCTTGGCAACGATTATTATGGTATCGTCCCCCGCCACACATCCGAGAACACCCTGAATGTGCATTGCATCAAGACCTGCCGCCACCGCCTGCGCAAGTCCTGGGTGGGTTTTTACAACTATAATATTCTCAGCGTTTTCAATGCTTACTATAGCTGACGAATAGGTGCTTTTCAGGCTTTCCTTGTGTACAGAATGTATCTGCGGCGCGTTTTGTGCGGCAGAGTATCTGTATTTGCCGTTAGAGCCAAGAACCTTTGAAATCTTTAACTCACGAATATCTCTTGAAATAGTTGCCTGTGTAACCTTATATCCGTCGGCGGTAAGCAGGGCGATAAGCTCGTCCTGTGTTTCGATCTCTCCCATTGATATGTGCTGCAAAATAGCCTGTTGTCTTTGTGTCTTCATAAGTAGCCCCCTTCTATCAATGTAATTTACTTCTTAACTTATCGTAAAAGGATCTGTCTTCAAGATGGATTATTGAGGCAAAAAGCTCGGACTTTGATATTTTAACCACATCATTTTTCAAAAGCTCATAATTGGTTCGTCCGTCAAGTGTAAGATAAAGTGTTTTTTCACGCTTACAAATATGCTTTACCTCAAGTACAACATCATCGGGGAAAAGAATAGGTCTTGCATTCATCATATGAGGACATATGGGTGTTACACAAAAGCAAGCCAAGCGGGGATCTGCAATAGGCCCGCCTGCAGACATTGAATAAGCGGTAGAGCCTGTAGGCGTACACACTATAAGTCCGTCAGCTCGGTATGTATTAACAACCTTGCCGCCCTCGCTGAGCTGGAGATCTATTATTCTTGCAATAGAGCCGTTTGAAATAACCGCCTCGTTAAGAGCATAAGCCGTCTGCGGCTCACGGGTCTTGCTGATTATTTCAGCCTTTATCATTGCCCGTCTGTCAACTGTATATCTGCCCTTCATTACATCGTCAAGCCTGTCAAGCTCGCTCATTTCAAGCTCCGCAAGGTATCCGAGTCTGCCGAGATTTATTCCAAGTATGGGAATCTGTCTGGGGGCTGCCTTACAAGCCACATCCATTATCGTTCCATCTCCGCCAAGGACGATAAACATATCCACGGTATCGTATATGACCTGAATATTTTCAAATTTCACCTTTGGTCTTTTTCTGTACATTCGCTCGATCCTGTCCTTGTAATTCATAGGAACAAGTATCTCGCAATCGTATTTGCCAAGCTTTTCGGCAACAGTCATTGCCGCCGCCGATTTCTCGCCGATGTTGTAGTTTGTAAATAATGCTATTTTCAATCTTCTACCTCGTCAAATCTATATTTGTTTTGCATTTTTCGCCCTTTTTGAAAGCGGCGACATACTCAATATTGCCGTCCCCGCCCGTAATAGCCGATTCAGCCACTCCAAAGCACCCAAGCCCAAAGCTGTCAGCAAAGCTTATCACACTTTTGACGGCGTTAAGTCTGTCCTTGGAGCTTTTGACGATTCCTTTTTTGCCAACCGCGCTTCGGCCCACCTCAAACTGAGGCTTAATAAGGCTTACAAATATTGCGCCGTTATCAAGAAGCTCCGACAATGAAGGAATTATCAGCGTTTGCGATATAAAGGAAACATCCATTACCGCAACATCTATCTTATCCGCGAAATCCTCTTTTTTAAGGCTTCTCGCGTTATATTTTTCAATATTCACTACCCGAGGGTCGTCAGCAAGTGAGGAATCAAGCTGACCCTCGCCCGAATCGACCGCAAAAACCTTTTTTGCCCCTCTTTGAAGAAGGCAATCGGTAAATCCGCCTGTTGATGCACCAATATCCAAGGCTATCGCTTCGCTTACATCGACACCAAAACGATCAAGTGCGTATTCAAGCTTATAGCCGCCACGCCCCACAAATTTTTGTGTTACGGTTATTTCCACCTCGTTCTCGATGCCTTCATCAACACCTTCAGAGGGCTTTTGTATCAGCCTTCCGTTTATTCTGACACCGCCCTCGGCTATAAGAGTCTGCGCAAAGGAACGGCTTTTGGCGTATCCCTTTTCAAATAAAAACAGGTCTGCTCTCATCTGTACACCGTTAACTTCAACACAACGGCAACAATAATTCCGAGTATCGCGCCCACAGTAACCTGAAAAGGGGTATGGCCTATAAGCTCCTTAAGGTTTGTCTGAACATCGCCCTTACCTGTAAAAAGCTCGGTGATAATCTGGTTTATTATCTTCGCCTGCTTTCCCGTTTCAAGTCTTACGCCTGTAGCGTCGCTCATAACTATAGTTGCAAGCAAAACTGCTATTGCAAAGGCATAGCTTGCAAAGCCATACTGCCATGCGCTTGAAATAACAAGAGCCATAACCGTTGCACTATGCGCGCTTGGCATACCGCCTGTTCCGCAAAAAAACTTTCTCATATCAAAGCTTTCCTCACGGAAATATCCCGTAAAGACCTTTATAATCTGCGCTAAAATCCAAGCAACAGCAACGCTTATCAAGCAATAATTCTGAAATAATGCTGAAATATTATACATAATTCTCCTCAATGATCTCTGCCAAGAAGATACTCGGCAAGCAAAACGAGATTTTCAGAGCCTTTATATTTTGCAATGCTCTTTATCGCCTCGTCTGTAAGCCTGCGGGCAAGCTCCATAGCTTCATCTACATCATAAAAGCTCATAAATGTAAGCTTTTTATTTTCTTTATCCGATCCTGCCTTCTTACCGAGGATCTGACTGTTTCCTATTTTGTCAAGGACATCGTCAACTATCTGAAAGGCAAGTCCTATATTTTCGGCATAGCACTCAACATCGCGCATAACATCGCTGTCAACCTCAACTCCTGCCGCCAGACAGCCTAGGCGTGCTGACACTTTTATCATTGCGCCTGTTTTAAGCAGGTGGGTCTTTTTAAGATATTCAAAGTCATAAACTCCGCTGTTCTCTGCCTTGATGTCAAGTATCTGTCCCCCAACCATTCCGCAGTCGCCTGCCGCCAAAGCCAAGGAATAAACCGCCGCAAGCGCGGCTTCCTTTGACACAAAAGTATTTCCCGCCACAACTTCAAAAGCCTTTGTCAGAAGCGCATCACCCGCAAGGGTGGCAACCGCTTCTCCGTACACTTTATGGTTTGTCAGTTTTCCCCTTCTGTAGTCATCATTATCCATACAGGGAAGATCATCGTGAACTAGCGAATACGCGTGTACCATCTCCACCGCACAGGCAAAGGGCGCCGCCTCTTTTTCGGTCTTTCCAAACATAGAGCAAAGCTCAAATACAAGATACGCCCTGATACGCTTTCCACCCGAAAGCAGGCTATACTTCTCTGCCTCGCTTATAAGCGAAAGGTCTGAATCATCATCGCCATAGCAAAGAGAAAGATATTTTTCTGTCTTTTCGGCATACTTCTTGAGTATATTTTCAAACTTCATATTTCTTCCCTTTATTCGTTTTCGCCTATGGTAAGAAGCTTTATTTTCTTCTCGGTTTCGTCAAGCCTTTTACTGCACTCGCCAACAAGCTTAACACCCTCACTATACAGATTTATCGCCTCGTCAAGAGTTGCCTCTCCGCTTTCAAGAAGCTTTACAATAGCTTCAAGTCTTGCCATCGACGCCTCAAAGCCTGATGCTTTATTTGCCATCTTCTATCTCCTTTTCCACAACGGTAGCCAAAAGACTTCCGTCGCTCATTCTCACATTAAAGATGTCGCCAACATCTATGAACCTAACACTCTTAAGCGTTTTGCCGTCAGCATCGGTAACAACGCTGTAGCCTCTCGCCACCACAGCAAGAGGGCTTAACGCCTCAAGCCTTGCTGCAACCCCACAAAGAGCCGATTTAGCATTGTCAAACAGTCTTGCCGAAAGCAAATCAAGCTTTTCATTAAGATGTATAAGCGTCATTCTTCGGTCATTAACTATATACATAGGGTCGGAAAGTGCCCCCACCTCTGAAAGATATTTCAGGTTTTGACGATAATTGTTTATTCGCCCTAAAAGCAAGCTCGACATTCTCGCCTTGATATTTACAAGCGCCGCCGCTATATCTGCCGAATCGGGTACAGCCAATTCAGCCGCCGCAGAGGGTGTGGGCGCGCGCTTATCGGCGACAAAATCGCATATTGTAAAGTCGCTTTCGTGGCCCACCGCCGATATAACAGGAATTTCAGATTCAGCCACTGCATAGGCAAGTCTTTCGTCATTAAACGCCCAAAGGTCCTCCGCCGAACCGCCGCCTCTGCCAATGATTATAACATCAACATTTTTTTCACGGTTAAAATATTTCAAGCCCTCAATAAGCTGGGACGCCGCCGATGCTCCCTGCACCTGTGCGGGATAAAGATAAACCTCTGCCAAGGGAAATCTTCTTCCAAGAATATTCAGCATATCCTGTATCGCCGCCCCTGTAGGCGAGGTAATTATTCCGATTGCGGACGGAATACGGGGAAGCGGCTTTTTTCTCACTTCATCAAAAAGGCCCTCTGCATCAAGCTTGCGCTTTAACTGCTCAAAGGCAAGATACAACGCCCCCGTTCCGTCGGGAAGCACCTCGTCAACATAGACCTGATACTGTCCGTCCCTTACAAAAGCGCTGACTCTGCCGTGAACAAGCACCTTCATTCCGTCAGCAAGAGAAAAAGAAAGATTCTGGGCATAGCTTTTGAACATAACCGCGCGGACAAGTCCACCGTCGTCCTTAAGTGAAAAATAGAAATGCCCCGTTCTGTAATAATTGGTGAAATTAGATATTTCAGCCCTTATCCAAACACTTTTCAAGACGGGGTTGGAGTCCATCATCATTTTCACATATTCATTTAACTGTGTTACAGTGATAAAATTCATTTTGTTCTCCAACGCCATCACCTCAGCCATACCCTAATTTATAAAGTGTCTGCGGCACAACAAGGCTATGCCCGCCGCATTGTCTGCCGAGAAGCTTGGCTCGGCAAAAAAGGTATTTTCGCCTTTAAGCCTTTTCTGTAAAATCGAACAGCTCATAACCCCACCGCTATATACCACAGGATACAAGGGGTATTTTTCTTTTATATTCGCGGTTATCCTTTCGAGTGTTGCCCCCACAAAATCAAGTACAAATGCCGCAACCGCGTTTTTATCCCCTGTCTTTTCGTAAAGCTCTATCGCTTTATTTTCAAGGCCTGACAGGTTGCAATATCCGTCCTCAACACAAATCTTGGGCATAGGATTTTCACCGCTAAAATCAAGAGCGAGCCTCTCAAGTGAAGCGCCGCAAGGAAAACCTATTCCCATAGCAACGCCCACGCGGTCAATAGCCTGTCCCGCATTTATGTCCTTTGTACCGCCTATGATCTCGCACTTAAAATCACAGCCCTCGGGCTCGACAAGCAACGCTTCTGTAGTTCCGCCCGAAATGTGAAAAGCAAGAAAAGGCTTTTCAAGCAGCTCTGCAGGCATACCGCCCGAATAAGCCGCCGCCATAACATGGCCGTTCTGATGCGAAAGCTCAAAAAGCCGAGCACCCATCGCCTTTGATACCGCATATGCTGCCGACTTTCCCGCAAGAAAGCAAGGCATATACGACCCCTCTTGCGAGCGTGGGGACACAGATACTCCCACCGCTAACGGCTTGTATTCTTCAAAAAACCTCTCGGCTTCAGAGAATATTTCGGGGAGATTTTTCGTGTGCTGAAATACGGCGGCGCTTTGTCTTAAGCCGCGTTCTCCGTTTTTCACAGAAAGCGGCATCTTAAGATTTGCAACTATATTCCCTGCCTCATCGGCTATTGCCAGCGAGGTGGTATAGTTGCTTGTGTCTATACCTAAAAAGCAGGGCTTACGCATTGTTCTCTATGGTGTCCTTGATCTTGTTCAAAACTCCGTTAATAAAGGATTTTGCCTTGGGATCATCATATTTCTTTGAAAGCTCAATCGCCTCATTTATGGAAATAACCGCGGGAACATCCTCTACATAAAGCATCTCGTATACCGCAAGACGGAGAATGCACAAGGAAAGCTTGGAAAGTCTTGTGGTCTTCCAGCCCTCGGATGCCTTGTTGATATATTCGTCAACCGTGTCAATCTTTTCCTTGATGTCAAAATACATATTTTTCACATATGTACGGACTTCCTGCGAAAGCGCTCTTTCCTCTGCCGAAACAATGAATATTTCCTCTGGAGTTTCGTCCTTTCTGAACTCGCTCTCAAACAATATTTCAAGCAATGCGTTTCTGCGCTCTCTCTTTTCCTGTACTGTTATTTTGCGTTCTGCCATTTTTATCTGCCTTTCTGAAAATAATACAACATTATATAAATATCCATTATATATTATTATAATTCTTTTTTACTAAAAAGTCAACGGAATTTAGAAGATTTTATTCATTTTTTATGAATATTTATTAACCTTTTGATAAAGTTTTCAAAATACTCTTGAAAAAATCGCGATAATATTATATAATAGTGTCGAAGCTATATAATAGTGCCAAAGCAAAGGAGACTAAAATTATGCTTAACAAAACACCAAACGAAACCACTCAAAGGTTTACGATTGCCAAGGACGGCAAAACCGATACCAAAAAAATTCTCAAGGAGATCTATATTGCGCTTAGCGAAAAGGGATATAACCCCATTAACCAGATCGTTGGCTATTTACTCTCCGAGGACCCTACCTACATAACAAACTACAAGAACGCCCGCGCGCTTATTCGCTATATCGACCGCGACGAGCTTCTTAACGAGCTTGTAAAAAATTATCTGGGAGTAAAATAACTTTTCAATGACGGTCATAGATCTGCACAACCTCAAGGAGTGTGATCCCCCGCACTGTACCGTGCTTTGCCTTGGTAACTTTGACGGAGTTCACAAGGGACACCGCGCTCTTATACAAGAAACGGTAAAATTAAAGAACCAGCTTTCAAGCCGCTACCCCGATATAAAAAGCGGGGCGTGGTTTTTTGAGCGTGCTCCTCTTGAGGTCATCAGCGGCTCTACTGTGCCTATGCTTTCAGATCTTGACCGAAAACTCAGGATATTTTCTTCGCTTGGACTTGATTTTGCGTTCATTTGCAGCTTTGAGGATATAGGCGGACTGTCCCCCGAGGCTTTTGTCGCCGATGTTCTCAAAAAGGATTGCGGCTGCATCTTTACGGTTTGCGGATACAACTTCAGATTTGGCAAGAACGCCGCAGGATCACCAGACACCCTAAACGACCTTATGGAGGGTAACTCCCTTACAGTCAACGAGATATCCTATAACGGCAAGGCGGTAAGCTCAAGCCTTATCAGAAATTACATTGCCGAGGGGTGCATTGAAGAAGCCAACGCCCTGCTCCAAAGAAATTACTCGTTTAGCGCCGAGGTTATCTATGGCAAACAGCTTGGCAGAACGCTTGGTATACCTACCATAAACCAGCTTCTACCCAAGGGCCTTGCAGCCCCCCAAAGCGGAATATATATTTCCTACACAGTCATAAACGAAATGCGCTACAAATCGGTTACAAACTTTGGCTGCCGTCCCTCGGTAAATGACGGAAGCTTTATAAATTGCGAAACTCATATAATCGACTTTAACGGTGATCTCTACGGTCAGGTTGTGGAAATTGAGTTTATCAAAATAATTCGCAGAGAGAAAAAATTTAACTCTGTAGACGCTCTCAAGGAACAAATTCTTAACGATATTCTTGAAGCCAAGGAATACTTCAAAAGCAAGGAGGCATAGTCTTATGAAAACTATTTTTCATATTAGGGCTGTTGCCTTTCTTCTTTTACTCTTTACATTTATTTCTGTATTTTCTGTATACGCACTTGCCGCAAGCGATCAGCCATCAATGGAAAAAGTTGACGCGGTATGCGTTGTAAATGCAGAGCATAAGAAAATAGTTCTGCAAAAAAATGTTCACAAGAGTATATTCCCTGCCTCTACTGTAAAGCTTATGACGGCGCTTGTAGCGCACGAGGCATATGTGGGCAGACTTACCGAAAAGATAACTGTAAGCCGCGAGATGCTTAACGCCACCACAGGCAGACATCTTGGACTTGAGGTTGGCGAAGCCATAAGCGTAGAGGATCTGCTATACGCCCTGCTAATTGGCGGATACAATGACGCGGCAAACATTCTTGCCTTCTCCGTAGCAGGCGGAGTAGAGCAATTCTGCCAACTTATGAACCAAAAGGCAGCCGCACTTGGGGCAAGCGACACCTTCTACACCAACCCAACAGGTCTGCACGACGAAAAAATGGTAACAACGGCTTATGACACCGCACTTATCAGCCTTCACTTCCTTGAAAACACCGAGCTTTTTCCTATTTCCAAGGCAATAAAGCACACAATATCTGTAACAGGCGAAAGCGGTGAGTTCACCATATACAACAGAAACTATCTTATCACCACAAGTATGACCGAGGATTATTATTACTCATATGCCGAGGGAATGAATGCGGGAGCAACCGATGAGGGTGGCGACTGTGTTGTAACCTCGGGAAAGCTTGACGGACTTACATATGTCTGCGTAGTTATGGGCGGAGATGTATCAGACCCAAATGTAAATCACGCGTACAAGGTAGCAAAAAACACCTTGCGCTATGCCTTAGTTAACTTCTCGGTTATGAAGCTTAAGTCGCAAAAGACAGCAATAACCTCTCTCCCCGTTAAATTTTCTGCCACTCACGACAGCGTGAATATAAAAATGAGCAAGGACCTGTCCTCGCTTATATATTCGGGCGTGGATGTAGCAAGGGAGATTAAGTTTATCACCCAGCTTGACTACGAAGTATTGGAAGCCCCCTTTGACGAGGGCTACAAGGTTGGCTCAATTAAGGCGATTTACAACGGAAATCTTCTTGATGAGGCAGACCTTATAACCGAAAATGCAATAGATTCCCACGGCTTTTTGATATTTATGTACCGTATGAAGCGGCTTACACAAAATCCACTTTTTATTATTCCGCTTTTGGCGGTAATAGCCGCGGTAGTCTATTATAAAATAAAAACAGGTGGCAAAAAGCCTGTTAAAAGAAGAAAAAGAAGATACTACTATTAAATAAATATCCACCCGCGTAGCGGGTGGTATTTCATTTTCGGGCATAGCCCTAATAATACTGGCGGCGCACAAGTGCGCTTTAGATTGGCCTGCCAGCCACGCAATTATTACTTACTACCCATAAATGGGTCCCGTGGG
>JAZRHS010000075.1:0-6935 GCA_045644865.1 Eubacteriales bacterium | reverse complement strand
AATTTTAGGGGTTGGTTGCGCCGCCGTTAGTTGGGTTTTACTGCTTGGGAGCTTTGGTCGCCCCTACGCTACACCAATTTTGATTTGTCAGTTATCATTCACACCATAGAACTCCTCAAACACCGCCGCGGCGATGCCCGAGCAATAAAGTCCCGATGCGCCGCCCTCAAGCACCGCCGATATTACAATCTGCGGGTCATTATAGGGCGCGGCGGCAACGAAAAGTCCATTATCGTTAGCGGCATTTGTCTGGGCAGTACCTGTCTTACCGCCCACCTTTACAGGCACATTCTTCATATAGGTGGACGCGGTATAGCTGTTGTATATCATACTCCGCATACCTTCCTTAACCACCGAAAGCGAGTTGTCGCTTATTTTCGTACTGCTCACCACATAGGGAGTGTACTTTTCAATAATATCGTCGGTGTAATACTCTCTCACCGAGTCAAGAATATGAACATTATATCTTGTTCCGCCGTTAAGCAGAGTAGAAACATAGTTTGAAAGCTGAAGGGGGGTGAACATATTGTCAGACTGACCTATAGCCGCCGCAATAGTATCGCCGGGATACCAGTTGCCCATTCCGTGGCTTGCCCTGTAGTCCTCGCCCGCAAGAATACCCACCGCCTCACCAAGCTCAATGCCCGTAGGCTCACCAAGGCCGTATATTCTGCAATACCTGTTCATCTTATCAATGCCAAGCCTGTAGCCCATTTCACAGAAGAAGCAGTTACAGGACACTGTAATAGCCTGCTTTACATCGATTGCGCCGTGGGCATCGGGGTGAACCCAGCACTTAAGCCCGTAGGAGCTGTATCTCGTGTAAACTCCCGAGCAGTAAACGGTTGAGCCCTCATTTATCTCGCCTTCCTCAAGCGCCGCCACCGCCATTCCAAGCTTGAAGGTAGAGCCCGGGGTGTATGTTCCGTAAAGCACGCGGTTGGTCAGCGGCTTTGCGGGATCGGCAAGCAGCTCGTTGTAGTTTTGATTATATGTTGTCAGGTCGTAGGTGGGATAGGAAGCAAGCACAAGCACGCCGCCGTTTGAGGGGTCGATTGCGGTAAACGCCCCCGCCTCGTCTGCCTTGCAGTATTTCTTGGCAAATTCCGCCAGAGCGTCCTCTGCCACCACCTGCAAATCAATGTCGATAGTCAGCCAGACATCCTTTCCGGGGACAGGCTCTTTTGTAACCTTACTGCTTATTATTTTTCCGTCGGCGTCCTCGACTATCTCCATTTTTCCGTCAATTCCGCGAAGATACTCCTCAAAGAGCGCCTCAACTCCCGAGATACCCACAAGAGCGTTTATAGGATAGCCCAGCTCGGTATAATAGTCAATATTGTCGGCGGTAATATAGCCTACGCTTCCGAGAATGTGGGAGAGATAACCGGGGTAATTATACTGCCTCTGCTGGCTTTGAGGGAAGGTTATTCCCACCGCGTTCTTCTCTCTGACATAAGCGACCGTTTCAAGAGGAACGCTGTCGCAGAGGACATAGGGGGCGTACACGCCAAAGTCCTCGGCGTCCATATTGTAGCGAAGCCTGATTATAGCGTCCACCTCTTTGTCGGTGTAGAGCCTTTCGCCCTGCTCGTTCTTGTCAAGCAGGTGGTATTTTTTTATGTACCTCTCAATGATATCCTCGGGCTTTTCCACATACTTGTCCCACTCGCGGCGCGCAAGCACCGTCATATAGGTCTTGTATTCCTTGGTGGAGCTGTCCGCAAGCCCCCCGCTCGCCCGAAGATTTGGGTAACTGCCCTCAAAGGGGAAATGGTCGTCGGCATATTCGGGGGTGAACCTGACACTCTCTCCCTCAAGCTGCTCCATAGCCTCAAGGGCATCAAGCGCCACAAGCAGGGTGCGGTTATTCTCGTGAATATCACCCGGCATCGACCAATAAGTAAAGGTCATAGCGTACGCCTCGCGGACGGTGGCAATTATCTTGCCGTCGCGGTCGCAGACATCGCCTCGCTTTGCGGGGATAGTAACCTCGTATTTGTAGGTGTTGCCGTCATACAGCCTGCCCGACACCCTTTCTTCAAGCGAAAGCTCGTAGCCGACAAGCTTGAGGGTGTAGAAAAAGCAAAACAGGCAGAACACGCAAATAAGCGCAATATACCGCTTGCCGAAATTCAATTTTTTCATATTCTGCCTCCTTTTTATTGGGTTTGTTAATGGCGGACGGTCAATGACCGCCCGCATATAATTTGTATCCGCAAACAAGAAAACAGATGTTGTTCAGACATCGGTTTTCGTATTGGGTTCGATTTGTTCGCACCCATTAAATTGGGCGAACGGCGAAGCCTATAGGGCAGCAGTGCCCTCGCTGCCTACAGAAGTTTACTCAATTTCTTTATGGGATAATAGAGCGCCGCGCCAAGAATGAAGGTGGTGAGCAGCTCGGGCAGCACAGTTCGCCACAAAACAGCCCAAAGCTGAAGCTCGCCCGAAAACATCACACAACAAACCAGAGAATATGCGCCCTTGAGGATTGCCGCACCCAAAACATAGATGCACCATACCGCAAGCTTGCCCGCGAAAAAGTTATCCACAAGCAGTCCCGCGGCAACCCCCACAAGGGCGTACAAAAGCGGAAGAAACGCCAAGCCGATATCGCCAAGGGCATAAGCCGCAACGCCGGCCGCCGCGCCGAATACACAGCCCTTTTCCGCGCTGCAGAAGTAACCCGCGCCAAGCGCAAGCACAAGAATAAGATCGGGAACAGACCCAAAGGGGCGAAGCTTCGCCAAAAACGAGGTCTGCAACACCGCCGCCGCAAAAATTATTATGAAATAGACAAGCGCCTTTCTCAAAAAGAGCGCCGCATCCCTGCTTATCTTCATAAAAACTCCTTAAAAACAGTCAAAACGGCACACCGCCGCATCTATTTTTAGTCCACATAAGTTGTTCCCTTTAATTGTACCACACAAATGCCTCAAAATCAATCTATATTATATAAATATTTAATAAAGTTTACAATTTTTTGTTGATAAATTTAATAAAAATTCAATTACCCCATTGCAAAATTCGTCTTACCGTGATATACTGTAATAGACAAGACATAAATTGCGATAGGAGGACATATGAGCATTTCCGACGGAATACGCCTTTATTCATCGCTTCCCCGATTTGAGGACGCGCGCACCTGGGCTGAAATTGACCTTGGGGCGTTGCGCCATAACTATAGATATTTGAAGGAGCTTGTAACAAGCAGAGCCTCTGCCTGCTCGGGCAAAAAGCCGCAGACTATATGCGTGGTCAAAGCCGACGCATACGGCCACGGAGCCTGTGGCTGCGTTCCTGTTTTTCTTGACGAGGGCTGTCGTTTTTTTGCGGTTTCTTCTATTGAAGAAGCGGTAGAGGTTCGCAATATTTGTCGCAACAGAGGTGTCAAAACCGACATACTTATTTTAGGCGTTACCCTTCCAAGCCTTGTTAAAAAGCTTGACGAGTACGACCTTATCACCACCCTACCCTCCTTCGAGTACGCCAAAAAGCTTGCATCAGCGGCAAAATCGGCAGGGGTAAAGGTGCGTTGCCACATAAAATTAGACACAGGAATGAACCGCTTGGGCTTCCCCGCCTTCACCGACGAGGACGCCGAAGCCACCGCCCAAAAAATAAAGGAATGTTCAAAGCAAAGAGCGCTGAAAATTGAGGGTATCTTCTCTCATTTTGCCGAAGCCGACGACGGCGTCAGCCCCACCCCCGAGGGCAAAACGCTCGTGCAGGCAGAGCGCTTCGCTTCAGTACTTTCAAGACTTGATGAGCTTGGCGTCAAGGTAGGAATGAGGCACATCTGCAACAGCGCGGCGGCTCTCCGCTTCCCAAGGCTTGCCCTTGACGCGGTAAGACTTGGAATAGCCCTCTACGGCGCGCCCCCAAGCGAGGCCTTTGAGCTTTCGGAGCTTTGCCCAGTAATGAGCTTCAAAACCAAAATATCGCATATCCACAGGCTCAAGGCAGGAGAGGCGGTCAGCTACGGCGGTCAATTCAAGGCGGAAAACGACAGGCTTTTAGCCACCCTGCCCGTGGGCTACGCCGACGGCTTTCTTCGCGCTTACGGCGGAGCTGAAGTCTGCGTCCACGCCGAAGGCGGCGACTTTAACGCCCCCACCGTGGGCAGAATTTGTATGGACCAATGTATGATAGACATAAGCGGCGAAAAAGCAAGCGAGGGCGACGAGGTATCGCTTTTCGGTGATAACAACCAAAGACTTCGCGCCATAGCGGCGCAGGGTCAGACAATCCCCTACGAGGTGCTTTGCGCGGTAAGCGCCCGCGTCATTCGCATTTACAAGGAGGACGGCTATGTTTTATGAGAACTCACTCACAGAAATAATAGTGGGCAATCACCTGTCAGGACAAAGCGCCCTCAAATGCGGCTCACACCTTCACTACCACGCCGAAATCGTGTATATAAAGGAAGGCCGCCCGTCAGCCGTCATCGGCGAAAAGGAATACGCCCTGACCCCCGACTCGCTTTTCGTGGTCTTCCCCAACTGCCCCCACACCTACATTTCGGCAGGAGAGGAAAAATACTTGGCCGCCATTGTTTCGCCCGCGGCTCTCCCACAGCCGTTGCAGCTTTTTGACAGCTGCAAGCCCACCTGCCCCGTCATCGAAAATGTTTCCTCATACCCCGACCTCTACAACACTCTGATGCTCCTTGGGGCGTTCGACAACGAGCAATCGGGCGACGAGCAGAACGATGTTATAAGACGGGGCTATGCAACCTCGCTCATCGGGCTGATATTCAAATATCTCCCCACCGAGAAAACCGACATAGAGGTGTCCCGCGCAATGCGCTCGGTCATTGACTATTGCGTTAAGAACTACAACAAGGAGCTTACTCTTGGGGTTCTTTCAACCGAACTTCAGATGAGCAAATATTACATTTCCCACCTTTTTGGCAAGGAATTTAATATGAATTTCAACGATTACATCAACTCGCTTCGCATTTCGGAAGCCTGCCGACTTCTCTACGGCACAACCAAAAGCATCGCAGAAATAAGCGAAGAAGTGGGCTTTTCCACAGTCCGCACCTTCAACCGAGCCTTTAATAAATTGTACAAGCTTTCGCCCACACAATACCGCTTGTCGGGAAGGCGGCAGAGCTGATGACAGACTTCAGAATTATTTATAAAGAGGAAACGGCATCGACCAACGCCGACCTGAAGGAGCTTGCCAAAAACGGCGCGCCCACAGGCACTGTGATAATTGCCAAACGGCAGACCGCGGGACGGGGGCGCATTGGGCGAAGCTTCAGCTCACAAGAGGGCGGACTTTATATGAGTTTGCTTACAGAGCTTGACAGCAAGGACGCAGGACTTCTCACCACCTTTGCGGCGGTAGCAACCGCCCGTGCCATCGAAAGGCTGGCAAGGGTAAAAATTGATATAAAATGGGTCAACGACCTGCTCTACGACTCAAAAAAGATATGCGGAATACTCACAGAGGGAGTTTTCACAAATAGCAAGCGGCTTGCGGTAGTAGGCATAGGCGTAAACCTTACAGGCAAGCTCCCTGACGAGCTATCGGAAATCGCCGCCACACTCTTTGAGGTCAGCGGACAAGCAATAGAGCCTGCGGCTTTGGCAAAGGAAATACTTGCCGAATTTGAGAGCTTTGCCCCCCAAAACGCCCCGTTTCATCTTGACGAATATCGCCACAGATGTATAACAACAGGCAAAAATATAACAGTTATTCCCCACTCTGACACCACTTACAAGGCAAAAGCACTGAAAATAACCGAAAAAGGCGGACTTTTAGTAAAACGAGAGGACAACGGCGAGGAAACCGAGCTTTTCTACGGAGAAATTTCAATTCGCCCCACAGAAAAACTATGAGATACAAAGACCTGTGCTATGCCGCCCTGGGCGGCGCGGTGATATGCGTTCTCGCCCCAATATCTATACCTGTAGGAGCAGTTCCATTATCACTCTCACTCTTTGCCGTGCTCGTGGTTGCGGCAATTCTGCCCGCAAGGCTCGCCCTTCTCTCGGTGCTTTGCTATATCGCCCTCGGGGCGGTGGGTGCGCCTGTTTTCGCAGGATTTATAGGCGGATTTCAGACTATAATCGGCCCTATGGGCGGATTTATAATAGGATATATCCCTGCGTCATTTGTAGTTTCATATTTCTCCAAAAAGAAAGTAAATATGTGGATTTTAATGACAATTTCCACCATTTTATGCTATATTTTGGGTGTTTTGTGGTTGTCATTCACCACCGAAACAAGCTTTACCGCCACGCTGGGCGCAACTCTTTTAGCCTGCGCTATTCCCGACGCCCTTAAAATCGCCGCCGCCTCACTTCTGGCAAAGGCGATAAACAAAAGAATCAATCCAAAGGAAGTTATATAATGAACCAAACAAACGAGATTTTTTCAAGAATACGCTCGCTTCTCGGCGACAAGGCTATGAACAGCCTGTCGTCGTCGCGGATAGCAATTTTCGGCGTCGGCGGCGTAGGCGGATATGCCGCCGAGGCTCTTGCCCGTTCGGGGGTAGGCACTATCGAGCTTATCGACAGCGATACCGTTTCGCCCTCGAATATAAACCGCCAGATAATCGCGCTCCATTCCACCCTGGGACAGAGAAAAACCGAGTGTGCCGCCGCCCGCTTAAAGGACATTAACCCCCTGATAAATGTTGTGCCGCGAAGCATCTTCTTCCTGCCCGAAACCTCGTCGGAATTTGACTTTTCGACCTATGATTATGTCATCGACTGCATCGACACGGTAAGCGGCAAGCTGGAAATAATCAAGCGCGCAAAGGCCGCGGGCGTTCCTGTAATCTCCTCAATGGGTGCGGGCAACAAGCTTGACCCCACCGCCTTCAGAGTGGACGACATCTACGCCACCACGGTCTGCCCCTTGGCAAAGACTATGAGAAAACTCTGCCGCGACAACGGCATTGACTCGCTTAAGGT
>JAZRHS010000074.1:0-7616 GCA_045644865.1 Eubacteriales bacterium | reverse complement strand
CGTCTCTTCCGCAACGGCGAAGCCTGCCGCATGAACAAGCGTTGTAACGACTCCGGCGCGGGGGGTGTTTCGGTTGCGATCGGTGAGCTTGCCGACGGTCTTCACATCGACCTTAACAAGGTTCCCAAGAAGTACGAGGGTCTTGACGGCACGGAGCTTGCTATCTCCGAGTCACAGGAGCGTATGGCTGTTGTGGTTGAGGCAAAGGACGTTGACCGCTTTATGGAGCTTGCGGCTATGGAAAACCTTGAAGCTACCGTGGTTGCAACAGTTATGGCAGAGCCCAGACTTACTATGACCTGGAACGGAAATACCATCGTTGACCTCTCCCGTGAATTCCTTAACTCAAACGGCGCTGAAAAGCACATCGAAATTGCTCCCGCCGCACCCGAAAAATTCGAAAAGAGCTTCAGCGGCGACTTTGTAAACGACATAAAGAGCCTTGCGGGCGACCTTAATGTTTGCTCCAAGCGCGGACTTTCCGAGCGCTTTGACTCCACCATCGGCGCAGGCACGGTGCTTATGCCCTTCGGCGGTAAAAATCAGCTTACTCCCATTCAGGCAATGGTTCACAAAATCTCTGTTGAGAGCCGCCACACAAACACCTGCTCCTATATGTCTTGGGGCTACAACCCCTACATCACCGAAAAGAGCCCCTACCACGGTGCTTACCTTGCGGTGGTTGAGTCAGTAGCAAAGCTTGTGGCTACAGGCGCAACATTTGAAGATGTTTACCTTACATTCCAGGAATATTTCGAAAAGCCCACCCGCGACCCCAAGCGTTGGGGCAAGCCCTTCTCCGCCCTTCTCGGCGCGCTTGATGCACAGCTTGACCTCGGCATCGCTTCTATCGGCGGTAAGGACTCTATGAGCGGAAGCTTTGAGAAGCTCGATGTTCCCCCCACACTTGTTTCCTTTGCGGTTACAACAGGTAACACAAAGGAAGTCATCTCCCCCGAATTCAAGGGCGCGGGACACACAGTTGTCCTTCTCAAGCCCGAGATAGGCGAGAACGGTCTTCCCACAAAAGAGTCGCTTGTAACGCTCTTCGCAAAGGTTGCGGAGCTTAACGCAGACGGCAGAGTGGAAGCGGCTTACACACCCACATACGGCGGTGTTGCCGAGGGCATTATGAAGATGGCGTTTGGTAACGGTATCGGATTTGCCTACGACGATAAGGCAGACTACAGAGATATCTTTGGCTACAACTACGGCGCATTTGTGCTTGAGCTTAACTGCGACTGCGCCCTTGACAAGCTTGCCGATGTTAACTGCACAATTCTCGGTAAAACAACTGCAACGCCCGAAATATCGCATCTTGGCGACGCGGTTTCTCTTGCAGAGCTTCTTGCTATCTACGAAAACAAGCTTGAGCCTGTTTTCCCCTGCAACATAAAGACAGAGCCCCGTGATATTCCCGCCTTCTCCTATGAAACAAAGAGCCGTGTTCACTCGCCTGTTTCGGTGGCAAAGCCCAAGGTTCTTATCCCCGTATTCCCCGGTACAAACTGCGAGTTTGACACCGCAAAGGCACTCGCTGGCGCGGGAGCCGACCCCGAGATAATCGTTATTAAGAATCTTACTGCCGCAGGCATTACAGAGTCGGTTGACTACTTCTCGGAGCGCGCAAAGCAGGCCCAGATGATATTCATTCCCGGCGGCTTCTCGGGCGGCGATGAGCCCGACGGCCCGGGTAAGTTCATTACCGCATTCTTCCGCAACGGAAAGGTTAAGGAGCAGGTAAACGAGCTTCTTAAGACCCGCGGCGGTCTTATGGCTGGTATCTGTAACGGCTTCCAGGCTATTATCAAGCTTGGTCTTGTTCCCTACGGTGAAATTATCGACACCGACGAAAACTGCCCCACACTTACATTTAACACAATCTCCCGCCACCAGTCAAGACTTGTCCGCACACGCATTGCGTCCAACAAGTCGCCCTGGCTTGCAAAGACAAATGTAGGCGATATCCATACCGTGGCTATCTCCCACGGAGAGGGACGCTTCCTCGCTTCCGACGAGCTTATCAAGAAGCTTGCCGAAAACGGACAGATAGCTACCCAGTATGTTGACCTTCTTGGAAATCCCACCACCGACATTCACTTCAATCCCAACAACTCCTGCTTCGCCATAGAGGGTATCACCTCTCCCGACGGACGCATCTTTGGTAAGATGGGACACTCGGAGCGTATCGGCGACGGGCTTTACAAGAATGTTGAGGGCAACTACGATATGGGTATGTTCCTCGGCGCGGTTGAATACTTCAAATAAACGGTGCGTAAGACCGCGGCGGCGAGGGCGCCGCAGCCCTGTAGCCTTCGGCGTTCACCCATTTTAATTGGTACAAACATATCACACCCAATACAAAAACCTGTGGCTAAACACCACAGGTTTTCTTGTTCGCAGAATAAAAATATAAAATTGTAGGGGCGTCCGCTTGTCGATTATCGCCAACGAGGTGTTGTTCAGACACCGAGTGGGACGCGGAACGCTATGTTAGCTCAAACAACCGTGCGCTGACCTTTTGGCCTGCGGGGGCTTCCCCGCCGCCGCAGGTGGCAAAAGAACAATTTTCGACATATGATGCTATTAAGGAGAATAGCTATGAAAATTGTTTTATTGACCGCGCTCGGCGTTGGCGGTGCAACTGTTATGGGCAGTATTATCGGTTTTCTTGTAAAAAGCGTGCCGAGGCGCTTTTCGGAGCTTTTAATGAGCTTTGCCGCAGGAATTATGCTCTCCGCCGCCGTATGGGGGCTTATTATTCCCTCTATGGGCGGCTACTCCGCAAAGGAAATCGCCGTTTCGGCTCTCGGAGTTTTCCTTGGGGCAGGATTTATCGGCATATGCGAAAGGCTTGTCCCCCACCTGCATTTCGTTGCCGACACCGAAGGGGGCGAGGAGCTTGACGGCGTTCTGTTGCTGGTTACCGCTATGACAATACACAATCTACCCGAGGGAATTGCCGCAGGTGTCAGCCTTGGCACAGGCGACCTTTCGGGGGCGCTTTCGGTGGCGGGGGGCATCGCACTCCAGAATATCCCCGAGGGAATGGCGATTGTTCCCCCTATGCTTTTGGCTGGAATCAGCAGAAGAAGAACCTTTTTTATCTCGCTTATGACAGGCTTTTCCGAGGTCGTAGGCACATTTATCGGCTTTCACGCCGTTACTGTTTTCTCGTCGCTTTTGCCCATAACTCTCGCCTTTGCGGGGGGCGCGATGCTCTATGTTATCGCCGACGAAATGATTCCCCGAGCCGCAAAGCAGGGCAAGACCGCGACCTATATTCTGCTTCTTGGCTTTTGCCTTATGCTTTTTGCCACCGTTTGACTAAAAAAAGACTGCCGTAGGCAGTCTTTTTATTGTATACTCCAATTTCCTATTTTCATACGAACAGACGGGCTAAGTGTGCCGTTTACCTTTATCTTGGGACAACCCAAAAATGAATTTATCCCCACAGAGGTCAGCCGCTCACTTACAGTTATCTCGTCAAGAAGCTCACAGCTGTAAAACGCGCCTGTTTCCACCGACACCGCCGATGACAGGTCTATATAGGAAAGCGAAGCACACTCGGCAAAGCACCAGCGCTTTATAGTGCTAACAGACAAGGGGATATTCACCCTCTCAAGCTGCTGACACCCCATAAACGCGCCGCTTCCGATAGCCGTTACGCTTTCGGGTATAGTAACATCAACAATAGAGGCGCAGCCCAAAAAGGCGTTGTCGCCTATTCTTCTGAGGTTTTCGGGAAGCTCTATGGATTTAAGCCGCTTGCAATTATAAAACGCGCCGTCATCAATAAGCCTTACCGAGGGAGCAAGCGTTACGCTTTGCATATTGACGCAACCGAAAAAGCAATTCTTTCCTACTATGTCGATTCCGTCCCCCACCACCGCGGAGATTATACCCAAGGCATACTGTCCCCAAGGAGTTTTGTCAAATTCGTAGTCGGGAATATGACCCTCGCCCGAAATATAAAGCACACCGTCAAAATCAATCTGCCAATTTATTGCCGAATTACATTTACCCTCGGCAAGAAGCTTGACAAGCGAGCCGCCCTCGGCAAGCACAAGGCTTGCGTCAAAAACATCGTTGCCCGCGGCAACCGACACGCTGCGCCACATAGACTGATTGCCGTTGTAACTTACCCTGTCTATACTCTCGCACAGACCAAACGCCTCAACGCCTACGCTTTTAAGCGATGACGGAAGCTCCGCCTCACCAAGCGATGTGCAGCCAAAGAATGCGCCGTTACCTATTTTTTCAAGACCCTCGGCGGCATAGAAGCCATACAGACTCTTACAGCCCGCAAATGCCGCCACGCCAACACTTTCCACATTCGCTCCAAGGGATACCGCGGTTATACTCTCGTTGCCCCCAAACGCCTCGTCGGCTATAGCGACAACCCTTTGTCCCCTGTACTCGTCGGGAATAACAACCTCTGTGTGGCTTCCATTGTAACCAACCACAACACAGCCCTGTGCGTCCTCCGAAAGGGCATATTCCAAGCCCTCTGTGCCCTGAAATTCCTTGCCGCCGCAAGAAGCAAGCAGGCAGGCAATACAAAGAATAATAACAAATGATAATTTCTTCATAGCTCTCCCCCCATCAGAATCTGAAATAGATAAAGGGATTGTAGCTTCCGCCGATAACATATCCGATGCAGATAACGAAGGCAGCCACATACGCCACATCAAACACCACGCCCACAGGAATAGCGATAGCCTTGCTCTTTATGGCGTTCAGCTTTTCTATAGCCTTGCCAATAAGCTTTCTGGTAGGCAGGCTTAACAAAAGAGCCACGAATATATAGGGAATGTAGCCCTCAAGCTCAAGCGAGCGCACGGTGGCCGCGTTTGCCACCTCGCCCACGCCAAACAGGCGAAGGGTGAAGGAGAACATCTCCTTTATGCTGTTGGAGTCGTTCATAAAGAAGGACCAGCCCACCATTGTAAAGAACATTGTATACGCCCAGCTGAAGAATTTGGGTATTTTCTTAAGCACCGCCCCAAGGAAGAACTTCTCCATCATCAGAAGGAGCGCGTAGTAAAGTCCCCAAACAATAAAGTTCCACGAAGCGCCGTGCCAAAGGCCCGTAACGCCCCACACCACAAGGGTGTTGAAAACCCAGCGTCCTCTTGACACACGGCTTCCCCCAAGGGGAATGTATATGTAGTCGCGGAAGAAGGTGTTCATAGATATATGCCATCTTCTCCAAAACTCGGAAACCGAAAGCGAGGAGTATGGCAGGTTGAAGTTCTCAAGGAAATCAAAACCAAACATCTTTCCAAGACCGATAGCCATATCCGAATATCCCGAGAAGTCAAAATATATCTGCAATGTGTAGGCAAGCACCGCAAGCCACATCATAGGCACGCTTATCTCACCAAGGTCAAGGGCGGTAATACTGTCAGAGATGTGCCACACCTGATTGGCAATTATCATCTTTTTGGCAAGACCCTTGATAAAGCGAGCCGCGCCCACCTTTATGCTGTCCCAATTCTCGTCGCATCTTCCGATAGCGTCCTCAATATCCGAGTAGCGGACGATAGGACCTGCGATAAGCTGGGGGAACAGGAAAATGTAGAGGGCAAGATAGCCCACATTCTTCTGCCTTGCAACATCGCCGCGGTAAAGGTCGATGATATATGTAAGCATCTGGAAGGTGTAGAACGAAATGCCTATGGGCATAGTCAGCGACACCGACGGAAGATTTATAAAGGGGATAAGGTTGATGTTAAGAATAATAAAGTTAAGGTACTTAAAGATTATAAGCGGCAGAATATTCACCGCCATAGCGATAAAGAAATGCAGCTTTTTCTTCTCGGCAACACCCTTTGACAACGCCCAGGTTACAAAAACGCAGAACAGTATGGCAAAGAAATAATAAAATTCCCCACAGGCATAGAAGATAAAGGAAAACGCCATAAGAACATATCTTCTTGCCGCCACAAAGCGCTTTGGAATAGCAAAGTAGCAAAGGAAAAGCAGCGGAAGAAATACAATTAAAAAGTTAAGACTTGAAAAAAGCATATTTCCTCCTTACTTGCCGAAATTCTGTGAAAACTTAAAGACATATTTGCTTTCTCCCCCCCAGGCGAAGGACAAGCCGCCCACCAGAATGGTGTCGATGTCGTATTTGTCAATAAGATAGTCAATCGGCACAGATGCCATAATGCGGTAGTCAAGAGTAACCACATTCTTAAAGTGCGACCCGAGAACATCGCGGTAAGCGCGCTGGGTAGAGTCGCAGACCATAAGCAGGCTATGCTCTGCCCCGTTGTCGTTCTTGATGACAAGCATATGGTTTGAGTCGGCATATGTTCTGCCTCTTTCGTCATAGCTCTGTCCGTAGAACTGTATGTAATGGTCGGCTCCCACCGCAATATCGCCCACCTTGTACTTCTCCCAAAGACCCATTGTAACGGGAATTTCCCTTGTATAATTGTTGGCAGGAACAACAAAGGTTTCTCTTTCACCAAGGTCATATTCGTAAGCGATAAACTCGTCATAACCGTTATAAATTCCGCGAACCTCCGAAGCGTGGCTTCCTCGGTACTTGATACCGTAAAGCTCCGAGAAATTCCAGGTCTTTATGGGGTATTTAAGAGGCGAAAGCTCAAGGTCCTCTGCCATCATAGCATAAACATCGCGGTAGCCTCGCTCTGTTCCCTTGTAAGACCAATGGTGGTCGGTCTTGAAGTTGCAATCGGCGTAATCCTCAAAGTCCTCATAAACAAGTCTGCCCACGGTAATATACTCGGGCAGATACTGCGCCGCCATCTCCTGCTTGTCGGGGTAAGTTCCTATAGAATCGTAAAACCAAGGGGTGTCAGTCATCGCAGACACGAAATAATTGTAGATTTTAATGTAGGGGTATTCGTCAAGTATCTTTTCGTACTGGGACGCAAGAACATTGACCCCCTGACGGGTATAGGTGTTCTTTGAAGGCTTGAAGCCAAGGTAATCTGTGCCGTTGTATGCCGCGCGGCTTCCTATGTTGGTATAGTCATAGCTCTGGCTCGGGAATACCTCAAGACGGGCATAGCCGTATACAGGATACTTCTTGAAGTCAAGAGGCTGATCTTCCTCTTCCTTCTCTGTCAGGTCGTAATACTCGTCGGGATAACCGCCCTCGGGAATATCCACAAAAGAATCGCTGTCCGACGGGCCTGCTTCGGATACATTATCTCTTTCCTTGAAAACAGAAGAAAGGGTCTTGCTTGCGCCAAGATAAATGTTGGAAAGCTTTGCCTCAAGATTTGTGTAATTAAGCACCACAAAATTTCTGACAAATATCTGATCCTTCAGAGCGTCCTCAAGACGGTCGGGAACACTCTTGTCAGCGTTGTAAAGAATACTCTTCTCACCCGTGTTGGGGTCTATGTCGTCCACAGGGTCAAGTATCATTTTGAAGGTTGTCATATTTCGGTTTTCCACCTGCGAGGTAACCACCTCTGGCGTGAAAAAGAAGGATAGCGCAAGCGCCACAACGATTACGGCGCAAGCTATCAGTGAAGCCTTATATCTCATAAAATCTCCTCTCTCGGACGATATCAAATCGGTTATTGTAACAGCTATAATTTATTATATAATATGTTGTAAAAAAATTCAATAGG
>JAZRHS010000073.1:0-13875 GCA_045644865.1 Eubacteriales bacterium | reverse complement strand
AACTTTTCGGCAGGCCCCTCTATGCTTCCCGTCCCGGTTCTCGAGAAAGCAGCGTCCGAGTTGGTCTGCTATGGCGAATCCGGTATGTCCGTCATGGAGATGTCCCACCGATCTCCGGATTATGAAGCCATCATCCAGAAGACCCAGGCCGATCTTCGCAAACTTATGAATATCCCCGACAACTACAAGGTGCTGTTCCTCCAGGGCGGCGCTTCCACCCAGTTCGCTTCCGTGCCCATTAACCTCATCGGCAAGACGGGCAAGGCTTACAAAGAGGCGCAGAAGTATGGCGATGTTGTTTGCGTTGCAACAACAAAGGAGGATAACTTTGACCATGTTCCCGTGGTTACAAAGGATATGATCCGTCCCGACGCTTCCTATGTGCATATGTGCTTCAATAACACCATTTACGGTACAAAGTTTGATTATATTCCCGATACAGGCGATATTCCGCTTGTTGCAGATATGTCTTCCTGCATTATTTCCGAGCCTGTTGATGTTTCCAAGTTCGGTGTTATCTATGCAGGCGCACAGAAGAATATGGCTCCCGCAGGCGTAACTCTCGTTATCGTTCGCGAGGATCTTCTCGGTGATGTTCTTGATTACACACCCGATATGCTTAACTGGCAGCTTATGGCTGACAATGGCTCTATGTATAACACTCCCCCTTGCTATTCCATCTATGTAGCAGGTCTTGTTTATGAGTGGATCGAGTCGCTTGGCGGTCTTGAGGTGATGAAGGAGATGAACGAAAAGAAGGCAGCTCTTCTTTACGATTATCTTGACAATCAGGATTATTACATCGCTCCTGTTAAGAAGAATAGCCGTTCTATGATGAATGTTACATTCGTTACAGGCGACGCTGATCTTGACAAGAAGTTTGCAAGCGAGGCAGGCAAGGCGGGACTTAAGAATCTTAAGGGACACCGCAGTGTTGGCGGTATGAGAGCTTCTATCTACAACGCTATGCCCTATGAGGGCGTTGCGGCTCTTGTTGAATTTATGAAGGAATTCGCAAAGAACAATCCCAAGAAATAATTGAAAGAGGCATTTTTATGAATATTCAACTTCTCAATAAAATTGCGGCTGTTGGTACAGATAAGCTTGACAAGAGCCTTTACACAATAGGCGCAGATGTTCAGAATCCCGACGCGATAATGGTTCGCTCCGCGGCTATGCACGATATGGAGTTTGGCAAGGAGCTTAAGGCTATCGCACGCGCAGGTGCGGGTGTAAATAACATTCCCGTTGACAGATGCGCTAAAGAGGGTATCGTTGTTTTCAACACTCCCAGAGCAAATGCAAACGGCGTTAAGGAGCTTGCTGTGTGCGCGTTGCTTCTCGCTTCCCGCGATGTTATAGGCGGAGTTAAGTGGGCTGAATCGCTTCAGGGCACAGAGGGCGTAGCAAAGGCGGTTGAGGCCGGAAAGTCCAGGTTCGCAGGCTGCGAGCTTAAGGGCAAGACCCTTGGAGTTATCGGTCTTGGAGCTATCGGCGGTATGGTTGCAGGTGTTGCAACATATATGGATATGAATGTTGTGGGCTGCGACCCCTTCATCAGTGTTGACGGTGCTTGGCATCTTAACAGCCATATAACACAGGCTGCCACATACGAGGATATTTACAAGACAGCCGATTATATCACGCTTCATGTTCCTGCTACACCTACTACAAAGAATATGATAAACGCTGAAACCATCGCAATGATGAAGGACGGCGTAAAGATCATAAACCTTTCCCGCGCCGACCTCGTTAATGCCGCTGACATCAAGGTTGCTCTTGAAAGCGGCAAGGTGTCTGCTTATGTTACAGACTTCCCCACAGAGGATATTCTTGGCGTAAAGGGCGTTGTGGCAATTCCTCATCTTGGTGCTTCTACCGAGGAGTCCGAGGACAACTGTGCGGTAATGGCGGCAGTTGAGCTTGATAACTACCTCAGATACGGTAATATCAAGAACAGCGTAAACTTCCCCAATGTTGATATGCCCATGAGCACAGGGGTGCGCGTTTGTGTTCTTCACGCAAATGTACCCACAATTATCTCGCAGATAACTGCGGTGCTTTCGGAATGCGGTGTTAATATTGAAAACCTTACCAACAAGTCCAAGGGCGACAACGCTTATACATTGCTTGACATAACAGGCGATGTAAACGATAGCGCGGTTGCAAAGCTTGAGGCGGTTGCCGATATCTACAGAGTGAGAGTTATTAAGTAATTTTTCATATACTGACAGAGTGCAGGGTAAAAGCCCTGCACTCTGCTTTGCGAGGTGATAATTTTGTTTCATACTGTAAGGGCGGGAAACGGGGTTGTTTTTCTGCGCTCGGATAAGCTTGTGTCAACTCACGGGTTTGCCACGCGGATAGGCGGAGTAAGTTGTGAGGCACATACCGCGTCGCTTAATCTGGCGTTCGGAAGGGGAGATGGCGAGGATACTGTCCTTGAGAATTTGTCGCTTTTCGCCGATGCCGTGGGCTTTGATAAGGAAAGCATTATAAGCCTTCCTCAAATACATTCGGCAGATGTTCTGACGGTGGATGAGAGCCACCGCGGACAGGGGTATTTCAGGGCTTCTTTGGGAGAGGTCGACGGGTATGCTACAAGCGACGGTGATATAACTCTTGGCGTAAAAAGCGCCGATTGTGTTCCTATACTTCTTGAGGCAGAGGACAAGAACGGTAATATTATGGCGGTGGCGGCAATTCACGCAGGTTGGCGCGGCACGGTTGGCGGAATTGCGGAAAACGCAGTCAGAAGGCTTCTTCTTATGGGGGCGACCGCAGATAAAATACGGGCGGCTATCGGGCCTGCCATTGGTGATTGCTGCTTTGAGGTGGGCGAGGAGTTCTATCAGACGGTAGCCGACGCCCGAGGGACAGAGCTTGCTGACAGATTTGTTTTTGTAAGAGGACAAAAAACTTTTGCCGACATAAAGGGAATGAACCAAAGAATATTGACCGATTGCGGTGTGTCGGCAGAGAATATAGACCTCTGTTCCGAATGCACCTGCTGCCTTTTGGACAAGTATTTTTCACACAGGCGAATGAGTGGCTTGAGAGGAACGATGCTGTCGATAATAAATATGAAAAATCAGTTGGGCAATTCGCATAAATTCGCTTGACAATATAATATTTTCGTGTTATAATATACTGAAATATAATTGTATTACAGAGGAATGTGAGAATTATGTTCGAATTTGCGGATATACACAATCATTCGCTTTTTGGCGTGGATGACGGCGCGGATAGCTTTGAAACAATGGGCGCAATGCTTGATATGTCTTATCAGAGCGGAGTCAGGCATATCTGTTTTACGCCGCATTACTACGAGTCGGTGGAAAGCGCTTATGCAGATGTTATAAAAAACAGATTTGAGGAAGCGCGAAAATATTGCGAAGAAACCCTGCCCGAGATGAAGCTTTATCTCGGCACAGAGGTGGAATATCATTATGATTGCATTGATGCTCTTGCAAAGGGGCAGTGCCTTTCGATAGCGGGATCGCGGTATGTTATGGTTGACTTTTTACAGGCGTGTACCGCTCGGGGAATTATCAAGGGCGTGGAGCGCTTGCTTAATGCGGGATATATTCCCGTGGTAGCCCATGTGGAAAGATACCCCCAGCTTTATAAGAGAATTGATGATATACGGAGTATGTCCGATGCGGGTGCGATAATACAGGTCAATGCCTCGTCCCTTGCCTGCGGTCTGTTCTCGCCTATGCGCAGACAGTGCTTAAAGCTCTTTTCAAAGGGCTTGGTAGATGTCGTGGCGTCTGATGCTCATAGCGTGGGCTTCAGAAATCCAAGGCTCGATAGTGCGGCAGAGCTTATTATATCAAAATTCGGCTATGAATATGCTGAGGATGTTTTCAGTAATATTCCCAAGAAGATATTGGCAAATGAGCGAATATAGGTAGCTTCTAAAACTAATTTATCAGGAGAAATAAAATGAACGGAAGAAATGAAATCAGCGTAAGCTTTGGTGAAATGGTATCGGTCTTTTTCAAAAGACTGTGGTTGCTTATATTTGTTGCGGTGATAATTGGCGGCTCAACCTATACCGCTTTGTATGCGACTTATGAGGAGCAATATACATCAAAGTCAACAATTATGGTTATGAACCCCGAGGAAGGTCTTTCGGCGTCCTCAAGTGCGTATTATTACTCGCTTACAATAACCGCGGTAAATGACTGCGAGCAGCTTATAACAAGCCGTTCGTCGCTTAACCGCGTTATCAATGAGCTTGGACTTTCCGATATTGGTATTACATATTCGCGCCTTAAGAATATGATAACTATTTCCCGTTACCCCGATTCTCACGTAATTGAGGTTACTGTAAGAAGCGGAGATCCCGAGTTGTCAAGAGATATAGTTAACCTTCTTTGCCTTATAGGCGCGGCGCAGATCGAGGAATATATCGACTTCGCTACCGCTAAGGTAATTGACGAGGGTGTTATCAACTTCAGCCCGTCCAACTCTGTTGGTGTCGAGTTTGCTATAATCGCAGGTCTTGGCGCGGCAATACTTCTTTATGTTATTTTCCTTCTTGTGGCTGTTAATGATGACAGGATCAAGAAGCCCGAGGATATTGAAGAAAAGCTTGGCTTGAGCGTGCTTAGCGTTATTCCTTATGCGGGATTGAGAAAGCGCAAGAAGAGAAGACACGCAAGGAGAAAGGCAAAGAAGAAAATTAAAGAAGAAAAGAAGAAAGCCAAGGAAGCAATGATAGCTGCTAAAAAGGCTGCCAAGGAAGCTAAAAAGGCAGAAAAGCTTGCTAAAAAGGCAGAGAAGGGCGTTAAAGAAACAGGGGAGGCAGAATAATGAAGAATATTGAATTACTTTTGAATCAAAAAGAGCTTTCCCGCGCAAGTGAGGCGTATAAGTCGCTTCGCGCAAATGTGCAGTTCTGCGGCTCCGATGTTCACGCTATAGTTGTTACCAGCTGTATGCCCAACGACGGTAAGTCTACTGTTTCTATCGGTCTTGGCGCGGCTCTTGCAGAGGCGGGCAAAACCGTTCTTGTGGTTGACGCTGACCTTAGAAAATCCACAATGATTACCACTTTTTCCAATGAGTATGGAGTAGTGGGCTTTAGTGAATATCTTAGCGGACAGGCAGAGCTTGACGAGGTTAAATATACCACGCAGGTAAGTGGACTTGATGTTATTTTCTCGGGACAGTTCCCCGCTAACCCCGCGGAGCTTCTCAGCTCGTCTGCATTCAAGGTGTTTATTGAGGAGCAGAAGAAGCTTTACAACTATATTATAGTCGATACCCCCCCTCTTGGATTGGTGGTTGACGCTGCGGTTGTGGCAAGTGTATGTGATAGTGCTATACTTGTTGTTCCTCATAGCAAGATAAAGCTTAAGACAGCTAAAAGTGTAAAAGCACAGCTCGAAAAGAGTGGCGCGCGCATTATAGGTGTGGCTCTTAACAAGTGGAAGAGAAGCGGAAAGCGTGTGGGCTATTACGGCAAATACAGAAACGGCTACTACTACAAATATTACAAATATTAATTCAAAAGGGGCATTTTGCCCCTTTTTTGAGGAATTGAGGACTTTTATTGGAAACCTTGAGAGAGAAATATCCATATATCGGAATAGAGGAAAGAGATGTTAGATATCTGGGCTATTCACTTGGACTTACCCCAAGAGAATATCGGATACTGAGAGCTCTTTTGGAGGCGGAGGGAAGCCTGTTAAGGTGCGAAATCTGCCGTCTTGCAGGCACTGACGGTGAATTAAAGGAAAAGAGTGTTGCCGTTCATATATGCGCTATCAATAAAAAGGCGGCGATAATTGGCGGCAGACGGCTTGTTGAATGCAGTAAAAGGGACGGATATTTTATAAACGGGAACGCGTGAATGCCTTTTGCCCTAATTTTTTGTAAAAAATTATAAATTGGCGTTAAATTGATAAATTTTGGCTTATAATATTTACAAAAATATTGACAAAACAGGGAATAATGTGCTATAATGATGTAGATATAAAACAGAAAATGGAAGGGACGGTCAAAATGGAAATCGCGATTATTGCCAGCGACACTAAAAAAGAGCTCATGACACAATTCTGTATTGCCTATTGTGGAATCCTCAGCAAACATAATCTTTGCGCAACAAGCATTACCGCAAAGTATATATCCGAAGCGACTGGACTTGAAATAGAGAGATTGCTTACAGGAGAGCACGGCGGCGAGGAGCAGATTATTTCCCGTCTTGCATATAACGAGATTGATGTGCTTCTTAATTTCAGAGATACAAGGCCTAATACTGAGTATAGCGAAACCGAGCATGAGCTTATGCGTATGTGCGACCTGTATAATATTCCTGTGGCAACCAATATAGCTACTGCCGAGGTGGTAATAACCGCCCTTGACAGAGGCGACCTTTCTTGGCGCGAGATATACAATCCCCGTTCGGAATACAATCTTAAAAAAAGAACTGTAATTTGAAAAATCTATTGACAAAAGATTAAAGTTGATGTAAAATAAATGCGTAAGGACAAGCGTCCGAAAGGGAAGCGCACAGAGAGAGAGCCATTTGGTGAAAGGCTTTTCGCAGAGCTTCGGAACCGTACCACCTTATGTTAAAGTTCATACCAAATGAGTTAAAGGCTCGGGTGGAACCGTGCGGATATTTCCACACCCCGACAAGTATGTCGGGGTGTGTTATTTTTTTGTAAAATAAAACGGAGGTTTTTGAAATGATAAAGATTAATTTTGGCGAAAAGATTATCGAGTGCGAAGCACCGATAACAGTTTATGAAGCGGCTCGCACAGGCGAGCTTGTAAGCCGCGCAACTCTTGCCTGCGAAATTGACGGAGAGATATGCGCCCTCTCCAAGGAGCTTACCTGCGACACCGATGTAAAGCTTCTTACATTTGCGGACAACGGTGGAAAGCATGTGTTCCGTCATACCGCATCTCACATTCTCGCGCAGGCGGTAAAAAGACTTTACCCCGAGGCAAAGCTTACTATCGGCCCTGCTATTGAAAACGGATTTTACTATGACATAGACAGTGAGGTATCCTTCTCTCCCGAGCTTCTTGCAAAGATAGAAGACGAGATGAAAAAAATAGTTAAGGAAAATCTTCTTATTGAGTGCTTTGAGCTTCCCCGCGACGAGGCTATTCAGCTTATGACTGAAAAGGACGAGCCCTATAAGGTTCAGCTTATCGAAGAGCTTCCCGATGACGCGGTTATCAGCTTCTATAAGCAGGGCGAGTTTACCGACCTTTGCGCAGGCCCTCACCTTCATTCCACAGGTGCTGTAAAGGCTCTTAAGCTTACACAATGCACAGGCGCTTATTGGAAGGGCGACCAGAACAATAAGATGCTTCAGCGAATTTACGGTGTTGCATTCCCCGCCAAGGACGAAATGAACGCGTATCTTACCGCAGTTGAAGAAGCAAAGAAGCGCGACCACAACAAAATAGGCCGCGACCTTGAGTACTTCACCACGGTTGATGTTATCGGTCAGGGACTTCCCATTCTGCTTCCCAAGGGCGCAAGAACAATTCAGCTTCTTCAGCGCTTTGTTGAGGACGAGGAGCGCCGCCGCGGCTACCTTCTTACCAAGACCCCTCTTATGGCAAAGCGTGAGCTTTATAAGATTTCGGGACATTGGGATCACTACCGCGACGGTATGTTCATTCTCGGTGATGCAGATGACGAAAGCAAGGAGTGCTTTGCGCTCCGTCCGATGACCTGTCCCTTCCAGTATCAGGTGTTCCTTAATAAGAAGCGCTCCTACAGAGACCTTCCTATGAGACTTGGCGAGACGTCCACCCTTTTCAGAAACGAGGAAAGCGGCGAGATGCACGGACTTATCCGTGTAAGACAGTTTACAATTTCCGAGGGCCATCTTATCCTTGCTCCCGAGCAGCTTGAAGAGGAATTCAAGGGCTGCCTTGAGCTGGCGCTCTTTATGCTTGATGCACTTGGCTTCAGAGAAGATTGTACATTCCGTTTCTCACAGTGGGATCCTGCGAGAACAGACAAGTACGAGGGAACTGCGGAGCAGTGGGAAGAAGCACAGAGCGTAATGGGAAAGCTTCTTGATAAGCTTCTTGGCGAGGGCAACTATGCCGTTGGTATTGACGAGGCGGCGTTCTACGGCCCCAAGCTTGACATTCAGATGAAGAATGTTCACGGCAAGGAAGATACCATTATCACTATCCAGATAGATATGCTTCTTGCAAAGAAGTTTGGTATGGAGTATACCGACAGTAACGACAAGAGAGTAACACCTTACATCATTCACCGCACCTCTCTTGGCTGCTACGAGAGAACTCTTGCGCTTCTTCTTGAAAAGTATGCGGGGGCGCGTCCTATGTGGATGGCTCCTACACAGATTAAGATACTTCCCATTGGCGTTGACCAGCACGAGTACGCCGAGGGCGTACAGAGAAAGCTTGAGGCTCTGGGAATGAGAACCGAGCTTGACGAGAGAAACGAGAAGATAGGCTATAAGATCCGCGAGGCTCAGCTTCAGAAGGTTCCCTATATGCTTGTAATCGGTGAAAAGGAGATGAACGAGGGCAAGGTTGCCGTTCGTTCCCGCAAGACAGGCGAAAGCACGGTAATGACTATAGAGGAATTTATAGCGCAGGCGGCAGAGGAAATAGCAACCTTCGCAAAATAATGGCATAAAGTAAGATAAAGGCAATATCCTTCCCAAGGGTTGGATATTGCCTTTTTGTCAGGCTGAACGCTTGCTCATTTCACTCAGCATATTTTCAACGAATATGCCGTAGCCGCGAGTAGGGTCGTTTACAAGAACATGAGTTACCGCGCCAACAAGCTTGCCGTTCTGTATGATAGGCGAGCCGCTCATTCCTTGAATTATGCCACCTGTTTTTTCAATCAGGGCGGGATCTGTTACCTTTATATTAAAGCATTTGCCGCCGTCGGCGTTCTTGTTTATATCGGAAATATTTATAGTGTAGGCGTGAATTCCCGTGTCGTCAAGTGTGCAGTAAATAGTGGCTTCGCCTTCCCTAAGCTCGTTTTTCAAGCCAATGGGAATTGCTCCCGAGAGAGGGTTTTTTGGTATGTCGGTGAAAACTCCGAATATACCGCATTCCGAATTCTTAATCATTGAACCAAGCTTTTCACGGTTGAAAAAGCCCTTTATTTCACCGGGCGCACCGCTTAAGCCCTTTTGGATTCCGCTTATGGTAACATCAATGACCGCACCGCGGCGCATGGGTATCAGCTCGCCTGTTTCGCTGTCGCATATTCCGTGTCCGAGGCCCGCAAACATTTTACTGTTTGGGTCAATAAAGCTTACTGTTCCGATTCCTGCTCCGCTGTCGCGGATAATAATTCCTGTTTTGTATTTTCCGTCGCTTTTGTTTTTCTCGGGTTTGAGGCTTACATTGTGCGCCTCGCCGCCGCGAATATAGGTCAGAGTAATTTGAGAGCCCCCGCAAGCCTCTATGGCTTTGCTGAGGTCGGCGGTTGCGGCGGCGGGCTTTCCGTTTATATGGGTTATAATATCACCTGCTTTAAGCCCTGCGCTTTTTGCGGGATTGACCTCTCCGTTGTAGGATTCAACATCGCAAAAACCGGCCACAACAATTCCCTGGGTGAAAAATTTAACACCAAAGGGCATACCGCCGGGTATAAGCTGTATGTCCTTGTAGGCGCTTAACTCTACTGTTTTAAGGGGCAGAATGTCAAATAGCCTGTAGTCGGCGCAGACTGTGTCGTCGTTGTTGTCAAGTCTTACCGCGCTTGCCTCGGCGTACATAAATACGGGAAGCTCGTCGCCCTCAAAAAAGGATACATTGTCGGGAATAATATAATCGTAGACGCCAAGGATCCCCACAAGAACAATGAGAAGCGACAGGGTAAGCACCGAAAAGCATTTTAGAATTTTTTTTGTGAATAATTTCATTGCCAATCTTCCTTGTTAATTTGCTTGCGATTTATTTACGCCTTATTAATGTTTGCAGGCGGCGGCATTTTGATGTGTTGCAAAATTGATTTGAAAAACCAATTTTTTATCTTGCGGAGAAAGTGTATTTGTGGTACAATTATTATGAAGACAGTCAATAGCCGATTCATAAAAAGGAGAAGTTATGATCACCGACCTTGAAAAAACCGTATTTTGTGAAATTTGCGACGAAATAACAAATAAAATACATTCCCGCGATTCGATAGGTACATATAAGGAAAAGCTTTTGCATCTTGCGCTTAAAAAATTTTTTTGTAATGACGAGGCCTGCCACGAGGTAAAAGAGGGCCGCTTTGTAGCCGATGCGGCTACCGACAGGGAAATATTTGAGATACAAACGGGCGGGCTATATCCCTTGAAGAAAAAAATATCGGCTTATCTGGTTGATAGCGATAAGCAGATAAATATAGTTCTTCCCGTAGTTGTAAAGAAAAGACTTTTTTGGGTGGATGCCGAAAGCGGCGATATGAGCGAGCCGAAAAAATTTACCGTTTCGCACCCTAAAAATAAGCTACTCCGCGAGCTTATGCGAATAGCTGAGGTCTTGGATTTTTCCCGCGTTAAGCTTAAAATGGTAATGCTGTCGGTTGACGAATATAAGCTTCTTGACGGCAGAGGAGCGGATAAAAAAATAAAGGCGACCAAAATTGATCGCATTCCAAGTGAGCTTGTTGATATTATATGCATAGAAAATATCGCTGATGCCGCCGAATTTTTCATTCCGCCCGCGCTGCCCCGCGAGTTCAGGGCAAAGGACTTTGAAAAAGCAACGGGGCTAAAAAGAAAAGGAGTGTCCGCAGGCCTTCGCACCCTTATTATGCTTGGCATAATAGAGCGCGAAAAGCAAAGCGAACACAAGGTAGTTTATCGTAAGCTTATTTAACAATAAATCTCTCTATCTTTTCAAGAAGGGTTTCGGGCTTGTCGGAATAAACCGTAAGCTTGATGGGAGAGAGAAGGTCAAGGCTGAAAATACCCATAATTGACTTTCCGTCAACCACATAGCGACCCGACTGAAGGTCGATTTCGTCCTCAAATGCCGCAACCGCATTAACAAAATCGCGGACATCGGAAATTGTTGAAAGCTTGATGCTTGTTGTTGTAGTTTTCATATTAACTCCTTTCTGAAACAATCTACATTTTTATTATACATTTTATTTTTCGGTTTGTCAATATTTTTCCAAAAATACTTGACAAAGAGAAACAAATGTTCTATAATTGCCTAAAGGGGGGCGAAAAATGTCTGTTAAAAACGAAGTAAACGCAGTGGCGGCGTTTAGAAAATACGCTCGTTATGGGTACGATAAAGCCCGGCTTGATATATTCGATATTTGTAATATCGCACTTGGGGCAACGGCAGGGAAGAATGACGCGGCAGAGCTTGTGGCGGTATATGAGTGCCTGAAGGCTCTGGAGTACAGCGGCAGAGAGGAAACCGCACAGGCGGTGAGAGCCGTATATTTCAGGTATGCAGACCGGCCGCTTAAGAAGAACGAAATCGCTTGGCGTGTGCGCCGATTTGCTATTGAGGGATATATGGACGAGAGGACCGTTTATAGGCATCTGAAGCTTGCAAAGGAGCTTTTTGTTAAATTTTTCATTGGAATAAAAAAATAAAAAAATTTTTGAAAAAACCTATTGACAAACGAATTTTGTTAGTGTATAATGAATGTGTACCAAAAAGGTATACAATGAGGAGGCGAAGAAATTGAGGATCACCCAGGAGGCGGATTACGCCTTGCGTATCGTTGCTATGCTTGCTTCGCAGGATAGCTTTGCAGACGCCAATACCATAGCGGAAAATGCGGGAATAACCCAGCGTTTCGCGTTGAAAATATTAAGAAAGCTGGTCTTGGGCGAGATCGTTTGTTCGCAAAAGGGCGCAAACGGCGGATATAAGCTCGCAAAAAAGCCCGAGGATATAACACTTAAGGCTGTTATTGAGCTGATAGACGGAGAGATAGCTATTTCCAAATGCCTGTCAAGTGAGCATATTTGCTCAAAGCAGGGCGAGAATAAGAGCGCCTGCAAAATACATTTGATATTCGATGCTATAAACAGCGACATTGTAAAAAGGCTGGAAAAGATAACTATAGCGTCTGTAATATAAAAATTAACATCAAAAATATATTTTTGGAGGAACGGTTATGAAAAAGTATGTATGTCCCGTATGCGGATATGTTCACGAGGGAGAGCTTGCAGAGGGCTTTGCTTGCCCCGTTTGCAAGGTATCAGGCACAAAGTTTAAGGTGATGGAGAACACCAAGCTTGCCGCAGAGCACGAGTTTGGTATCTATGAAAAGACAGTAAAGAATAATCCCGATATCTCTGAGGAGGATAAGGCGTATATCCTTGAGCAGCTTATGGCTAACTTCAACGGAGAGTGCGCAGAGGTTGGTATGTACCTTTGCATGGCGCGCATTGCACACCGTGAGGGCTACCCCGAAATCGGACTTTACTGGGAGAAGGCAGCTTTTGAGGAAGCAGAGCACGCCGCAAAGTTTGCAGAGCTTCTTGGAAGCACACTTGAGCCTAATATGAAGGCTACAACAAAGGATAACCTTTCCTGGAGAGTTGCTTGTGAATACGGCGCAACAGCAGGTAAGTTTGACCTTGCCGCTTGCGCAAAGAAGAACGGACTTGACGCTATCCACGACACAGTACACGAAATGGCGCGCGACGAAGCTCGTCACGGCAAGGCTCTTGAGGGTATGCTTAACAGATACTTCAAGTAATCCCGCAAACCCAAGTAACATAAGGCTCAGGAGCCACAAAGAGAGACCTTGCGGTCGCTCTTCTTTTATGCTCAAATAATAGTTTTGCCGTGGTACGGCAGGAGAAGTGAATTTGCTAATAGGGATTAGTGTAGAATTAAATAAAACAAATTTCAAAAATCGCAGAATTATTTATTGACAACTATAATAGTATTATGTTATAATAATCAAGTAGTTGAAAGTTTTTTGGCTGAAAGAGCCATTTGGGTGAAGCCCGACAATATGAAAAAGATTATTATATAAGGAGTTAAGTATGAAGGTAATAGTTTGCAACGATTATAACGAGATGTCCGCAAAGGCGGCAAGCATTGTGGCGAGCCAGATGATCCTTAAGCCCAACTGTGTGCTTGGATTGGCTACAGGCTCAACCCCCATCGGACTTTACAATAACCTTGTTGAGATGGAGAAGGCAGGGGAGATCGATTTCTCTGATGTTACCAGCATCAATCTTGACGAGTACTATCCCATAAGCCCCAAAAACGATCAGAGCTACCGTTACTTTATGAACGAGCATCTCTTTTCGAGAGTTAACATTGATATAGCGCGCACTCATGTTCCCAACGGTGAAACCGAGGACCCTGAAGCAGAAGGCGCAAGATATGATAAGCTTATAGAGTCTGTTGGCGGCATTGACCTTCAGATACTTGGTATCGGTCAGAACGGGCATATCGGTTTTAACGAGCCCGATGTAAACCTTTATACAGGCACTCATGTAACAGGACTTACCGAAAGCACTATTGAGGCAAATTCCCGTTTCTTTGCAAGCAAGGATGAAGTTCCTACAAAGGCTATTACAATGGGAATGGCGAGCATTCTCGGTGCAAGAAAGATAATTCTTCTTGCAAGCGGAAGCTCCAAGGCTCCTGTTGTTGCGGAGCTTCTCAAGGGCTTTATAAACACAAATGTTCCCGCATCGCTTCTTAATGTACACCCCGATGTCGTGCTTATCTGCGACCGCGAGGCATACGCCGAAGCAGCCCGCGCATAAATAGAAAAGAGATGGCTTTGCCATCTCTTTTTTGATTGTATAACGAAAACCACGCGATAGTCGCGTGGTTCAAAAAAGGTTAACCGATGAGAGGAAATCCTCCAAATATGTTATAATAAATTTGACCTGCCAGTCAAAAAAACATATTTGGAGG
>JAZRHS010000072.1:0-22669 GCA_045644865.1 Eubacteriales bacterium | reverse complement strand
AAAGCCACGGAAAAGTATGGAGCTTTTTCTTACAACCTTGTGGGGGAAAACTCCGAAAAGCTTTTTTTCAAGCGGATATTTGTTTATTCCGTAGTGGTAATAAAGTCCTGCCTGCGCTCCCCAGCAAATATGAAATGTACTGTGAACATGGGTCTTTGACCACTCCATTATTTCGCAAAGCTCATCCCAATATGTTACTTCCTCAAAGGGCATCTGCTCCACAGGCGCGCCTGTGATTATCATTCCGTCAAAATTTTCGTCCTTTATATCGTAGAAGGTTTTGTAGAATGCGGCAAGATGCTCTCTTGAGGTGTTCTTTGAAAGATGAGAACGGGTATGAAGCAGAGTTACCTCGACCTGAAGCGATGTGTTACCAAGAAGGCGCATAAGCTGGGTTTCGGTATCAATTTTCGTGGGCATCAGGTTTACGATAGCTATTTTAAGCGGTCTGATATCCTGTGTTACCGCACGGGTTTCATTCATTATAAATATATTCTCATCTGTCAGCGTTTTATACGCAGGAAGCTCGTTTGGAATTTTAATCGGCATTATAAACTCTCCTTATATTGCTTCAAGCGCCTGCTTGATGTCCTCGATAAGATCCTCTGCATTCTCAAGTCCGCAGGAGAAACGCACAAGGTCGGGAGAAACGCCTGCCAACAGAAGCTCCTCGTCGTTCATCTGTCTGTGAGTTGCGCTTGCAGGGTGAAGACAACAAGTTCTCGCGTCGGCAACATGGGTTTCGATTGCGGCAATCTTAAGATTCTTCATAAAGGCTTCGGCTGCCTTTCTTCCACCCTTGACGCCAAAGCTTACAACACCGCAAGAGCCGCCCGGAAGGTACTTCTGCGCGAGATCGTAATATTTATCGCCCTTAAGTCCACAGTATCTTACCCATTCGATCTTGTCGCTTGCCTGAAGGAACTCGGCAACCGCCTGAGCGTTTTCGCAATGGCGCTTCATGCGGATATGAAGGCTCTCAAGACCAAGGTTAAGAATGAAGGCGTTCTGGGGAGATTGAATAGAACCGAAATCTCTCATAAGCTGAGCCGTAGCCTTTGTAATAAACGCGCCCTCAACACCAAACTTCTCTACATAAACAACGCCGTGGTAGCTATCGTCGGGAGTGCAAAGACCGGGAAATTTATCGGGATACTTGCTCCAATCAAACTTACCCGAGTCAACAATACAACCGCCTACAGCCGCGCCGTGTCCGTCCATATACTTGGTTGTGGAGTGAGTAACTATATCAGCGCCCCACTCAAAGGGACGGCAGTTTACGGGAGTGGCAAATGTATTGTCTATGATAAGCGGAACACCGTGTCTGTGCGCCGCATCAGCAAACATCTCAATATCAAGAACTGTAAGCGCGGGATTGGCGATAGTTTCACCGAATACCGCCTTTGTATTGGGCTTGAACGCCGCCTCAAGCTCTTCAGCGGTAACATCGGGGGAAACAAAGGTAAAGTCTATACCCATTTTCTTCATAGTAACCGCAAAAAGGTTATATGTTCCGCCATAAATTGCAGAGGACGCAACTATATGGTCGCCGCAGTTTGCTATATTAAATATGGAGTAGAAGTTTGCCGCTTGTCCCGACGAGGTAAGCATTGCCGCAGTTCCGCCCTCAAGCTCGCAAATCTTGTTTGCAACATAATCGTTAGTGGGGTTCTGCAGTCTTGTATAGAAGTAGCCGCTTGCCTCAAGGTCAAAAAGCTTGCCCATATCCTCGCTTGTGTTATACTTAAAAGTCGTGCTTTGAATAATGGGTATCTGACGGGGCTCGCCGTTTCCGGGTGTATATCCTCCCTGCACACAGGTTGTTTCAATTCTTTGCTTGTTCATTGGAGTAGTTTCCTTTCGTTTTGGGTTTATCTGAATATTGTAACGCCGTCTTCAAAGAAGGTAGCGTTTCTCATTATGGTATACCGAAGCTTGTCCGGTTCGGCATTAAGCAAACCGCACTCGCGGTCAAGAGCCGAAAGCAACAGGTCGGGATTAAGATAGCTGTCGGGATTAACATTGAGAATTGTACTGATAACGATCTTCCCGCCGTCATCCTCAAGCCTTGCGTCAAGCGACTTTATAAGAGGAATAATGTTTATATCCCTCTCACCCGATTTGGTCTTCTTTGTCATCATAAGCTGATCGCGGCTTACCGCCTCTTTTATGGAGGCTATCATATTTTCGTCCAAGCCCTCTCGGCAGATTTCAAATGTGTAATCCGCCCAGGTTATTTCCGAGAATTTTGTGCTTGGTATATAAGCGTCCAGAATACGAAGCTCATCGGTAACTTCATTGTTAAGAAGCTCCTTTATTCGCTCACAGGACATTTCACGGTCTATTCTTATATCAACAAGCTCGCACTCGCTCTGCGCTCCCACAGACAGTGGAGTTGAGAACACTATCTTGGCGTGGGGGTTAAAACCCTTGGTATACCACATAGGTATTCCCGCGCGCACAAGTATGCGATGCAATGTTCTCTGCAGGTCAAGGTGAGAAATATACTGAAGATCTCCAACCTTTCTGAACCTGATACGAACCGTTCTTGGCTCATCAAGCATTGGAAGCGTGTTTTTTAGGTAACAAGCCTTTATTTGTTCAGTTTGGGACAGCAAGTTCTTTCACCTCCAAGCTTATTTGCTCCGCAAGCACTGCATTTTTCACGGCAATTAGGTGTAGTTGCTTCGCTATACGCCTTTTCGCGTTCTCTCTTGAAAAAGCTCTTATCAACGCCGCAATCTATAATATCCCAAGGAAGCACCTCGTCAAGACCGTACTGTCGATTAGCATAAAAGTCGGTATCAATTCCCGTTCTCTCAAAAACAGACATCCAGCTGTCATAGTCGAAAAACTCATCCCACGCGTCAAACATAAAGCCCTCGTTACAAGCAAGCTCAAGAGCCGCCGAAAGCCTTCTGTCGCCACGGGCAAGAATAACCTCTATTCTCGATGTTCCCGAATCGTGGTGAGCAAATTTGATCTTTCTGTCATTTATCTTTTCGGCCAAGAACGCCTGCTTTTTCTCAAAGCTTTCCTTACTATCCTGTGCTTCCCATTGGAAGGGTGTAAAGGGCTTGGGAACGAAGCAGGAAACGCTGACTGTAACCTGAGGCGAACGCCCCTTGTTACGCTTGGGGTTCTGATAATAAGCATCAATTACCTTCTTGGCAAGAACAGCAATTCCTTCTATATCCTCAAGGGTTTCTGTGGGAAGTCCCATCATAAAGTAAAGCTTTACCTGATTCTTTCCCGCCTCAAAAGCCACATTGACCGCGCGCATAAGGTCTTCCTCGTGCACATTCTTGTTAATAACATCACGAAGCCTTTGAGTTCCCGCCTCGGGAGCAAATGTCAACGATGAAGAACGCACACCTGCTACCCTGTCCATAAGCTCCTTGGTAAAGCTATCAACTCTCAAGGACGGAAGCGACAGGCTCACCATATTATCGTCAGTCCAATCGAGAAGCTTTGTGGTCAGCTCCTCAAGCTGGGTGTAATCACTGATAGAAAGCGAGGTAAGCGAGATTTCCTCATAGCCGGTAGACTCGTAAAGGCACTTCGCCTGCTTATTAAGCACATCAGCCGTTTTTTCTCTTACAGGGCGGTATATCATACCCGCCTGACAGAAGCGGCAGCCGCGTATACAACCGCGGTATACCTCAAGCATAATTCTGTCGTGAACAGTTTCAATATAAGGCATTACCACCTTTTCGGGGAAAAACGCCTTATCCATATCCTTGATGATTCTCTTGGTTATCTTTGTTGGAATATCGTCAAATATGGGGGTGTATGACTTTATAGTTCCATCTGCATTATACTCCACATTATAGAATGAAGGCACATATATTCCCGAAATAGTTCTTGCCGCCTCGTGAAGGAACTCGCGCTTTGAATAGCTGCCGCTCTCCTTCATCTTTATGTAGAGCCTTGTAAACTCCACAAGCATATCCTCGCCCTCTCCTATGGAGAAGCAGTCAAAGAAGTCCGCCATAGGCTCTGCATTGTAAGCGCAAGGTCCGCCTCCGATAATTACGGGAGCGTCGTCATCTCTGTCCTTTGCGCGAAGAGGAATTTTAGCCAGCTTAAGCATATTGAGGACATTGGTATAAGACATTTCATACTGAAGGGTAAATCCAATAATATCAAAAGCCTTAAGCTCATCCTTGCTCTCAAGGGCAGTAAGGGGAAGCTGATACTTCTCCATCTTCTCCTGCATATCCGCCCAGGGAGTATAAACTCTTTCGCACCAGATATCTTCCTCGGCATTAAGCGCACCGTAAAGTATTCTGACACCGAGATTGGACATTCCTATCTCATAAGAATCGGGAAAGCAAAAAGCCCATCTTGCCTTTACCTTGTCCTTGTCCTTTATTACCTGATTGTATTCTCCACCCGAATATCGTCCGGGCTTGGTTACCGATTTCATTATAGTACTGTTGTTCATCTTGTTTTCCTGTTTCTTAACTTATTTCGTATGTATATGGCAACACCAATAGTCCACAGCATCTGATATGCTATAACATAAATGGGAAGAATGTTCCCAAAGATACCAAATACAGATGTAGCTATTACAACCAATATTCCGATTATCGCATAAAGTATCCAAAGAATATTTACAAGGTTATTTATCTTCTTAAGCTTTAAGCCCTCCGCCAATATTTTAGCAATCATATGAGGGTTCTTCGAAGTAATTACGCCGCTATTCGACCTTCTGCCTATAGGAACAAGGTCGTTGAGTGTGGGACGGATAACCTTTATTCTATCCTCTGCTTTTTCGCAAAGCCCGGCTATCATTTCCTCGGTAATATTGGGGTCAATGGTTCTGATACCCACAGAAGCGCGGTTCTCCGCCATATCCTGTGAAAAAGCATCAAATCTATGGGTTACGGTATACTTAAGATAAAGCTTGGCGCAAAGCGCGTTATTCACAGACAGGAACATAGAGCAGGTTGATTCCCTTTCGTGATTTCTATCCTCTGCTGCTCTGCCAAGAGCCACCCCTCTGCTTGCCAGAAACTCCGCGTTTCCTGCAAGAATCCTGTTTTTATCGTCTACAACAGCCTCTATTCCGCCGTCAAACACATTGATAAGCTTGACATTGTCCGAAAGCTTAAGCTTTTCAGATGTTGTGCCAAAGGCATTTTTAAGAGGTCCGTTAACAGCCGAAAATACCGAAAGAAAATAATAGTTAACATCAATAATGTTAAAATTGTTATAAGGCTCAAGCCCAAGTATCTTAACACCGTGATTGCCAAACACCTCAACATCGTCAAGGTATATGGTGTTGTTACCAACATACTCGTCTGCAAGTGTTTCTCCGATTATGGCGCTATCAAGCTTGTAAAGCTTTTTCGATACCAAATAGAACTGATACGCCCCAAGAAGCACAAACTGAACAGGAACGCAAAGCGCCGCAGAAAGCTCAAGCGCAACAACAAAATGAGAAAAATTGCGGGTAGCAACAACCGCCGCAACTGCTACAAGCAAGGAAACAAGCATTGTAAGAGTTATCAGCGTATATCTGGTGTGATATATCTCGGGTCGGCGGGCGCTTCTTTCAAAATATCTGCCCACAAAGTTGGTATTGTCAATATAAAACTCGTTGCTCTTCAAAAAGCTTTCCTTTTTTATCATTTCAGCGCTTATATCAACACGCTCAAGTGATATTTTAGGTCTTTCGTCGGAAATAAGCTCAAATGTGTTTATTTCTCTCATAATCTGCATATATTCGCCCACAATGCACATCACCATAGAAAATATGCAAACCGAATTCATAAGCACGAGGCTTTCCGCCTTGAACACAATAAGAACAAGCAGGCTATACATAACATTTATAAAGGCTACAACACCCGCAGTGGTGTAGTAGTTTGCGTTAGCGGTAAAAAAGCCCACAACTCCCCCAAAAAGCTTTTTTGAGGAAATGGCTATTGCCGCTGTAAGAAGCACAACAGATAAAATTCCGTAATACAGGTGATTTGAAAGGAAATCGCTAACATAAGGAATTATTATTCTGTCAAAGTTATAAACGATTTCGCAGAAAAGAATTGCAAGCAATATAAACGATGTAAGCAACAGCCTTCTTCCTATTTGCTTCTTTGCCTTGCGATAATCGTCCTTTATATCAGCGTTTTGAGCGTGGCTCTTATATTCGCCTTGTCGGTTTTCAAGCAATACATTGCCCACAAGAGGTCTTTCCTTTGGATTGACAAAATTATGCTTTGCCTCTCTTACCTTAACAAAGCCCATAGCCAACTCAAGAGCATCCTTGTTTCCAAGCGAAAGTGCAAAGTTTATATCCGAATCATCCAGCATTTTGTATTCATCACGAACCGCATCTGTATCAAGTCCGATATTTTCCTCGTCCTCGACCTTTTCAAAGCACTCACCAACAGGAATAAGCTCGTCCTCACATTCGGGCACGGTTTCTTCAACACTTTCTTGGATCGAAGACTCTGAAAGCTCCGCAAAAGTTACATTCTCGTCAGACTCCTCGGGCAGTTCTTCAACCCTTGCATTTCGTCTGTCAAGGCTTTGGAAGAATATAAAGTCCTCGGTAGGCTCAACAGTATCAATAACAAACTGCTCCACCTTCTTTCTGACTTCCTCTTCATTGTTGCCCTCGCCCTCCGCCTCCTCGGCGTATTCGTCGGCATATTCATCGGTAACCACAGGCTCGTCAAGGGTATCCTGCTCTGCTTCATCGGCTTCTTCCGCAATCTCCTCAACAACCGATCTCTCGGTTACTTCCTCGACACACTCGCTGTCTATTTCAAAACCGCTTATATCATAATCGTCCTGCTCTGTAGGCTCGGGCTCCCGCTCGTCGGGCTTGACATTTCCCACACTTTCCGCAAGCATATCTATAAGCTCATCAGGTGTATTTATTTTTTCCGCGTCATCTTCTGCCGAATTGTATTCCGTATCTGTCTGTTTATGTACATCGTCCTGAATTTTCTTCAGCAACGCATCAATATCCGCATTGTTTATCTTTTCCATAAATACTCCTTTCCTCTTATTTCAAATTTTTATGATTTACTTTTTTGCCCTGTGCTGGCGCGCTGCCTCTGAAAGAATGACTGCCGCCGCAGTGGATACATTAAAGGAATTTACATTTCCGTACATCGGAATTGAAGTGATGAAATCACTGTTGTCCATAACGATTTTGGAAACTCCGTTACCCTCGCTTCCGAAAACAATAGCACAGCCGCCCGAAAAATCTGTATCGTAATAGCTTGTACCGCCCGCTTCTGCCGCGTATATCCAAACATTGTTCTTCTTAAGCAGCTCAATAGTTGAAGCAATATTGACAACCTTTGCGATAGCCATATGCTCAATAGCACCTGCAGATGCCTTGCTTACAAGAGGTGTAAGTCCTGTAGCGCGGCGCTTGGGAATTATAATTCCGTGCGCACCCACACCCTCAGCGCATCTGATAAGCGCGCCAAGATTATAAGGGTCGGTTATTCCGTCAGAAATAACGATAAGCGGCTTTTCGCCTCTTTCCTCGGCGATTTTGAGAATATCCTCAACCGAGCAATACTCTTTTTCTGCCGCCATAGCGATAATGCCCTGATGGGGCGCAAAGCCCGACATAGAATCAAGCTTGGCCTTCTCCACCTCAACGATCGGGATTCCTCTTGAAATCGCCTCAGCTACAAGCACGGTAACAGAGCCCTCGTGCTCACCCTTCTTTACAAGAATTTTATCGATAGCGCGTCCCGATTTGAGCAGCTCGCGTACCGCGTTTCTGCCTATAACAGTACCGCTGTTTTCTTCTTCGGGGGCGGCATCCCTTACCCTTGCACGGTCATCGGAAAAGCCTTCCTTTTTTCTGCCTGTGCGGTCATCCTTGTTATATCTGCGCTTATAATCTGCCATATTGTACCTCGTTTGTTGTGATGAGTAAAAATTATTCAGTATATTATATCATACTTTTTCCTTTTTGTATATAGCTTTTGGGGATTTTATTTTATTTTTATTTGTATTTTTATATATAATATAATAATTTTTATTCTTTTTCAATGAAACACCTTGAAAAAATGCAAAAATTGGTGTATAATATATTCTGAATTTGTATATCTGCTATTCGGATATACATAGCGGCTTGCAAGCCCACCGAAATACAAATCAGAAAAGAGTAAAATAAAAATGAAGATAATTGGTCTTACAGGCCCCAGCGGCGCTGGAAAGGGCTTTTGCTATCAGTATTTCGACAGTCTTTCAATTCCCTGCATCGATGCCGATCGAGTATATCACGAGCTTTTATTTCCCCCCTCAAAATGTGTTGACGAGTTGGTTGCATTCTTTGGCAACGATATTCTTGACAACAAGGGCGGAATAGACAGAAAGACTTTGGCGAACAAAGTGTTTGCGGATAAATCCCGCGAAAAGCTTAATACACTTAATTTCATAACCCATAAATATGTTACCGAAAAAATCGTATTTTTGCTTAACAAATTCAGTAAACAAGGTCTTGCCGCCGCTGTTATTGACGCTCCCCTTCTTTTTGAAGCGGGTGTTGACAAAATGTGCGACTTTACAGTCGCGGTAATTTCCGATGAAGCCACAAGGCTTGAAAGAATAGTCAAGCGCGACAACATTTCCTCAGAAGAGGCGACAATGAGAATAAAGGCGCAAAAGCCCTTGGATTTTTACACCGAAAGCACTGACTACACCGTAACAAACAACGCTGACATTCACGCCCTCAACAATCAGCTTGAGGCAATACTTAAAAAAGAAAAAATTCTTTGAGAGGTACACAAATGGAAAACCTGACATATAAAAAAGACAGCTTTTTTGAAAGATTTGACAAATCGGCTCTTGACAAGGCTTTTGAGTACGCCAAGGGATATGCAAAATTTCTTGACGCAGCAAAGACCGAGCGAGAGGCGGTGGTGTATACCGTAAAGGAAGCCGAAGCTCGAGGATTTGTTCCCTATAGCTTTGGCGACAAGCTCGAAAAGGGCGGTAAATATTACTACAATAACCGCGGCAAGAACATTTTCCTCTTTACCATCGGTAGCGAGGATTTGGAAAAAGGCTTCAGAATTTCAGCCGCGCACATTGACTCTCCCCGAATTGACATTAAACAATGCCCTCTTTACGACAAGGGCGAAATGGGCTTTTTCAAAACCCACTATTACGGCGGAATAAGAAAATATCAATGGCTTGCCCTGCCCCTTGCGCTTCACGGAGTTGTAGCAAAAAAGGACGGCTCTGTTGTTGATATTGTCATTGGCGAGGACGACAGCGACCCAATTTTCTACATCAACGACCTTCTTCCCCACTTGAGTCAGGAGGACGACAAAAAGCCCTTGGGAAGTGCGATTCCTGCGGAAAAGCTTAACATTCTTGTGGGCAGTATTCCCCTTGACGATGCAGACGATAAGAGCATAAAGCTTAATATTCTGAATATTCTCAACGAAAAATACGGAATTGACGAAAGCGACTTCCTTTCGGCAGAGCTTTCGGTTGTTCCCGCCCTCAAGGCTCGCGACATAGGCTTTGACCGTTCGCTTATTGGCGCTTACGGACACGATGACAGAGTATGCGCTTACCCGGCGCTTTCGGCTATTTTTGAAAACACCGACAGTCCCCACTCGCTTATGTGTATTCTTGCAGACAAGGAAGAAACGGGAAGCGACGGAAACACAGGTATGCAGGCTGACATCTTCACCGACCTTATCAGCGACATTTGCGCTGCTCTCGGAGCAAACCAATTCAAGGTAAGAGCTAACTCCAAATGCCTTTCTGCCGATGTTTCCGCGGCATATGACCCCAATTTCCCCGAGGTTTTTGAGGAGCTTAACTGTCCCCTGCTTTCCCACGGCGCAATACTGACAAAGTACACGGGCGCGAGAGGAAAAAGCAGCACTAACGACGCAAGCGCAGAATATATCGCGTGGCTTCGTTCTGTAATGGACCGCGACAATGTCCTCTGGCAAACAGGCGAGCTTGGCAAGGTTGACTGCGGCGGCGGCGGAACTGTTGCCAAATATATCGCAAAACACAATATTGACACCATTGACTTGGGTGTTCCCGTAATATCAATGCACGCCCCCTACGAGGTGGTTTCCAAGGTTGATGTTTACGAAACCTACAGGGCTTTCTGCGCCTTCTGTAAAAACTGACGAAAGGCTTATTAAAAGATGCTTGAAAAATTAAAATCGGCAGAAGAAAAATATATTGATATAGAAAACGAGTTAGCTAATCCCGATATTTTCTCAAAGCAGGACGAATATACCCGTCTTATGAAGGAATACAAGGCGCTTACTCCCATAATAGAAAAGTTCAGAGAGTACAAAAGGGTTGAGGGTGAATTTAACGACGCCCGCGAAATGCTTAACGAGCAGCTTGACCCCGAAATGCGCGAAATGGTTAACGAAGAATTCAAGACCTGTCAGAAAAACCTTGAGATTTTACTCGACGAGCTTAAGATTCTCCTTCTTCCCCGCGATCCCAACGATGACAAGAATGTAATCGTGGAGATACGCGCGGGTGCAGGCGGAGAGGAAGCGGCACTTTTCGCGGCTGTGCTTTACAGAATGTATACAATGTACGCCGAATCGGTTGGCTTCAAAACCTCTGTGATGAACTCCAACGAAACAGAGCTTGGCGGATACAGAGAGGTGTCCTTTGTTATCGAGGGCGACGGCGCATATTCCCGCTTCAAGTTTGAAAGCGGTGTTCACCGAGTTCAGCGAGTTCCCGAAACCGAATCCCAAGGGCGCATACAGACATCTACCGCTACTGTTGCCGTTCTTCCCGAGGTTGAGGATGTAGAAATCGAGATAAATCCCTCTGACCTTATATTTGAATCCTGCAAGTCAAGCGGAGCGGGCGGTCAGCACGTCAACAAGACCGAGTCTGCCGTTCGTCTTACACACAAGCCCTCGGGTATTGTAATTGAGTGTCAGGAGGAGCGCAGTCAGTTCAAGAACAAGGACAAGGCACTTAAAATGCTCCGCGCAAAGCTTTACGACATCAAACAAACCGAGCAATCGGAAAAGATAGCCTCGGAAAGAAAGAGTCAGGTCGGTACAGGCGACCGAAGCGAGCGAATACGAACATACAACTATCCCCAAGGACGAGTAACCGACCACAGAATCGGCTTTACCCTTTACTCGCTTGAAAACTTCCTTAACGGAAACATAAGCGAAATGATAGACGCTCTTATTACGGCAGACACCGCCGAAAAATTAAAAAACAATTAAAGGACAGTATTTTGAAAACAGTAATAGAAAAATGCGATGGCAGCGGACTTTCAAACCAAGCCCTCTGTAATGCGGCACAAATTCTGCAAAGAGGCGGTCTTGTAGTCTTCCCCACCGAAACAGTGTACGGTCTTGGGGGGGACGCCACAAGCGGCGATGCCGCAAAGAAAATATATGAAGCCAAGGGCCGTCCATCAGACAACCCTCTTATAATTCATATAAGCGCTCCCGAGGACGCTGAAGGCTACGCCGAAACAAGCGAGCTTTACTACAAGCTTGCAAAAGCGTTTATGCCCGGTCCTCTTACAATAATTCTCCCAAAGAAGGACACCATACCGTCATCGGTTACAGGCGGACTTGACAGTGTAGCAGTCAGATGCCCCTCTCACCCTGTGGCAAGACAGCTTATTTCTGAGTTTGGCAAGCCTATTGCCGCCCCTTCCGCCAACCTTTCGGGTAAGCCCTCTCCCACCTGCGCAAAGTATGTTATAGAAGACCTTGACGGCAGAGTTGATATGATAATTGACGGCGGTGATTGCGAAATAGGTCTTGAATCGACTATAATTAAGCTTTCAGGCAACAAGGCAACATTGCTTCGCCCCGGCGCAATAACGGCCGACGCACTCTCCTGTGTGTGCGAGTCGGTAGAAATTGCTCGGGCGGTTCTTGAGCAGCTTAAGGAAAACGAGCGCCCTCTTTCCCCCGGAATGAAGTACAGGCACTACGCCCCAAGCGTTTCGTTTGTTCTTGTTGACGGCGAGCAACAGAATGTTATTAACTTCTTAAAGGAAGAGCAGAAAAGAAAGAAATGCGCCGTTCTCTGCTATCACGAGGAAATGGCAATGCTTAACGGCCAAGGTCTTATTGACATTGGAAGCTCTGATGACCTTGAAGCTCAGGCAAAAAAGCTGTTCACCGCATTGCGCGACGCCGATGCTCTCGGCGTTGAGGTTATTTACGCTCATCTGCCAAGCAAGGACGGCATCGGGCTTGCTCTTTACAACAGAATGATAAGAGCCGCGGCTCACACAGTTATAAAAGTCTAAAATATCGGAGGAAGAAATGGCAAGAAAAAAAGTTTTGGAAAAGCCCCCAATAGTTCACGCCCCCGCACAAAAGCAGCTTATTACAGATACCATAGAGAAAAACTATATGCCCTATGTAATGAGCGTTATAATATCCCGCGCGATTCCCGAAATAGACGGTCTTAAGCCCTCTCACAGAAAGCTTCTGTATACAATGTACAAAATGGGACTTCTTACGGGAAACAGAACAAAAAGTGCAAATGTAGTCGGACAGACTATGAAGCTCAACCCCCACGGCGATATGGCAATATACGAAACTCTTGTCCGCCTTACCCGCGCCAATGAAGCTCTTTTACACCCTCTGGTTGACTCCAAGGGAAGCTTTGGTAAGCAATATTCATCGGATATGAGCTTTGCAGCTTCCAGATATACCGAGGTAAAGCTTGACTCATTCTGTACCGAGCTTTTCAGAGGCATTGACAAAAACGCCGTTGATTTTGTGCCAAACTACGACAACACAATGCAAGAGCCTGTTCTCTTGCCCACCGCATTCCCCAACATTCTGGTTACACCCAATATGGGTATCGCGGTTGGTATGGCTTCTTCTATCTGCTCCTTTAATCTGGCGGAGATATGCGACGGAGCAATCGCCCTGCTTCGCAACCCCAAAACAGGCGTTGACAAAATGCTTGATATAGTTAAGGCTCCCGACTTCCCCGGCGGCGGTACAATAATTTATGACCCCGAGCAAATGAGAAGCATTTACGAAAACGGACAGGGTTCGGTAAAGATCCGAGCGCGTTACAATTACGACAAAAACGCAAACTGCATAGATATTATACAGATTCCCTACTCCACATCTATTGAGCTTATTATAAAGCGAATTGCCGATCTGGTTAAGGAAGGAAAGCTCAAGGAGGTCGTTGACTTCAGAGATGAGATAGACCTTAACGGATTTAAGCTTACAATAGATCTTCGCAAAGGAACCGACCCCGACAAGCTTATGAAAAAGCTTTATAAGCTTACCCCCCTTGAGGATTCCTTTAAGTGTAACTTCAATATACTTATCAATTCAGAGCCTCGCCAGCTTGGTCTTGTTGATGTTCTCCGCGAGTGGATAACCTTCAGAATAGGCTGCGTTAAGCGAGAGCTTGAATTTGACCTTGAAAAGAAAAACGACAAGCTTCATCTGCTTCTCGGTCTTGCTAAAATTTACCTTGACATAGACAAAGCAATAAAGATAATCAGAAACACCGAGCACGATGCCGATGTTACCGAAAACCTTATGAAGGGCTTTGATGTTGACAAGATTCAGGCAGAGTACATCGCTGAAATCAAGCTTCGTTATCTCAACAAGGAGTACATTCTTAACCGCATAAACGAAATTAAGGGTCTTCAGGACGAGATCGCTCAAATAGAGGAGATCCTTGGCGACGAGCTTAAGATCAAGGCGCTTATTTCCAAACAGCTTACCGAAATAAAGAAGAAATACGGGCAGGCAAGACGCTCGGAGATCGAATATTCCGAAAACATCGAGGAATATGTTGAGGAAGAAGTAATTGAAAACTTCCCCGTTAAGCTTTATTTGACCAAGGAAGGCTACTTCAAGAAGGTGGTTCTTGCCTCACTCAAGGCAACCGACGAGCATAAGTTCAAGGAAGGCGACGAGCTTGCCTTTACAGAAGAGGCTGACAACATTTCCGAGGTAATATTCTTTACCGACAAGTGCCGTGTTTACAAATCCAAGATCTCTGATTTTGAATCAGTAAGGATAACGGCTATGGGCGTTTATATTCCTGCCGAGCTTGGAATGGAGTCAGGCGAAAAGCCCATATTTATGAAGGTTATGAAGGACTACCCCGAAAACGAAAATATGGTCTTTATCTTTGAAAACGGCAAGGGTGTTAGAGTTCCCCTTTCGGCTTACGACACCAAGGGAACGCGCCGCAAGCTTCAGGGCGCATATTCAGCCGTTTCGCCTATAATCTCTGTCTTCTACGAGAAAGAGCCTCTTGAAATTATGATGATAAGCTCTGCTGACAGAGCTATCGTGTTCAAGTCCACGCTTATTCCCGTTAAATCAACGAGAAGCGCGGGCGGAGTAACACTTATGACCCTGAAGAAGGATCAAAAAATAGTATCCGCGGACACCAATTTCACAGAAAAATTCGGTGATACAAAGGGCTACAAAAAGCTTAAGCTTCCCGCTGTGGGAACAATTCTCTCTTAAATTAAGGAAAGGAAAAAAGTTATGAGTCAGAAAACAAAGAAAACTATCGTAAGAATTGCTTGCCTTGCGCTTGCGGCTCTTATGGTTCTCGGAACAGTATATCTTACATTGAGCTTTATTATAGGCTAAATAAAAAAACACCCCGTACTGAACAAGTCCGTTTTTACGGACTTGTTCATAGTCGCCCTTCACATTTAGATTTTCATTCAAATGAAAAGACTAAGAAAGGAAAAGGAATATGAATATTTGGACTGAGATGAGCATTGAATTTGCCAATCAAAGAAACTACCTTGATGAATTATATAAAGTTTATCCTATTTCCCCCAATTTACGCAGAGAACTCCCCCCTAATTTACAGCATGGGATTGAAACGGCATTTCAAAACAGAAATAATGAATTGCTTATAAAAAATTTATTGCAATTAGAATTGTTCCCCATAAAGGACTCTTATGTAGCATATTTGCGCAGAGACCCCTCTTCCATAAAAAGAAATCCACAAACAATTAACAGAGTTGCAGGGACTATTTATGAATTAGGGTACGATGTTGTTATTGAAAAATGCACTGAACCTAAAGAAACAAATCGTCAAATCGGCCCTATGTTTAAGTATTGGATTAATAAAGGAACTTTAGGAGTCCCCGTTTACAAAAGCGTTTCAGATTTTTTATATAATCCAAATGAAAATGCAATTTTAAATGTGTCCGATGCAGAAATGGCTAATTTTGCAATTAAATATCTTGGTTACAGAAGAGAAAAAGGATTAGATTTTTTGGCTCGTTTTAACGGTAAATATGTTGTAGGTGAAGCAAAATTCTTGACAGACTTTGGCGGGCATCAAAACGCACAATTTGATGATGCTGTTTCAACTATAACATCAAAATTTCATTCCACAGAATTAAATGCGGAAGTTGTTCCTATTGCCATTATGGACGGCGTTCTCTACATTAAAGGAAATCATAAACTATATCGCTATTTGGAAAATCACGAAGAACAAGTTATCATATCAAGTCTTTTACTTAGAGAGTTTTTATATTCGTTATAAGGGATATACAAAATGGAATTATTATTTAAAAACAAAGAAACAAAAGAAAGTATTTTATCAAAGGTAAAATTAGTTTCACCGATAAGCACGAGTGATGATATGTCATATTTGTTTAAAGGCGATAACTTTGAGATAATGTCTGCTTTGTTAAGTGCAAGAAAAGGTTTTATAGATTTAATCTATATAGATCCGCCTTTTAATACAAATCAAATTTTCTCTGTAAGTGAAGATCGTGCAAATACAATAAGCCGTAAAAAAAGCAACACCATTGCGTATAGCGATTTAATGACTAGTGATGAGTTTATTAAATTCATGTATGAAAGATTGGTTCTTATATATGAGCTTTTATCTGACGAGGGTAGTCTTTATGTTCATATAGACACAAAAATGGGGCATTATTTTAAGTTGATTTTAGATGAGATTTTTGGTGCTAAAAACTTCAAAAATGATATAACTCGTATAAAATCAAATCCTAAAAATTTTGATAGAAAAGCCTATGGAAATGAAAAAGATATGATTCTTTTCTATTCTAAAAATCCACAAAAAAACATTTGGAATGAAATCAAAAGTTCTTTAGAAGAAAGCGAATTGGCTACAAAATTCACTAAAATTGATGCCAACGGCAGAAGATATACAACTATTCCCTTACATGCTCCTGGCGAAACCGCTAATGGTATAACGGGTATGCCGTGGCGTGGAATATTACCACCTGCTGGTAGGCATTGGCGCACAAGCCCTGAAGAATTTGATAGAATGGACAAACTTGGTTTAATTGAATGGTCGAAAACAGGAAACCCACGTATTAAAAAATATGCAGATGAGCATAAAGGAAAGAAAATACAAGATATTTGGAAATATAAAGACCCCCAAACACCTAAATATCCAACTCAGAAGAATCTTGAAATGCTTGAATTGATAATCAAACAATCGTCAAGGGAAGACAGCATAATTATGGATTGTTTTGCTGGTAGTGGAACAACGCTTTTAGCTGCTGCAAAATTAGGTCGTAATTTTATAGGCATTGATTCTTCTGAAATCGCCATAGATGTCATTAAAAAAAGATTAAATGAAAACGGCATATGTTATAATTAGAAACTAAAAAGCGAGTCATTTGACTCGCTTTTTAAATCCCCAAAGAAAAAGCCCATAGGGGATTATGTAAGTGCGGTAGGCTCTAAACCCGCATCAGTTATATGCTTATCATAGCCCTGAAGCACCATTGAATAATTATTATCGTCATCAACATCGACAATCGTTACCGAGGCGTTACTTGCCCAAGGTGTGGAATTAAGCTCCGAAAAGGGCTTTCCGAGAAACTTATTGGTCATAACTCTTATGGGACAAGCGTGAGTTGCAACAAGAACCGTTTTCCCCCGGTTTGCTTGAATAATCCTGTCAAAGACGGGTGCCATACGGTTATAAAGGTCATACATACCCTCGCCGCTTGGGCAATAGCAGTTCAAAATATCATCATACCACATCTGACGCTCATAAGGATACCTCTCGCGTATTTCTTCATAGGTTATGCCCTCAAAGCCGCCGCCGTTTATCTCCCGAAGGTCTTCGGTTATAATGAATGGGATATTTCTTCCCCTTACAATAGGCTTTGCGGTTTGAATCACTCTTACAAGATTACTGCAATAGGCGATATCAATATGAATATCATTAAGATAGTCGGCGGTAATTTCTGCCTGCCTTCTGCCAAGCTCGGTCAGATTTACATTAGTGCTTGCCGCATAGAAGTGAGCGGAATTGCTCTCGCTTTGAGCGTGTCTAACAATAATAAGCCTTGTCATATCAAAGAAGTCTGCAGCCCTTACTAAGAAGCGCGTCCTCCTGCTCCTCGGGCCAAACAGATGCCTGTACCTCGCCTATGTGCATCTTCTTAAGGAAGAACATACAAAGTCGCGACTGACCTATACCGCCGCCTATGGAATAGGGCAGCTTCTTCTCAAGGACCGCACGGTGGAAGGGCAAATGTCTTCTGTCGTTACAGCCTGCCTCGTCAAGCTGTCTGTCAAGAGCGATCTCGTCAACTCTTACACCCATACTTGAGATTTCAAGTCCAATATCAAGAACATCAAAATACAAAAGAATATCACAGTTCATTGTCCAGTCATCATAGTCAGGAGAACGGCCGTCGTGCTTATTGCCCGACTTAAGCTTTCCGCCTATCTGCATAATGCAGACTGCGCCCTTTTCACGGGAAATGGTGTGTTCTCTTTCCTTTCCCGAAAGCTCGGGGTACATATCCTCAAGCTCCTGTGTGGTAACGAAAAATATCTCATCGGGAAGCGGATTTTTGTCATACGCCTTCTTAAGCAAAGGGTATTCCTTTACCATATACTTTTCGGTATTCTTAAGGGTAGAGTATATAGCCTTAACAGTTTCCTTAAGGGTGTCGAGGGTTCTCTGCTCTTTTGTAATAACCTTTTCCCAGTCCCACTGGTCGACATATATGGAGTGTATCGCGTCGGGGTTTTCATCACGGCGTATCGCGTTCATATCTGTATAAAGGCCTTCACCCGCATCAAATCTGTATTTACCAAGAGCGTATCTTTTCCACTTTGCAAGCGACTGAACTATCTGCACATTTTTGCCTGTTTCAAGCAGGTCAAATTCAACAGGGCGCTCAACGCCATTGAGGGTATCGTTAAGACCCGACTCGGGCGTAACGAAAAGCGGCGCGCTGACACGCACAAGGTTAAGGGCAGACGCAAGCTCTCTTTCAAAGAAATCCTTACAGGATTTGATAGCTCTCTGCGTTTCTTTAATATCAAGTATCGATCTGTACATATTTTTCCTCTTTATAACGAATTACATTATATAATAACATATTTTAATTAAAAATTCAAGAGCGTTTTATCAATTTCTGCAAACACTTTTCAAATATGTTGACAAAAATTCAAAAAGGCGGTATAATAATTAAGTAAAAAACTACAGAAAGGCGCAAAAATGGCACAGATAAGGGTAAAAAACGCCGCACTCGGCTACGATGGAAAAAACATCGTTGAAAATCTTAATTTCAGCGTTGACAAGGGTGATTATCTTTGCATCGTGGGTGAAAACGGATCGGGAAAAAGCACGCTTATAAAGGTTCTTACAGGCCTTAAAAAGCCAAGCTCGGGAGAAATAATAACCGAGGAAGGCTTCTCGCTTAACGAGGTGGGCTATCTTCCCCAGCAAACCGTAATACAAAAGGATTTTCCCGCTACCGTTGGAGAAATCGTTCTTTCGGGCTGCATCTCAAGGTGCGGAATTCGCCCCTTCTATACAAGAAAAGAAAAGGCTCTCGCAGAGGAATCAATGCGAAAGCTCGATATAATCAGACTTAAAGACAGATGCTATCGCGAGCTTTCGGGCGGTCAGCAGCAGCGCGTATTACTTGCCCGCGCCCTTTGCGCCACAAAGAAAATGCTGCTTCTTGACGAGCCTGTTGCAGGTCTTGACCCCCTTGTTACCGCCGAAATGTACGAGCTTATCGAGGCCTTAAACAAGGAAGAAGGCATAACCGTTATTATGGTATCTCACGATATCGCCTCAGCGGTAAGATATTCCTCAAAAATCCTGCATCTTGGTCGTCAGCCTCTCTTTTTCGGAAAAACCGAGGACTATAAAAACAGCCATATAGGCAAATTCTTTATGGCAAGGGAGGGCGAATAATGAACTTCTTTACAGAGCTTTTCAGTTATTTTTCTTTCCCGTTTGTAAGATACGCCTTCATAGTCGGAATACTTATCTCGCTTTGCTCTGCGCTGCTTGGCGTTACCCTTGTATTAAAAAGATACTCATTTATCGGCGACGGACTTTCTCATGTCGCCTTTGGCGCTCTTGCCATAGCCACAATTCTCGGAGCGTCAAACAATATGCTTATTATAATGCCCATAACTATTGCGGCGGCGGTGCTGCTTCTTCGTATGGGACAAAAAGCAAAAATAAAGGGCGACGCCGCAATCGCTATGATTTCGGTAGGCGCGCTTGCGGTTGGATATTTACTTCTTAATATGTTTCCTTCCTCGGCAAATGTTTCGGGCGATGTATGCTCTACCCTATTTGGCTCGACGCTCATTCTTACACTTTCAAAAACCGATGTTTGGGTATGCGTAATTATGTCGCTTCTTGTTATTCTCGCTTACTGCTTTTTCTACAACAAAATTTTTGCGGTAACCTTTGACGAAAATTTCACCCAAGCAATAGGGGTAAAAACACAGGTCTACAACCTGCTCATCGCAACAGTTACCGCAGTAGTTATTGTTCTTGCTATGCGCCTTGTAGGCTCTCTGCTCATTGCGGCGCTGATAATTTTCCCCGCACTTTCTGCAATGAGAGTTTTCAAAAAATTCAAGCAAGTGGTTATTGCCTCTGCCGCAATTTCGGTATGCGCGTCGGCAATAGGACTTATTATATCAATACTTTATTCAACACCCGTCGGCGCAACAATAGTTGTTGTTGACATCGTCATTTTTGCCGTGTTCAGCGCCATCGGCAAGCTCAAAAATTAACGCTACCCGCAAGGGACGGGCTGCCTTTTCCTAATCAAGGAACAAAGGCAGCTTTTTTTGATTGTCTACATCAACAAGGCCAAGAGTGGTCATCTTCAAATGAGGAATAACAGGAAGTGCCACAAAGGACATATTCATAAAGGGATTTATTCCCTCTGCAACACCAAGCCCCGCTACCGCAATGTCAAGATTGTGATTCTGCTCCGCGGCAACTGTTGCCAGAACATCGGTCATGAGACCGCCTATGGGCAAGGGCATTTCGCAAATTATTTTACCGTCAGCCACAACAATACAGCCGCCACCAAGCTGATTTATGCGATTTGCCGCAATTACCATATCCTCTGTGCTTGCTCCAACCACTATAAGGTTGTGGGAATCGTGAGATACAGAGGAGGCTATAGCGCCCTTCTTAAGTCCAATTCCGTTAATATAGCCAAGACCTATATTGCCCGAATTACCATATCGCTCAACCACCGCAAGCTTAAGAATGTCACGGGATACATCTATTCCGTTATCCTTTAAAAAATCAAGTTCGGTGTCAAGCTCGTCTGTCAGAAGCGTTCCTGCAAACACCTTGATTACTCTGCATTTGCTTCCCTGTGGCTTAACTGTAAAGTTATCCTCTGTGAGCTCCTTCAACTTAAACGAGCCTAAAATGCTTTTAGTTATTTCGGAGCTGACAAAAGGCTCAGTAAAATCAACCACACTATAATTCTCAACAACCTTTTTGCCCGCCTTGTATACATCAAAAGCCTTAAGCTCCTTAAGATCATCAAAAACAGCTATGTCAGCAACATATCCGGGGGCAATCGCTCCCACGCCTTCAAGCCCGAAATGCCTTGCCGCCTGAAGGCTTGACATTCTTATACCTACAAGCGCAGAGCGTCCCGCATCTACCGCTTCTCTTATAATACTGTTTATATGTCCCTTTGTCAACAGGTCGTGGGGGTGGTAATCGTCGGTAACTAACATACAACGCCTGTTCCAAGGCTCATCAAAAAGAGGAAGAAGGTCGGCAAGGTTACGCGCCGCACTTCCACGGCGTATCATAACCGCCTGCCCCTTTCTTATGCGTTCCTTCGCCTCGTCTACCGAGGAGCATTCGTGGTCATCATATATTCCCGCGGAAATATACTTGTCAAGCGCTTTGCCCGAAAGAAGCGGAGCGTGTCCGTTTACAAGACCGCAAAGCTTAAGACCGTCGCTTATTTTACTCATTACTTTCTCATCCCCAAAGAGCACACCGGGATAATTCATCATTTCACCAAGACCAACCACGCGAGGGTGAGCATAAAGCTCACGAAGCTCCTCCGCTTCAAGAATCGCGCCCGATTCATCAAAACCGCTTGCAGGCACACAGGAAGGAAGAACCACATAAACGCTCACAGGCAAGCCCTCGCTTGCTTCAAGCATATATTTTATGCCATCTGCACCGCACACATTTGCTATCTCGTGGGGATCAGCAATTATAGAGGTGGTTCCGTTTATAGCGCAAAGCTTGGAAAGCTCACAGGGAGTCAGCATAGTGCTTTCAATATGAATATGACCGTCAATAAGACCGGGGCAAATATACTTTCCGCTTACATCTTCAACAATATCGGCATCAGCATCAGAGTAGTCGCCTACACCGATAATTCGCTCACCGTCAATAAGAACATTGGCATTTATAAGCTCATCGGTGAATACATTTACAACTGTACCGTTTTTCAATAATCTTTTCATATTTTCACTCCCGCTTCAGGCAAAATAAGGTTAATTTATTGAGTTTAGTATAGCATAAAAAAATCAAGATGTCAAGATAAGGTAAAAGGCGGTATCTCCAACGCAAAAAGGACGCCCTAAAGCGTCCTTTGCGTTGGCACATGTTGACAGAAACATAAACGCGGAGAGATTTCAAGGGAAATGATGCGTCGCCTGCGGCGATATGATGTTTTTCGCTCGTTCAAAATGATGTTGCTCCCGTCGGTCGCAATGATGCATTGTTTGCCATAAAATGTGGCGAAGCCACACATCATTAGGCAAAGCCGTCATCATTGGCAAAGCCAACATCATTTGCCGAAGGCAAACATCATTTCCAAAACAAAAAGCACTGCAATCGCAGGGCTTTTTGTTTTGTAGGTGCCCCCTCCACCGTCGCATAGTCGTCTGCCGTCGCCTGCGGCACTCGGCTCGGCACACTCCTTGCTTTGGGCGGTTTCGGCGGCAAAAAACGATACTTAATCGTTTTTTCTCGCCTACCCGTAATTGAACCGTTCTGCTTTGCAGAACCGCCTCAAACAACAAAAGGCACCTCCAACGCAAAAAGGACGCCCTAAAGCGTCCTTTGCGTTGGAGGTGCCACCCGGATTTGAACCGGGGAATGAAGGTTTTGCAGACCTTTGCCTTACCACTTGGCTATGGCACCGAATAAAATGGAGCGGTAGACGAGACTCGGACTCGCGACCTCCACCTTGGCAAGGTGGCGCTCTACCAACTGAGCTACTACCGCTTATTTGGTGCCTTGGGGCGGAATCGAACCACCGACACGTAGATTTTCAGTCTACTGCTCTACCAACTGAGCTACCAAGGCGTATGAGAATGTCTGGGATAAAAAACGCTGCAAGCCATGCAGCGTTTTATGGAGGTGCCACCCGGATTTGAACCGGGGAATGAAG
>JAZRHS010000071.1:0-9919 GCA_045644865.1 Eubacteriales bacterium | reverse complement strand
AGAAATACTTGTCAAGCTTTGAAAGCTTTTCGTAGACAAGCTCCTTAAGGCTTTCGCGAACCGTCATCTGCCTTGCGTTAATTGTAATTTTCATACCAAATCCTCCTTGAAGCTATTCACGGAGAGGCACGGTGCTCTCCGTGTCTGTAATTTGATTATAGCACATTATTATTCGCTTGTAAAGAGTATATTGAAAAATTAAAAAATTGTACACATATTTTGTGCAATAAACACATAAAATTGGTCGAAAAAAGGCAAATTCGGGCAAAACGATTGACATTGATGTGTTAATTTGGTAAAATAAAAAGAGAATGAAATATGGAGGAAATGATATGGATTCCGAAGTAAAAAGAATAAAAGAGCTTCGCGAGGTGCTTACACATCATGCAAAGCTGTATTATGTATATGACGCGCCTGAAATTTCAGACTACGAATATGATATGATGTTCGCAGAGCTTAAGGCTCTTGAGGAAAAGCACCCCGAGCTTGCAGACCCTGCCTCGCCCACTCACAGAGTTGGCGGAAAGGCTCTTGACAAGTTTGAAAAGGTAACTCACGGTGTAAAGATGAATTCGCTTGCCGATGTGTTTTCCTTTGATGAGGTGGAGTCCTTTGTAGCAAAGACAAGCGAGATTGTGGGCGATGCCGAGTATTCGGTAGAGCCAAAGATAGACGGTCTTTCGGTGGCGCTGACCTACCGTAACGGAGTTCTTGTTATGGGAGCGACCCGAGGGGACGGCGAGGTTGGTGAGGATGTTACTCTTAATGTCAAGACCATAAAGACCATTCCTCTTATGCTTAAAGAGCCGCTTAGCTTTACTGTTCGCGGAGAGGTGTATATGCCAAGGGCTTCCTTTGAAAAGCTGAATGCCCGAAGAGAGATGGATGGAGAATCGCTTTTTGCCAATCCCCGAAACGCGGCGGCAGGCTCACTCCGTCAGCTTGACTCAAAAATAGCCGCCGAGCGCGGGCTTGACATTTTTGTGTTCAACCTTCAGGAGGGTGAGCTTTATCTTGACAGAGAAAATCCCACCTCGCACAGCGAGATACTTGACAGAATTGCCGAGCTTGAGTTCCCCGTGCTTCGCGACAGAGCAAGGGTGAAGGGCGCAGGGGCGGTAATTGACCATATAAACAGGCTTGGCGAGCTTCGCGACGGGCTTGCCTACGACATTGACGGTGTGGTAATAAAGCTTGACGATACAGGCTTGCGTACCACGGTAGGTGAGGGAACTAACTCCCCCAAATGGGCTGTAGCATATAAATTCCCCCCCGAGCAAAAGCAGACAAGGCTTATTAACATAACTGTTGCCGTGGGGCGCACAGGTGTGCTTACTCCCAACGCGGTGCTTGAGCCTGTAAGACTTGCTGGAACTACCGTGTCAAGAGCGACGCTTCACAACATTGAATTTATAAGAGAACGAGAGATAAAGATTGGCGATACCGTTACCGTGCAGAAGGCGGGCGATATTATTCCCGAGGTGGTTTGCGCCCACAAGGACAAGCGAAGCGGCGGCGAGGTTGAGTTCAATATGCCCGAGCGCTGTCCCTCTTGCGGTGAAAGGGTGTTTTATGACCCCGAGGAGGGCGCGGCAACCAGATGCACAAACAGCGCCTGCCCCGCTCAGCTTTCCCGTTCAATAGAGCATTTTGCTTCAAAGGGGGCTATGAACATTGAGGGACTTGGTCCGCAGATAGTTGAGCTTCTTCTTAAAAACAAGCTTATCCTTGATGTGGCAGACCTTTATTCGCTTAAGACCGAGGAGATAGCCGAGCTTGACAGAATGGGCAAGAAGTCGGCAGAAAACCTTGTTGCTTCAATCGAAAATTCAAAGAAGGCGGGGCTTGAAAGGCTTTTGTACGGCCTTGGAATCAGAAATATAGGCGAGGTTGCGGCGGCATCGCTTGCGGCTCGCTACGGTACGCTTGAGGCCTGCTTTGACGCTACTGTAGAGGAAATATGCGCCATTGAGGACTTTGGCGAAATAACCGCAAAATGTGTGGTGGATTTTTTCTCCCACGAAACAAACAGGGAGCTTTGCATAAGGCTTATTGAGGCGGGACTTGTTACAGAAGCTACCGCTATGCCAAGCGACAGCTCGCTTGAGGGTCTGACCTTTGTGCTTACGGGGACATTGCCCACTCTTTCCCGCGACGAGGCTTCAAAAATGATAAAAGCCAGGGGCGGCAAGGTGTCGGGCTCGGTTTCAAAGAAAACATCTTATGTTGTTGCGGGCGAGGCGGCAGGGAGCAAGCTGACTAATGCGCAAAACCTCGGAGTTGCCATTATAGACGAGGCGCAGCTTCTTCGTATGCTTGGCAATTAAAGCCCGAGATAATTGATAATTCCGTTGTAAATTCCGTCGGCGAAAAGCTCGGGGGAATTCAGCATCAGCATCGCGTCGTTGTAGTTGGTGATAAATCCAAGCTCGACGAGAACTGCGGGCATTTGTGTTTTTCTTAAAACATACAGGCGGTTACGGACGATAACGCCGCGGTTGCGAAGTCCGGTTTCTCTGTTCAGCCAATAGAGAATATCCTCGCCAAGTGTGGCGGCTACCGAGGGAACGGCGTAAACAAGCGCCTCGCTGCCCGAGGCGGCGCTTGACGCGGCGGCGTTGGTGGGCAGGCTTATAAAATAATCGGCGCCCCAGGCGTTGGCGTCAGCTACACGCATACGAAGGCTTGTTGAATTTGATGTTCCGACCTGTGTGTCGGGAGTGGGGCGGGAGAGCCGCACCTCAAAATTGCCGTTGGCACGAAGCCTTTCGGCAAGCAGAATTCCAATTCGGTAAACAAGGTCCTGTTCCCTTAAGCCGTTGCCCTCTGCGCCCGCGTTGGGGTTGTATGGATTGTGGCCTTGGTCAATGTAGATTTTTATTGCCATAGATGTTATGTCCTTTCGGTGGTTTTTGTACCATTTTATTCCGAAATGGGCGTAATTGTGATAAAAAGAAAGGTTTTTATATGAGTAATGTTAAGGCTTCTCCAAGCGGAGAGAAAAATAAGGTTGAAAAAAGCACCCTCTATCTGGTGGCAACGCCAATAGGCAATCTTGCCGACCTTTCGGAGCGCGCCGTAAAGGTGCTTTCAGAGGTGGATTTTATTGCCGCTGAGGATACGAGAAATTCGGTGCGGCTGCTTTCCTATCTGGGTATCTCCAAGCCTATGGTTTCCTATTTTGAGCATAACAAAAAGGAGAGGGGAGAGCAGATAGCCGAAAGACTTCTTTTGGGAGAATCCTGTGCCCTTATAACCGATGCCGGTACGCCCGCAATCTCCGATCCGGGTGAGGATATGGTGGCTCTTTGTGCGGATAAGGGAATAAAGGTCAGCTCTGTTCCGGGGCCCTGTGCCGCTATCGTCGCACTTACACTTTCGGGACTTCCCACAGGCCGCTTTTGCTTTGAAGGCTTTTTGTCGGCAAACAAATCCGAGCGCCGCAAGCAGCTTTCAAAGCTTTCGGGGGAAGAAAGAACAATGATTTTCCACGAAGCGCCTCATAAGCTTAAGTCAACTCTTGCCGATATGCAGACGGCCTTTGGAGCGGACAGGAGAATAGCCCTCTGCCGTGAGCTTACCAAGCTTAACGAGGAAGTCCAGCGCACAACACTTGAAGGTGCGGTTGCGTATTACAAAGAACACGAGCCAAGAGGTGAGTATGTCCTTGTGGTCGAGGGCGCGCCAGAGACGGTTGAAAGCTTTGCCGAAATGAGCATAGAGGAGCATCTTGAAGGCTATATGGCGGCAGGAATGAGCAAAAAGGACGCCATAAAAGCGGTTGCCAAGGACAGGGGCGTTCCCAAAAACGAAATTTATAAGGAATTTATATGAAAATTTCGTAATACCCTTGATTTTTATTGAATATTGTGGTATTATATATAAGTTATTATTTTAATTGTAAGAGGTTTTATTATGGAAAAGATGAAGGTCGGAGTAGTAGGCGCGACAGGTATGGTTGGTCAGCGTTTCCTTACGCTCCTTGAAAATCACCCCTACTTTGAGGTGGTGGCACTTGCCGCTTCCGCACGCTCGGCAGGTAAAAGCTATAAAGAGGCGGTTGGCGACAGATGGAAGATGTCTGTGCCTATGCCCGAAAAGTTTGCGGATATGATAGTTTATGACGCGCAGAACATTGAGGAAATGAAGAAGTGCAGCTTCGTTTTCTGCGCTGTTGATATGAAGAAGGATGAGATAAGAGCCCTTGAGGAAGCATATGCAAAGGCTGAAATTCCCGTTGTTTCCAATAACTCGGCTCATCGTTGGACACCCGATGTTCCTATGGTAATTCCCGAAATCAATGACGCGCACCTTGAGGTTATTGAGGCGCAGAGAAAAAGGCTTGGCACAAAGCGCGGCTTTATCGCTGTAAAGCCTAACTGTTCTATCCAGTCTTATGTTCCCGCAATTACCCCCCTTCTTAAATATAAGCCCTCTGTTATTCTCGCAACAACATATCAGGCTATCTCGGGGGCGGGTAAGACCTTCCGTGAGTGGCCCGAAATGATAGATAATGTTATCCCCTACATAGGCGGCGAGGAAGAAAAGAGCGAGCAGGAGCCTCTCAAAATCTGGGGTAAGGTTGAAAACGATCAGGTGGTAAAGGCTGACGCTCCCCTTATCACAACACAGTGCATTCGTGTTCCTGTAAGCGACGGTCATACCGCGGCGGTGTTTGTAAAGTTTGAGAATAAGCCCTCAAAGGAAGAAATAATCAAGGCGTGGGCGGAGTACGCAGGTAAGGCACAGGAGCTTGAGCTTCCCAGCGCGCCCAAGCAGTTTATCACATATTTTGAAGAGGATAACCGTCCTCAGGCAAAGCTTGACCGCGATATTTACGGCGGTATGGGTATAACTCTTGGCAGACTTCGTGAGGATAGCGTGTTTGACTATAAGTTTGTGGGACTTTCACACAACACACTTCGCGGCGCGGCAGGCGGCGCGGTGTTTATCGCAGAGCTTCTCTATAAGCTTGGATACTTTAATTAAGAATAATAAGGGTCGCCGTTGGCGACCCAATACGCGGGCGTGGCGGAATTGGCAGACGCGCCAGACTTAGGATCTGGTGTCCCCGACGTGAAGGTTCAAGTCCTTTCGCCCGTACCAAACCAAAAGGGAGTGCAACGCACTCCCTTTTGGTTTGGGGCATAAAATAAGGACTTGAAGGGGAGCGGAAGTGAATGACAGCCTAAATGGCTGTCAGAGCCGCGACTGACTGAGGAGCGTAGCGAAGCCGAAATCAAGACCTCGGCTTTGCGGTGTCGCGACGAGAGTCAAGTCCTTTCGCCCGTACCATATCTCAACCGCAGATTTAATAAAATTTGCGGTTGAGGTTTTTTTATTGCTTAAACAGTTCTTCATTTGTTTCTCCGTAAAGCTCAATATAACGATTTTCCAATATTTTTAGGAAACCTGGGTCTATGAAATCTAAACCTATTTGTATATTTAGTTGTTCTGCGACAAAGACATACGCGAAAAGTTCAGCGTCAAGCTCCATAGGCTGTGTATAAAATTCCAAAAGTGAGTCGCAATCGTCTGGGAATTTGGCATTTTCGTCATTCTCGCGCCACGCGTTTAAGGTTTCAGCCGATTCTCGTGGCTTGGGGGAGTCAAGTTGGCGCATTTGATAATAGTGTCCCATCTCGTGGGCAATCAGCGACATAGCATATGCTAACTGTCCCTCAAAGTCCAGGTGTTCAAATGTTTTTTTGAATTGCTTATAGTCATAGAAAATAGCATATCGATGCTTTTTTCCTCGGCATATGTACATCAATTCACCCTTGCGGTTTTCGGTTTCAAAAAGAAACGGTTTTTTCTTATACCCGAAAAGCCAAGTACAATAATCAACAGTCTGTTTTATTATTGAAATATAATGTCGTTTTCTAAATAGATCGTATTTATTTTTATGTGTTGAATTTGACACGGCCAGATACCTCCAAGTAGTACATTGCTTAAATTATACTCTGAAAGAGTGAAAAAGTCAATAATCATATAAAATTTGGGATAACAACCTGTGTTGAGATTATTTTTATCTTGAGTTTTCGTAGGGCGGAAGGGCAAACCCGCTTCGCTCACAAGTTGCTTCGCAACAGCCCCGCCCTACAAAAACTATTGAGAAGTGGATTTTGCGGAATTCTTATTATGAAAGAAAAGAGGGAGCGACGCTCCCTCTTTAATTTTTAGTCATTTTTGTTTTGCTTCTTTTTCTGCGCCTTTTTGCCTGCTATAAGGGCAATGGTTGTGCCTGCGCCCGCAAATACAACTATTACAAGTATAGTGGGAAGCGCACCGATAAGCCATACCACGAAGTCCTGGAAGTTGTCTGCAAAGTTCTTCCAGCTTCTTGTAAAGCTGTTGGCTATACGCTCGCCAAAGGTTGCCTTGGTGGTGGGGGTCTGAACATACTCTCTGACCTCCTCAAGGTTGATAATTACCGTGGAATACGCTACCTTGTTGTCGTACACCTTAAGGGTGGTTTGAGCCGCCTCTATCTCCGCAATGGTCTGATAGAGCCTATCTCTTATTTCAAGCACCTCGGTAACATCCTTGGCAAGCTTAAGCATTTCCTCATAAGCCTGTCTTTCTGCCTCAAGAACACCAAGCCTTGCTACTGTGTCGTAGTATTGCGCCGTTACATTTGACTGGGACGAGGTCTGCGAGGTTATGTTGATGAGTCCGCCAATCTCGCTAAGAAAGACTTCAAGCTTCTCTGCGGGTACACGGAGCGTCATACGGGCGCTTCTGGTGTAGTAGTCGCCTGCGTAGTAGCTTCTGCCAGAGCTTGTTACCGACTCCTCATATCCGCCATTTTGGGCGAGAGAGGAGAGAATACCGTCAAGTGCCTTTTCGTATTCCTTGGTCTGGGCACTCATATTGATGTTTTTGATTATCTTTTCCTTGTAGTCGCCGTTATTTGCGCCTGTAGAAGGGGAAACAACCTCTGTTTCGACCGAGTCCATAACTCTGTCGTAATACTTTTCGTTATAGCCACCGCTGTAGCCGTAGTCCGCGTCCTCGGCGGGGGCGGTGGTAACTCCCATTATATTAAGGGCTTCGTCTTTGGCGGTTGCTCCGCAGGACGCTAAAAGAGTTGCTATAAGCGTAAGAATCAGTGCGTAAATTAAAAATTTCTTTTTCATAACAAAAACCTCCGTTTTTAGTTTTCACTAAATAAGACGGAGGTTTTTTGAAAAAGTTCCCAAATTTATAAAAATTTTTGTTTTAATCATCATCAATGTCGGTGAGCTTTGAAACGGTAGTTCCCAAGACCTCTGCAATCTTGAAAAGGGTTTTCAGAGAGGGGCAGAAAAAGCAGTTCGCACCTTCCAGCTGGGCCATATATCCTGTGGATATGTCCACGGCTTCTGCCAATTCTTCCTGTGTCATTCCTTGCAGTTTTCTATAATATGCCATTTTAAGACCTATCTTTATTAAGTTCATTTTATACTGACTTTCAAGCATATTAAATATCTCCTTTATTTGTATATAAGCATTATAACCTATTTACATATGAAAAATAATATGATATAATATAATTGATATTATGAAACATATAATAAAGTCTATGTTATATATAGTGTTTTCAAGGAGAATTATAATATGAAATTGTTAATTGTAGGGTCAAGAAGCATAGTGGATTTTGATTTTAGCCCATATATTCCCGAGAATACAGAGCTTATAATCAGCGGCGGTGCGGGTGGGGTGGATACTCTTGCCGAGAAATATGCGGATAAGCACAAAATCTCAAAGCTGATACTTCGTCCTCAATATAAAATATACGGCAAGGGCGCGCCTCTTAAGCGGAACGAGCTGATGGTAGATATGGCTGACTCTGTTCTTGTAATATGGGACGGGGTGTCAAAGGGAAGCAAATACACAATAGATTACGCCAAAAAGCAGGGAAAAAGGGTTGAGGTGATTTGTTGTTAATAAAAGGCGACGGAAATCCGTCGCCTTAAATTTTTACTTAAGCTTTGCAATAGCGGCTCTTACGCCCTCAAGGTTTTCGCGGTATTTAGCCATCTTAACCTTTTCGCCCTCAACAACTGCCGCGGGTGCTTTTGCAACGAAGCCTTCGTTTGAAAGCTTCTTTTCAATTCTGTCTATCTCGCCGATAAGCTTCTTTTCCTCGGCAGTAAGTCTTGCCATTTCCTTCTCGGTGTCTATAATGTCAGCCAAGGGAAGGAAGATAGTAGCCGAGTCGGTGATTATTTGCACTGAGTCGTCAGCCGAGATAACGCCCTCAAAGCTTTCTGCAACCTCAATTTCCGATGCCGAAGCAAGACGGGTGAAGAATACCGAGGTCTTGTCGTTAAAGCTATCGGTGTACTTGGTTGCGATATAAACCTTTGCCTTGCGGGAAGGAACGATGTTCATCTCGCTGCGGCGGTTTCTTATAGCCTTGATAGCCGCAATTATGCGCTCCATCTGCTCGTTAGCGTCAGCATAGCTTTCGCTTGCGTTGAATTCGGGGTACTTGGAGATCATAATGCTTGGGTCATCGTGGGGGAGAGCCTGATATATCTCCTCGGTGATGAATGGCATAAAGGGGTGAAGAAGCTTGAGCGTTCCTGTAAGAATATAAGCAATAACATTCTGCGCCACGAGATTTTCCTCTGTACCCTGGGCGCCAAGTCTTACCTTGGAAAGCTCGATGTACCAGTCGCAGAAGATGTCCCAAGTGAAGTCGTAGATATTGGAAAGAGCCACGCCCACCTCAAACTTGTCAAGTGCCGCGGTTACATTTGCAACAAGGGCGTTGAATTTGGTGAGTATCCACTTGTCCTCAAGAGCAAGCTTGTCCTCTGTGGGAAGCTTGCTCTCGTCGATAGTAAGGTTCATACGAACGAATCTTGAAGCGTTCCAAAGCTTATTGGCAAAGTTTCTTGCCGCCTCTATCTTCTCGTCCGAGAATCTCATATCGTTTCCGGGTGAGTTACCTGTAGCAAGAGCAAAGCGGAGAGCGTCTGCGCCGTACTTGTCAATGATTTCAAGGGGGTCAATACCGTTGCCAAGCGACTTGGACATCTTGCGTCCAAGAGCATCGCGGACAAGACCGTGGATAAATACGGTGGAGAAGGGCTCTTTGCCCATATGCTCAAGTCCCGAGAAAATCATTCTCGAAACCCAGAATGTAATAATATCGTAGCCTGTTACAAGCACGCTTGTGGGATAGTACTTTTCAAGGTCCTCTGTTTTGTCGGGCCAGCCGAGAACAGAGAAGGGCCAAAGCGCCGAGGAGAACCAGGTGTCAAGAACATCCGAGTCCTGACGGAGTGCCTTGCCGCACTTGGGGCAGACGGTCATGTCTTCCTTGGAAACGAACATTTCGCCGCAATCGTCGCAGTAGAATGCGGGAATTCTGTGACCCCACCAGAGCTGACGGGAGATACACCAGTCAAGGATATTGTTCATCCAGTTGAAGTAATTCTTGGAGAAGCGCTCGGGAACGAAGTTGATAGTTCCGTTTTCGACCGCCTCGATAGCGGGAGCTGCGAGAGGCTTCATCTTAACGAACCACTGGTCGGAGGTGAGAGGCTCAACAACCGTGCCGCAACGGTAGCAAACGCCAACGTTGTGGGGGTGGGGAACTGTCTTTATAAGGTAGCCCTCAGCCTCAAGGTCGGCAACGAGAGCCTTACGGCAGGCATATCTGTCCATACCGTCGTACTTGCCCGCGTGTGCGTTCATTGTGGCGTCGTCGTTCATAACCTTGATTTGCTCAAGATTGTGGCGCTGACCAACAAGGAAGTCGTTGGGGTCATGTGCGGGGGTAATCTTTACGCAACCTGTACCAAAGCCGATTTCAACGTAATCGTCTGCGATTACGGGAATTTCACGGTTAACGATGGGCAAAATAAGAGTTTTGCCGATAAGGTGCTTTGTGTTTTCGTCCTCCGGGTTAACTGCAACCGCAGTA
>JAZRHS010000070.1:0-2457 GCA_045644865.1 Eubacteriales bacterium | reverse complement strand
CCCACGGGACCCATTTATGGGTAGTAAGTAATAATTGCGTGGCTGGCAGGCCAATCTAAAGCGCACTTGTGCGCCGCCAGTATTATTAGGGCTATGCCCGAAAATGAAATACCACCCGCTACGCGGGTGGATATTTATTTGTATTAAATGTTCACATAAATTTTATCAAAATGACTATTTTATGAAAATAAATTATTGTATAATAGTATATAATCGTAGTAATAAAAAATAGGAAAAGAAGGAGATATTTTATGAAAAACACTTTGAGTGTATTAAAAAAGCACAAGCTTCTTACAACTGTTGTTGTAATTTTGTTGGCGGTATTGGCGGTAAGTCTGCTTGTTCCCAAAAACGAGAGTGCGGGATATAAGGAGGAGGTAGCTTCTGTACGCGATATAGTAACCTATAACAGCTTTGTGGGAAATGTTGGCTTTGCCGATCAGATGAGCGTGCTTTCTATGGCATCGGGCAAGATAACCGAGGTTTTTGTTGAGGTAGGCGATATTGTGGCAGTGGGTGATGTTATAGCAAAGATCGACAGTCAGACTATTGAGCACAACATAAAACAGACCGAATTAAATCTCGAAATGCAGAAAAAGGCAAACGAGCATACATTGGCTGATGCTAAACGAAGCTATGACAATCTTAAATACTCCATCGATAATGGACTTAACACATCTCTTAACAATGTTAAGCTTCAGAGGGATAACGCGGAAGAAACCCGAGATAAGCTTCTTGACAGCTTTAACGAGTATATTGATGCTGTTCCCGATACCGATGTTTACGGTGCAAGAGAGAAATACAGAGAGCTTTTGGCTGAATATAGTGTGTTGAATAGCTCATATGATAAGAAGGTCGAGGAGCTGGGTGATAGCAACACCGTCGAGATAGAGAGATACAAAGTGCTTCTTGATAATAAGGCTCGTGAGATAGAGCGCGCGCTTGAAGAATACAAGATAAAGGCGAAGGATTTTTCAGAGGGCGGAAATCAGAGCTTTAAGGTTTTGTTTGACAACCTTGACACGGCAATTACCGCATATGAAAATGCGGCTATTGCATATGATGCCGTGGAGCTTCAGTTAAATCAGCAGCTTGAGGCTTATGAGGCGACTATAAACAAGCTAAAGGATACATTAAGCCTTGAGAGTGCGGAAAAGGACCTTGAAAGACTTAAGGAAACACTTAAGGATTATACGATTACCGCACCCTGCAGCGGAACAATTTCCTCTCTTTCTCTTGACGAGGGAAATATGGCGGGAGCAGGCTCGGTGGTAGGTACTGTTTCAAATATTGAAAAGCTTGAAATATCCATAAAGGTGGACGAATATTCGATTCTTAACACCCGCGTGGGCAAGGAAGTAGATATTTATATAGACTCTGTTGACAGAAGCTATAAGGGCGAGATAACCTATGTGGCAAATAACGCCACCATAGAGGGCGGAGTTTCATACTTTAAGGCAACTGTAGAATTTGATGCCGACGAGTTTGTACGCGGCGGTATGAGTGTTGAGGTTCGTCTTGTGAAATCACAGAGCCTTGGGGCGGTAAGCGTTTCGGTCGATTCTGTAGATTACCGTAACGATAACACCGCTTTTGTAAGAATATACGGCGAGGACGGGCATCTTGAGGAGAGAAGCGTTAAGCTTGGTATTTCAGACGGCGTTCATATCGAAATTCTCGAGGGACTTAAGGACGGAGATAAAATATACTATACGCCAAGCAGCTTTATCTTTATGATACCCGGAATGTGAGGCTGAAAATGAGCTTGAACAAAGAGAAAAATCAAGAGCCTAAGGTTATACTTACGATGAAAAACATCGTTAAGGAGTATAAAATGGGCGACGAAACCTCGGTGGTGCTGAAGGGGATTGACCTTGAGGTGCGAGAGGGAGAATTTCTTGCTGTGCTTGGCCCGTCGGGAAGCGGAAAATCAACGCTGATGAATATAATCGGTTGCCTTGATACACCCACTTCGGGGGAGTATTTCCTTTCGGGACGGCATATAGCAAATCTTGACGAAAAGGAGCTGGCGCATATAAGAAGCAAGGAGATAGGTTTTATATTTCAGTCTTTTCACCTGCTTCAAAGGCAGACGGCTCTTGAAAATGTGGAGCTTCCCCTTATATACGCGGGGCTTTCTCAAAAGCAGCGCGAGGAGAGGGCTAAAAAGATGCTTGTGAGGGTGGGGCTTGAGGAAAAGCTATACCATTATCCAAATCAGATGTCGGGCGGTCAGCAGCAGAGAGTTGCTATTGCAAGAGCCATTGCCACAGACCCCACGATACTTCTTGCCGACGAGCCTACAGGTGCTCTTGACCAGAAAACAGGCGCGCAGGTTATGGAGATATTCAACGAGCTGAACGCCGAGGGAAGAACCATAATAATGATAACCCACGACATCAATATTGCCCGCCACGCAAAGCGAGTTGTTCGCATACTTGACGGCAATATCAGCGA
>JAZRHS010000069.1:0-10191 GCA_045644865.1 Eubacteriales bacterium | reverse complement strand
GGCAGGCGAGGTAAGCAAGGATATTGAGTACAGACAAGTGCCTATGTCAAGGCTTGTTTCGAGAATGGGGCTTAAGAAGTATGACCTTAAGACCCCTATCGTAGATGTAGAGCTTACCTGCGACAGTGTAAAGATTCCGCTTCTTCAGGGAATCGGAGCGCCTTGCACGGCGGCGGTAAAGAAGGGCGACAGCGTAAAGGCGGGCGACCTTATCGGCGTTTACGCCAAGGAAAAGTTAGGCGCGGCTGTTCACGCGTCGCTTGACGGCAGAGTGAGAGAGATAACAGACACCTATGTTGTTATCGAAAATTGATTTAAGGACGGATAACATATGTTGAATAAAGCAATAGGAATGGTTGAATACCAGACCGTTTCGGCGGGAATGACCGCCGCTGACCTTATGGTAAAGACCGCCAATATAGAAATACTTCAGTCATCGGTGGTCTGCCCGGGAAAGTACATTACTCTTATTGGCGGTGAGATTTCGGCAATCTCGGCGTCTATTGAGGCGGCAAAAAGACAGCTTGGCGACAAGCTTACCGACTCCTTTGTGCTTGGTAATCCCCACTCGGATATTTTCCCCGCTATATACGGCGGAGCAAGTGTGGAGAACGCTAAGTCCCTTGGAGTGCTTGAAACATTTTCAGCTCCCGCTATAATCGTTGCGGCTGATACGGCGGCAAAGACCAGCGCGGTCTCGCTTATCGAGCTTAGAATAGCAAGAGGAATGTGCGGCAAGTCGTTTATGCTTATCACAGGCGATGTTGCGGCAGTCAGCGCCGCTATTGATGCGGCTAAGGCAAGAGTTGGCAGAGAAGGTCTTTTCCTTGACAGCTCTGTAATCCCCAATCCCGACAAGAGCCTTTGGGCCTCTATCCTTTAAGCCTATGTTACCTATAGAGAGAAGAGGAGAGATCCTCCAGAAGTTGATGATGGACGGCAGAGTCGTTGTAAACGAGCTTGCCGAAAAGTACGAGGTTACCGAAGAAACTATCAGACGCGACCTTGAAAGGCTTGAATCAGAGGGCTACGCCAAAAAGACCTATGGCGGAGCGGTAAGAAATGACAGTATGACCAGCGAGCTTCCTTATACGGTAAGAAAGCAGACTAATGTTGAGGGAAAGAAATATATCGGTGAGATAATCGGATCGCTTATATCCGACGGCGACAGCCTTCTGCTTGATACAAGCACCACGGCGCTTTTCACCGTGAAAAGTATATTCTCAAAGCACAATCTTACAATAGTTACCAACTCGGTGGAAATACTTCTTGACCTTCCTCAGGGGAACGATTGGAATGTTGTTTCCACAGGCGGAACATACAGAAGCGAGTCAATGTCCTTCTACGGCCCTGCCGCAGATGAAACTGTTAAGAAATATTACGCAGATTATGCTATAATTTCCTGCAAGGGAATTGACACAGAAAAGGGAATTACCGATAGCAGAGAGATATATGCAATGATCAAAAAGGCGTATATGAAGTCTGCGAAAAAGGTTATACTTGCGGTAGACCACACCAAGTTTGATAAAATATCATTTGTAAGACTTGGGGCTTTTGAGGATATAGACGCGGTGGTTACAGACCGCGAGCCCGACGAGAGCTGGAAGCAGTTCTTTATGGAAAAGGGAATTGAATTATACTATTGAGAGGATAAATTATGAAAATTCTTGTTTTGAATGCGGGAAGCTCTTCCCTTAAGTATCAGCTTTTTGATATGGCCGACTCTGCCGTGCTTGCAAAGGGTGTTTGCGAGCGTATCGGTGAGGGCGGTACTGTTACCCATAAGAGGGGCGATGAAAAATATTACGAGGAAACAAACCTTACAGACCATAGCGTAGCGCTTTCCCGCGTGCTTGAGCTTCTTTGCTCTGCGGAGTATGGCGTTATCAAGTCTGTTGAGGAGATAGACGCGGTAGGACATAGAGTGGCTCACGGCGGCGAACAGCTTAAGAAGTCCTCCAAGATCACCGAGGCGGTTATCAAGTATCTTGAAACCATTGTGCCTATCAACCCCCTTCACGGCCCTCCCGCTATTGCGGGAATGAAGGCTTGTCTTGGACTAATGCCCGATGTGCCTCAGGTTGCTGTGTTTGACACTTCCTTCTATTCGGATATCGAGGATTTCAGATATATTTATCCCGTTCCTTACGAGTTCTATGAAAAGTATCAGGTTCGCCGCTACGGCTTCCACGGTACTTCTCACCGCTATGTAAGCGCAGAGCTTGCAAAGACCCTTGGCAAAGACCCCAAGGAGCTTAAGATAGTAACCTGCCACCTTGGTAACGGCTCGTCCATTACCGCGGTTGACGGTGGCGTGGCTATTGACACATCTATGGGCTTTACTCCTCAGGAGGGTATCGCAATGGGTACTCGTTCGGGAAGCATTGACCCCACAGTAGTTACCTACCTTATGAAGAAGGAGGGCTACACCCCCGAGGAAATGGAAGCAATTCTTAACAAGAAGAGCGGACTTTTAGGTATATCGGGCGTTTCCAACGACTGCAGAAATATCTGGGAAGCGGCTGAAGCGGGCAACAAGCGCGCAGAGCTTGCTATGAAGATACTTACAAACTCTATAAAGAAGCACATTGGCGCGTACACCGCCGAGATGAACGGTCTTGACGCTCTCGTGTTCACCGCGGGAATAGGCGAGAACGACTACAAGGTGAGAGAGCTTGCCTGCGAGGGACTTTCCTACCTTGGTGTGGAAATAGATAAGGAAAAGAACAAGAATTTCATTCGCGGCGAGAAGCAGAACATCAGCGGCGCAAACTCAAGAGTAGCCGTTTGGGTAATTCCCACCGACGAGGAGTATATGATTGCTCTTGATACACTTAAGATCGTAAAGGAGTAAACGCTATGACAAACATAAGCGAGGCTCAAATCAGAAAAATTGTCGAAAATGTCGTCCGCGGTATGGAAATCCCCGCAAGCGGCTGGACTTCTACCTCTTATGAGGGCAGAAGGCTTATTGGAGTTTACTCTGATATGAATGAGGCAATCGATGCGGCAGAGCAGGGCTATAAGGCAGTCCGTGCTATGACGGTTGAGCAGAGAGAAAAGATTATAACAGAGATAAGAAAGCTTACCCGTGCGGAAGCTCCTATAATGGCAAAGATCGGCGTTGCCGAAACAAAGATGGGCAGAGTTGACCACAAGACGGCAAAGCACATTCTTGTTGCTGACAAGACCCCCGGTACAGAGGACATTGTTGCCGAGGCAAAGACAGGCGACAACGGTCTTACACTTACCGAGATGGCGCCCTTTGGTGTGGTTGGAGCTATAACCCCCAGCACAAATCCTTCCGAAACGGTTATCTGTAACTCTATCGGAATGATCGCGGCGGGCAACGGCGTTGTATTCAACCCCCACCCCAATGCAATTTGCGCGTCCAACTACGCGGTTGACCTTGTAAACAGAGCGTCGGCAGCGGCAGGCGGCCCCAAGGTGCTTGTTTGCTCTATGGATAAGCCCACTCTTGACAGCGCGGCTGTTATGCAGTCCCACCCCAAGATCAAGCTTCTTGTTTGCACAGGCGGCCCCGGCGTTGTAAAGGCAGTTCTTTCTTCGGGTAAGAAGGCTATCGGCGCAGGCGCGGGCAACCCCCCCGTTATCGTTGACGACACCGCTGACATCAAGAAGGCGGGTAAGGATATTATTGACGGTTGCACATTTGACAACAACCTTCCCTGTATCGCTGAAAAGGAAGTGTTTGCGTTCCGTAATATCGCGGACGAGCTTATCCGCGAGATGCAGAAGAACGGTGCTTACCTCATAAACAAGGAGCAGGCTGACAGACTTGCAAAGGTTGTTCTTGAGGAAAAGACCAACAAGGCCGGCAAGACTGTAAAGGTTGTAAGCCGTCATTGTGTGGGCAGAGATGCGGCTGTGCTTCTTGACAAGATCGGCATTAAGGTTTCCTCTGACATTCGCTGCATTATATGCGAAACCGACTTCAACCACGAGTTTGTTCAGGAGGAGCTTATGATGCCCATTCTTCCTATTGTAAGAGTTGGCGACATCAAGGAAGCTATCGACCTTGCGGTTAAGGCAGAGCACGGCAACAGGCATACAGCCCATATGCACTCCAAGAATATCGACAATCTTTCGGCATTCGCAAGTGCGGTTGAAACAACCATATTTGTAAAGAATGCGCCTTCCTATGCAGGCATAGGCTTTGGCGGAGAGGGACATACCACCTTTACCATTGCAGGTCCTACAGGAGAGGGAATAACCTCTGCGCGCTCCTTTACAAGAAAGCGCAGATGCGTAATGGCAGACAGCTTCAGAATTATTTGAGGTGAATTATGACACTTAACGAACAACAGATAAAGGCTATCGTTGACAAAATAGTTGGCGAGATGGGTGGAAATGGCGGAGATATTCCCGTAGGAATTTCCAACCGTCATATACACCTTTCAAGAGAGCACGTGGATATTCTTTTTGGTAAGGGCTATAAGCTTACACCTATAAAGGATCTTTCCCAGCCCGGTCAGTTTGCTTGCAAGGAGCAGCTTACAATTATCGGTCCTTCAATGAAGGCTATTGAGGGTGTAAGAGTTCTTGGGCCTGAAAGAAAAAGCTCACAGGTTGAGATTTCGAGAACAGACAGCTTCACCTTGAAGGTAAAGCCCCCTGTTAGAGAGTCGGGCGATATAAAGGGTTCTGCTTCTGTAACCATTGTTGGTCCTAAGGGTATTGTAACTCTTGATGAGGGCTGTATTATAGCTAACCGCCACATTCATATGAGCCTTGACGAGGCAAAGAGCTTTGGCGTAGTTGACGGCGAGTATGCCGATGTAGAGCTTATGGGTGAGAGAAGAACACTTTTCTATGATGTTCAGATCCGCGCGCATAAGGATTTCAGACTTGAGATGCACATAGACACCGACGATGCCAACGCCGCAGGCATAGGTAACGGCTTTAAGGCAAAGCTTATAAAGAGAAAGTAAAAAATCCCACCCGCGTAGCGGGTGTTATTTTTTATTCTGCTACAAATATGAAAGGATAGATGTCCTGTCCGCCGTCGATGAAATATACCTCGTCGGAGGGGTATTTTTCATTTATAAATGCCTCAAGCTCTGTGCGGTCTTCTTCGGTAGCATCTGCTCCTACAAACACCGTAAGCATAAACTTCTCGGGCATATCAAGAAGCTTGCACGCCAGGGCGTGTGCCGCATCTCTGCGCTCCTTCTCGGAAAGAACTATCTCCTTGTCGATAATTCCAATGGTGTCGCCCTCGTTTATGTGAACGCCGTTCATATCGGCGTCGCGGATAGAGGGAGATATATATCCTGTGGTAACACGAGTCATAGACTCGTTCATTTCCTTTACAATGGCATCAACATCGTCAGAGCTTAAATCGGCGGTGGACAATGCCGCGTATCCCATACCGATGTTCTTGCTGGGGATAACATGAACCTCTGCCTTTTCCCAAAGGTCAGCCGCCTGACTTGCCGCCATAAATATGTTTCCGTTGTTGGGGAACACAAATATATGCTCGGCGGAAACCTGTGCAAAGGCGTCAAGGAAATCGTTGGTTGAGGGGTTCTGTGTCTGACCGCCCGAAACGATCTTGTCTGCGCCAAGGTCGGTAAAGAGGGCGTCAACACCCCGTCCATTGCTTACCGCAACAATTCCGTAGCGCTTTGTGGGGGCGGTGTTTTCTACAACAACCTCTGCCGCCTCTTCCTTCTTTTCGCCTTCAGCGCTTTCAGAGTGCTGAACAGACATATTTTCAATCTTTATAGTAAGGAATTCACCGTATTTGCGGCAGTATTCAAGAACCTTTTCGGGTGTGAAGGTGTGAACATGAAGCTTAACGATGCTGTCGTTCTTAAACGCCACAATAGAATCACCGATAGAAGCAAGGAAGCTCTTAAGCTCCTCAACATCAAAGGCATCTATATCGGTCTTTGCATTCTGAAGTCTAAGCAGGCACTCTGTGCAATATCCGTACTCCATAACGCTATCGGGGCCAAACTCGAAAACAGAGGGTGCTGAAGTCGCCTCGGTCTTTGTAAGGCTCTCTTCGCCGTCGGCAATCTCCTCGCCGTTAAGCACGCGGTTAAAGCCGTCCATAATATAGAACAGACCTGCTCCACCGCTGTCAACTACGCCTGCTTCCTTAAGAACTGTAAGTATTTCGGGGGTGCGTTCAAGCGACGCGTGCATTTCGCCAACAAGGTCAGCGAAAAGTGTTCTTATGGTACTTTTGGGTGTAAGACGCGATACTGCGTATTCAACCGCCTCGCGGGCAACTGTAAGAATAGTTCCCTCGGTTGGGGTCATAACAGAGGAGTATGCCTGCGCCACTCCGCGCTGAAGTGCGCGGCCAAGTGTTTCGGGGTCTGCCTTGTTTTCGCTTTCAAGTCCCTTTGCAGTTCCCGCAAAGAACTGGGAAAGAATAACGCCCGAGTTTCCGCGCGCGCCAAGAAGCATTCCGCGGGAAAGCGCCTTCATAACATCTGCCAAGTTGTCTGAATCCACATTTTCGATTGCGGCGATACCGCTTTCGATGGTCATTCTCATATTGTCGCCCGTGTCGCCGTCGGGAACAGGGAATACATTAAGCTTATTTACCTCGTCGGCATTAGAGCCAAGCTGCCTAGCACCGCCCTTTGCCATTTTGCGGAGCAATGCGCCCCCAAGGTATTTGAGATTTATAGAAACGCCCTTTGACTTTTTCTTTGTTCCGTCGGACTTTTTCTCGGCGTTCTGCTTTTTTTCTTCAGCCTTCTTTTCCTGTGATTTTTTCACATTGTCGGCCGTTGTCTTGGCAATATTCTGCGCGCCCTTGGCAGTCTTTTTCGCAAGGCTCTGAACACCGCTTGCTGTAGATTTGGCAAGGTCCTTGACTACGGTTTCTACCGCGCCGGGCTTTTTTTCTTTATTAGCCATAATTGATCTCCTTTTGTTTTATCGCTCGCTTCCAAGGAAGAAAAGAGCAAGTGTACCGGGACCCGAGTGAGCGCCGATAACAGGACCAACATCTGTAATTATGCTTACCTTTGCGCCGTAACGCTCAGCAAGCATAGCGGACAGGGCGTTTGCGTCGTCCTCATAGTCGCCGTGGGAAATGTAGACAAGGCCGTTTTCTTTGTCAAGAGCAAGCTCACCGTATTTGTCAGCCATAGCTGCAAGGGCGGTTTTTCTTCCTCTGACCTTGGAAACGGGAACAAGGTGCCCCTCGTTGTCAACATGAAGAACAGGCTTAATGCCTATCATATTTCCAAAGAATGCCGCCGCGGGGCTTACTCGTCCGCCGCGTTTAAGGTAAACAAGGTCGTCAACCGTAAACCAATGGCAGAGATTAAGCTTTATGCTTTCGATATAAGCGGCGTTGTCGTCAAGTGAAAGACCCTCTGCCTGCTTGTCAAGGGCAAGACGGAGAAGAATTCCGATACCTGCTGACGCGCCGAGTGTGTCGAGCGCGATAAATTTGCGGTCGGGATATCTTTCCTTAAGGTCGTTAAGCGCGATGCGCGCGGAATTGAAGGTGGTGCTGAGTCCCGATGAAAAACCAATGTAAAAAATGTCCTTGCCTTCCTTGAAAACTTCCTCAAAGGTGTTTTTGAAGGTGTCGGGATTAACCGCCGCGGTCTTGGCAATACCGCCCTCTCTCATTTTCTGGTAAAAATCCTTTGAGGGAATTTCGTCATTGATATAAACCTTATCAGAGCCGTCAAATTTATAAGTGAGAGCCTCAAAGGGAACGCCCCACTCGCCAAGAAGGCTACGCTTTATGTCGCAAGCTGAATCGGCAAAAATAACATATTTGTTCATAGTAATTCTCCTTATCGGTATAGTTTATTCGGTATAGTCGTCGCATATACGCTGAAGATTTTCGGATATTACCGCCAAGCTGCGGTACATAACAGTTCTGTCTTCCTCGCACAGACCTGCGCTGGCCTCAAAGAGTATGCGATTTATTTTTTCGGATATAATTTTTGCTATCTCAACACCCTTTTCTGTAAGCACGAGAGGGGCTTTGTATCGTTTTTGATTTTTTGTTTCGCACACGATATATCCCTGCTCCTCAAGATACTCTATAGAGCGAGATACAGAGGCCTTGTCTTCCTCGCAGATCTCGGCAAGCTGCTTTGATGTCATAGGCTCGGAGCTATACAGATAGTACAGGCAGGAAACATGAGGGCTTTTTAATTCATATTCCGACATTTCTTCGGTCTTTATTCTTCTGATGCTTCTTTTAAGCTTGTCAACAAGAACAGTAAAGGTCTTAAATCTGTCTATTGCTTCCACCTCCGTTTCTCCACAATCGCATCTATTTTACCATATTTTTGTTGATTTGTCAACATCGTCGCTGAAATTTTCCTGCGGGAACAAGTCAGAGGAGCTGACCCTTTGGTCAGCTCCTGTGTTTAATTCTTTTCAAAGCCAATAATAATTCCGCCCTTCTCGGCGTAGAAGGAGCAAAGTCCGCCAAGCTTGTATATATCAATGTCGGCTTTCGGGAATTTTGCCGCTATGATGTCGCCAAGGGCCTCTGCGGCGCTTTTGTTTAAGCAATGACCTACGCGTATCTTGCCGCCCGAATATTCTGCAGCAGTCATATGCTCGAATGCCGTTTCAAGCGCCTTGCGCTCGCCGCGGCACTTTGAAAGCGGCTCAAGGTCGCCTCTGTCGCTTGCTTTTCCGACCAGTCTTATGCCAAGTATTCCTGCCATTTTCGCTACAATGGGGTTTACCCGTCCGTTGTTGGCGAGGTTTTTCAGCGACTCAAGAACAAAGAGCAGACCCGTGGTTTTGCTATAGGCCTCAACCTCGTTGCAAATGTCGTCAAAGCTTTTGTTTTCGTCTATGAGCGCGCGGATTTTTTCTATTATAAGTATCATTTCGGGGCCTGTTGAAAGCGAGTTAAGTACGAACACTCGACGGTCGGGGTGAGCTTCCTCGTATTCGCGCTTGGCTATCATAGCCGAATTGTAGCTTCCCGAAAGAGTAGCCGTTATGGTAACGCAAAAAATCTCGTCAGCGTCGCCAAAGGCAGAGAGCCAGTCGGCGGTGTTGGGACAAGAGGTGGACGAGCGCCCGTTATAGCTCTGCATATCAATGGCCATTTGCTCGGAATTAAGCGAGGCGTCATCGGTGTATTCCTTTTCGCTTGTTATTATTTTAAGCGGGGCAACGCCAAAGTCCGCGCCCTCGAGTGAAAGCAGGTCGCTTGAGGAGTCGGTAACGATTTTCCTTTTTATTGCTTTTGTCATACTCATATCAACTCCTTTACATATCCAATAAGTTGGTCAAATCCGCCCTGCGGATAGTGGGATATATCTCTGTTGTCCTTGTTTATAAGCCATTCGGTCATAAGAAAGACCTTCATTCCAAGGGACTGTGCAACCATATCGTCGCCAGTGTCGTTGCCTACCATAAGACATTCGTCAGCCGAGATGCCTAATGCCGACAACACATCGCGGTAATAGTCGGGGTTTGGTTTGGAGTGTACCGAGCCTTCATAGGTTGTGTAAAGCTCAAAGTCCTCGGGATTTAAGCCTGCCCATTCAATGCGCTGACGGGTAGCGGTGTCGGGAAACAGAGGATTTGTGGCAAGTGCCACCCTAAGCCCCATATCCTTTATGGTCTTTACCGCCCAAGCCGCTTTTTCGTCAAAGCCGCAGGAGGTCTTTACCTGCGCGAAATCCTTTTCGTAAAAGTCCTTAAATACGGGAATATCCCCAAGGGCTTCCTTGCCGTATATAGCAGAGAAGGTGTCCCAGAATACCTGTTCGTTTGTTTTTTTGCCGTTGTTTTTTATCATTGCCTCAATACCTTGCCAGATTGCGCCAAGAAGCTTCTGGGGCTCATATCCGTGGGGCGCAAGCTTTTTTGCCAGCAGTCCAAAGTAGCATTTTACAAATTTGTCCTGCTCCATTGGCAAAAGAGTGCCGTCAAGGTCAAAAAGTACAGTGGTTATTTTCATTATCTATTCCTTTTTGAATATAAATTTACAAGACATATTTTACCATAAAGTTGTTGATTTGTCAACAAGTCTTGGCGTATATTTAATTATTGCCCAAATTTTCATAAATTTGAAAAGTCAATAGTTATGTGCAAAAAAATTCAAAAAATTTTTTTAAGAAGCTGATTTAATATCATTCAGATATGCTTCAAAGAGGTCTGATGAGCTTGCATAATCAAACATTTTGCGAGGATAGTCGTTTATCCAATTTT
>JAZRHS010000068.1:0-10267 GCA_045644865.1 Eubacteriales bacterium | reverse complement strand
TTTCGAGTTCCGTTCTTGCACATACTTATATGCTTGTACTTCTCTCTTCGTTGTTCAATTTTCAATGACCGTTTCGCTGCCCTTTTTTGCGGACAGCTTTGTTATTATATCACAATCACTTTTGTTTGTCAATAGGTTTTTGAAAACTTTTTTGACTTTTTTCAAGTTTTTTATGATATCCGCCGTTTTGCGGCGACTTATATATTTTATCACTTTTGCCTGATAATGTCAATAACCAGATATATCAAATATCGCCTATTTTAAGAATATCGTTTTGTAAATTATGCACAAAACATATTTATTCGGGCATAAACGCTGTCCAAAAAGGCAAGAATTATACAACCAAATCTAACTTTGGGGGTACTATGATCAACATACTTTTAAGGACGGTTGTTATATATCTTTTCCTTTTAACTATAATGCGGCTTATGGGAAAGCGACAATTAGGCGAGCTTGAGGTATCGGAGCTTGTAAGCACTCTTTTACTATCCGATATTGCCTCCCTGCCCATAACCGACCCCAAAATACCGCTTATTCACGCAATTATTCCTATTATTATAATAACCACCTTTGAAATTTCTCTTTCGGTTGCTCTAACCAAGCTCCCCGCCTTAAAGAACCTTATCTCCACTCGTCCCAGCACGCTGATTCGCAAAGGTGTTATTGATGAAAAGGAGATGCTAAAAACCCGAATTTCCATTGATGAGCTTTTCAGCGAATTAAGACAAAAGGACATAAGCGACATTTCAGAGGTAGACTACGCCATAATGGAGCAAAACGGCAAGCTTACTGTTATAAAAAACCGCAAGGACTCTCCTCCCACGCTGCAGGATCTTGGACTTGATGTAAAGGAAAACGGTATCCCTCACATTATTATATCCGACGGGCGCGTGGACAAATACGGCTTGAAGCAGGTAAAAAAGAGTCGAGAATGGCTTGACGGTTATCTGAAGGCAAAAAATATATCGCTAAAAGATGTCTACATTATGACACTTGACGATGCCGACAGAGCAAAAATAATAAAAAGGAACAAGGCAACAAAAAAATGAGAGCTTTCTACATTATTATGATAGCCTGCGCTCTGCTTATAGGCGGAATAGCGCTAAACCGCGGCTATGTACGCAAATTCACAAGCGAAGCGCGCGCCGAGCTATCAAAAATCAGCTTTGAATCAGCGGATGCCAAAACAAAGATCTCCAACCTTTCAAAATCGCTCAACGACCACATTAAAAGGGTGGAATTCTCTATATCAAAGGACAAAAGCGACTCCATAAACGATTATCTCTCGCTTATGGAGTCGCACTTAAAAACAGAAAGCAAAACAGATTTTGAGGAAGCCAGACTTATGCTTGACAATCTGTTAAAGCAAATATGGGAGCTTGAAGAAATGAGCTTCAGAAATCTTTTTTAGCCAAATATGATCTGCTCAAGCTCGCGGCAATTCCGTACAACAGGACAACCAAGCCCCAAAAGATACTCCCTGCTTTGATGCCCGCCGCACAGCAGCACGCAATCCGCGCCTATTGCCTCGGCGGTTTCAAAATCGTGATCGGTGTCGCCTATAAACAACGCTTTTGCCGAAGAATTTTTCTCGCGCCATGCCATCGCCGCCGAAATTTTGTTTACCGCGTGGATATTATCAAGTCCGAACACCTCATCAAACAGGTCAAATATTCCTATTTCCAAAAGCTGCTTTGAAAGCATTTCTCTTTCTGTTGCCGAGACAAGCACCTGTCCAAGACCTTTAGCCCGTCCTCTTTTTATCAAAGATACAATATCCTTGTTGACCGAGGCGTCAGATACTCTTGACATATATTCGTCAACCCACTCCACGGCAAGCTCCGCAAAAGGCTCAACAGAAAAATCAAAGCCCAATCTTTCATAATATTTTATAATGGGAAATCCGAATACGCCTCTGTAATAATCGGCATCGGGAATAAGAGGAAGCCCCCTCTTTTTTAACAGGGTGTTAACGCTCTCGATTCCCACATCTACATCATCAAGAATTGTTCCGTTAAAATCCCAAAGGATATGAGTATATTTCATTTTCACCTCGTTGCAAAAAGGAAACGCCGCTTGGCGTTTCCTTTATAATTTCAAATCTGATCAGCTTGCATAACCCATGCTCTTGCACCACATAAAGTAAATTGCAAAAACAGAGAAGTTATATTCAATTCCCTCTGTGGTATTAAGCATAGCCTTCTGATATATCTCCTTGAGATACTCGGAGTTACCGCCTTCGATAAGCGCGGGAAGTCTGGTGAGCTGAGTTTCAAGCTCTTCCATTGTCTTGCAAGCCGCAATTTTCCGTTCAAACTCTCTAGACGCCTGATTTACAACATCTATTGTCTTAAGATCGGGATAGTCCTCATTCTGAAGCTCAAAGCCGAGAGTGGGGTTTGCAACAACATCAAGATCCTGCTTCTGTGCATATGTCCAAGTGCTTCGATCCATACCTCTGTCGGCATCGGGATACGCTACAAACATATTTCCTGTCTTGAATACATCCATAACATAAAGGTTATCGGATGTACGGCTTGCACAATCCTCGTCGTCAAGCTCATAGTTTGTTCCCTTGATACCGTACTGAAGAAGATTTCTGAACTGAGAATTTGTATTGAGATATGTAATTATCTGCATACATCTGTCAACATCGGAAGTGAAGGACGAAACCGCAAACATACTGCTGAAAAGGTCCTTCTGTGTAGCCACGGGATATTCGAGAATAATTGCCTCGTACTTATCGGAGTACGCCTCTATTTCCTTGCCCGAGCCCTTGATAATACCTACCGCAAAATCATTGGTAGAGCCCTCATCTCCATAGTATCCGTTGAATTCCAATGTCTTAAGAGCTCTGATCTGATTTTTAAAGCTCTCGTCCTTGAGAATGCTTCCGAAAGCATAATAGTTAGGAGTAAGGAGAAGCTTTGATGTATAGTCCGGATTGTATGTAGCGCCAAGAACGCTGAACTTATCGGAATCAATGGTAAATGTTTCATCACCGTTAGAATCCGTTACATAATCAACAGACCAGAAGTGAACATTTGTATATCCGCGGTAGCTATCACACCAAACAGGGTCAACACCCTCCTCGTATGTAGCTACATCCTTAATAAGGCTAAGCGCGCTGCTAAGATCTGTTATCTGAGAAATGTCAGAATACTTATTGCACATTTCCTTGTTAACAAGCAATGCGGTGTATTCACCGACAATGGTATTGTTAGGAACCGCGAAATATCCCTTCTCTGTCTTTGCCGCGCTAAGGAAAGCGGGATAAATGTAAGAGGTAAGCTTTTTAGCAACTCCGCCGCGAAGCTGAGAGTCAATCGGCGAAAGCCAGCCTTTCTCTATGTATTCCATATACTTTTCGTAACTACCCACGAAAAGGATATCCACCTGATCGGGCGCTGCTACAGGATAAACATCAACGCCTGTATCCTCTTCACCCTCTACAGCGACCTTGGGTGCATCGATGTAAGGAGCGTGATCGGGATACTTTGCAACGAACAATTCATAAAGCTCAACCTCGTCGGTAACGCCGTTACGCTTCTCGGTTCTTGAGAATCTCTTGAACTCACTTGACGCCGCCTTCTTGAGAGCTACAAGCTCCTCTGTATTGTTAAGCTTTTGCTCAAGGATATCGTAGTATTGATCCTCTGTATAATAAAGAATATCAAGCTGTGTCTTATACTTTGCCTTTGTGATCTGGTTGATCTCCTCCTCAACGGCATTGTACTGGTCGATTCGCATTTCAAGTGTTATCTTTTCAAGCTCACTGAGAGCCGCATACTCTTCCTCTGTGTAGTATATCTGCTCCTCAGTTACAACCAGCATAGTCAAGGTAGCAAGTCCGGTATCGGTTTCCTCTTCTTCATTACCGGCGCAGGCAGTAAGAACACCAAGCACCATAACAAGGCAAAGAAGTAAAGAAATCAGTCTTTTAATCATAATTTTCCCCATTTCTCCGGCGGCAGATTTTCACGGGAACGGACCGCCGCCGCAGGTTAACGCCGCCCCTATATTTTGTTATCACCCCAATTATCGCAGGGCATACTTTTAATCTTTATTATTTTACACCAAATTTATCTATATGTCAAGTTAAATTTTTGTTACCAAAAGCACCTAAAACAGGAATATAGTCCTATTTCAATAAGCACAATGGTCAAACCGCATAAATATGATCTGTTTTTTTGTCTATATTTTGCAATTTATCCGTCGGCTTGTCAAAACTTTAGCATCTGTTTTTGTGCAAAAGCAATAAAAATCAATCAAGGAAGCCCTTAAGATGTCTTGCTCTGCTCGGGTGGCGCAATTTGCGAAGAGCCTTTGCCTCTATCTGACGAATTCTTTCACGAGTAATGTCAAATTCCTTACCCACTTCCTCAAGTGTTCTGTTTCTTCCGTCATAAAGACCGAAACGAAGCTTAATAACATGCGCTTCTCTGGGTGTAAGGGTATTAAGCTCGCGCTCTATAACTTCACGAAGAATAGTTGCAGATGCGACCTCGGAGGGCTCGGGAGCGTCCTCGTCGGGAATAAAGTCGCCAAGGTGGCTGTCCTCCTCCTCGCCGATAGGTGTTTCAAGCGACACGGGATCCTGCGCGATCTTCATAATTTCACGAACCTTTTCAGCGCTTACACCCATCTTATCTCCAAGCTCGTCTGCGGTAGCCTCGCGTCCAAGCTCCTGAAGCATCTGGCGCTGATATCTTGAAACCTTATGAATGGTTTCAACCATATGAACGGGAATACGAATAGTTCTTGCCTGATCTGCAATAGCTCTTGTTATTGCCTGTCTTATCCACCAAGTAGCATATGTGGAGAACTTGAAGCCCTTGTCATAATCAAATTTGTCCACAGCCTTCATAAGTCCGAGATTTCCTTCCTGTATAAGGTCAAGGAAGAACATTCCCTTACCCACATAGCGCTTTGCTATGCTTACTACAAGACGAAGGTTGGACTCAACAAGCTCCTGCTTTGCTCTTTCCTTAAGCGCCTCGTTGTCCGAATTTGCCATTATTTCGGCAAGCTCCTTTTCGCGCTCGGGAGTAAGAAGCGGTACTCTGCCTATTTCCTTGAGGTACATACGAACAGGGTCATCGATAGCAAGACCCTCCTGCTCAAGGAGTCTTTCCATATTTTCGCTCTTGGCAAATCTGGCTACCTCGTTTTCAATTTCAGCAACCTCGTTCTGATCGGTGTCGTTCTGCAATGAAATACCGTTATCCTCAAGTGTTTCATACAGCTTGTCCAGCGAATCCATATCATAGTCCATCTCCTCAAGCGCCTCGTCAATATCTGCGCTTGTGAGCATTCCGTTGTTTTTCTTGCCCTTAAGTATGAGATCCTCTACGCCGAGCTTCTTTTCATTTTCGTGCTTTTCCATTATGTTTTCCTTCCGTTTTCTGTAAAGTATTTATCTTTTATGTGTTGTTTTTCGACATACTGTCGCGCTTTGCCTTAAGAATATCCTCTATTGTGCCGCCCGACTCTTTTCTTTTTGCCTTTTTGAGCGCGTCAACATAAGACAAAAACACCTTTGTGCCGTTATCTGTAAGAGCCTCTCTGGCCTGCAGCAGCTTTTGTATTCTGCCCGCCTCATCGGCGCTGAAATCCTCGCCCATAAGCACCATAGAAAATCCGCCGTCAGAATTGTGAAGCTCCATTATTTTTTCAAATATCCTTCTTCCGAGAGCGGTGAAGAAATCCTCTCCCGAAATTTCTATCTTCCGATTTTTTACCGTTTCTCTATGCTCGTCATACATAAGAAGCATACCGAGAATGGCTTCCTCTGCCGCGTTAGCGGCTACATTTTTTACGGCATCGGGGTTTACTCTGTCGCCGTAATTACGAACCGAAAGCTTGATGTTCTGAAGCTCCTTGTTTTCTTCCTCACTCTTGCGCTTTTTGATTTCCCGTTCGATATTATTTTTCATTATCTCGGGAGTCAGCCCAAGAACAGGCGCTACATGAGTGATATATATTTCGCGCTCAACCGGAGAATAAACACCTGCAATTACCGCGCTTATCTCCTGCGACGCCTTCACTCTGTCGCCAGCCACCGAAAGGTCATATTTCGCAAGCACTCCGTTCATCTTGAAATCAAACCAAGTCCTGCTTTCATCAAGAGCAAGCTTAAGCCTGTCCGCACCATAGGTTTTAATATATTCATCGGGGTCCTTTGCGCCCTGCATCTTAAGTATTCTGACATCAAGTCCGACCTCACCCAGTATCTTTATGGAGCGGTCGGCTGCTCGCTGACCCGCTTCATCCGAGTCGTAGCAAACCACCACCTTTTTGGTGTACTTGGTCATAAGCCTTGCCTGCTCGGGAGTAAGAGCTGTACCAAGGGTTGCCACGGCATTCTGAAAGCCCGCCGCGTGCATCGCTATAACATCCATATATCCCTCGCACAAAAGCAACTGATTTTCACAGTGATTTTTAGCATAATTGAGAGCAAACAAATTTTTACTTTTCTTAAATCCGGGGGTATCCGATGTATTCAGATACTTAGGCTTTGAATCGTCCATAACCCGTCCGCCGAATCCGATGATATTTCCACTGACATCTATTATCGGGAACATAACGCGGTTTCTGAAATAATCGTAAAGCTTTCCCGTTCTCTGGCTTTTTCCGCACAAGAAGCCCTTTATAAGCTCCTCCTCGGTATAACCGAGATTTTGCAAATGCCTTGTTAAAAGCCCAAAATCATTAGGCGAGAAGCCAAGCCCGAAGTGCTTTATAACTCCGTCGCTAAGACGCCGTTTTTCCCTCAGATATGTCATCGCCTCGTTTCCGTAGCGCGGGTCATACAGACAATCCCTGAAGAACTTCGCCGCCTCTTTATTCATACTGTATATTCGGTTTCTTGAAACCTCGTCCTGCTTATATTTTTCATCTCGCGGTATAGCAACACCCGCCCTTTGAGCGAGATGCTCAACCGCCTGCACAAAATCAAGGTTTTCCGCCTTCTGAATAAAGGTTATGGCGTTTCCGCCCGCTCCGCAACCAAAGCAATAAAACATTTTTTTGGCGGGAGTAACTGTAAAAGACGGTGTTTTCTCGCTATGAAATGGGCAAAGACCCGACAGGTTTGAGCCCGTTCGCCTGAGCGAAACATACGAACCGATAAGCTGCTCTATATCGGTGCGATAAACTATCTCCTCTATTACTTCTCTCGGTATCGCCATCAGCTTCTCCAAACCTCGGGAATAAACAATTCCCTATATTTTTCTATTGCCGCCCTGTCTGTCATCGCCGAAACGAAATCACAAACACAGCGCTCAACCGACTCGTTTTGTGTGTTTCTGAAATAAAGCTCGGGCATTTTTTGAGGATTTTTCACATAATACTCAAAAAGTCTTACAAGTATCTCCTTTGCCTTGTTTTCCTCTCGCTTTGCGGTGGCATTGGTATAAACATTTTCAAACATAAAATCACGAAGACGGTTTGTAGCCTCCATAACCTGCGGCTCCATACCTATAAAATCCTTATCGGTGCTATGCTTTATTACCGAGGTAACCATTGTATTTATACGCTTTCCGTGAGTTTCGCCAAGTATCTCGCGTATGTCTGCGGGAATATCCTCGTTAACAAGTATTTCTGCTCTGCGAGCGTCGTCAATATCGTGATTTATGTATGCAATACGGTCGGCAAACTTGACTATCACGCCCTCAAGAGTCGATGCCATATGGCTTCCCGTATGATTTACGATTCCATCTCTCACCTCGTAGGTAAGATTGAGCCCCTCACCGTTATTCTCAAGCCTTTCAACCACTCGAAGGCTCTGCTTGTAGTGGGTGAAGTCGGGAGAAAAGCACTTCTGCATTGCATCCTCTCCTGCGTGTCCAAAGGGAGTATGACCCAAATCGTGCCCAAGTCCTATTGCCTCGCAAAGATCTTCATTAAGCCTTAACGCGCGGGCTATAATGCGGGCAATCTGTGTTACCTCAAGGGTATGGGTAAGTCTTGTTCTGTAATGCGCGTCATCGGGGGCTAAAAAAACCTGTGTTTTATTCATCAGGCATCTGAAGGACTCCGAATGGATTATCCTGTCCCTGTCCCGCTGAAACTCGGTTCGGTTATCGCAAGGACTGTATGGGTGAACGCGCCCTCTTGTATTTACCGTTAAAAAGGCATATTTTGAAAGGGTGTTTTTTTCACGCTCAAGGAACAACTCACACACATTTGTCATTCGATTTCCTCCAAAAGATAATTTGCTATTTATATTGTTATATAAGGAAGATACGAAAAAAAAGTGAAAAACACTTTTTTTATCAAAAAATATTTTTACAAATTTTTTTCTTTTCAATTTGCTTTGACATTTTTCGCAAGATTTTTGAGGTATAATAAACAAAAAGAACGGGGTGATAGATATTCAAACAGTTTACGCTGACCTTCTTTTTCTTGTTAATTTCAGTATGGATATGCTGTGCCTGATACTTGTCGCCAAGCTTACATCAAAAAGACTTTCTTATGTAAGGGCACTTGTTGCCGCGGCAATAGGCGGGATATATTCGGTAGCCGTGCTTTTTATTCCAAATTTTCCATTCTTAAGTTTTTTTCTTCACCTTGTATGCGGTATAGTAATATCCCTCACGGCTTTTGCCAAAAAAGGTAATTCCCTTGGTGCTCTTGCGTCCGACACCGCGATGTTTTTTATATCCTCAGCCCTTCTTGGCGGTATAATGACCGCCGCGTTTAATTTGCTCAATCTCACCGACATAGGCTCGGGCGGCTCTGAAGAAAACGGAATTCCCCTTTTGCTTATCCTTTCGGCAGGAGGAGTATCTGCATTAGCGGCGCGGATAGGCGGTAATTACTTAAAAAGGCGAGCATCAAAAATCTTTGCAGAGGTTGAAATAACACTTGGCGAACGCACCCTGAAATTAAATTCCATATGCGACAGCGGAAACCTACTTCACGACAGTATAAGCGGAAAAAGCGTGGTAGTCGCTGACGAAAAATACATAGAATATTTTTTTGAAGGCAGAAAGACCCTGTCCCTCACAGAATTGACCAGCCTGCCACAGGAGCTTGTGAAACGGGCGGTGCTTATTCCCTTTCAGACCGCGGCGGGCAAACGAACCCTTGTTGCCTTCAGACCCCATAGGCTTATTCTTTTGAAGAACGGAAAGAGGCGAGATGTAGACGCTCTTGTGGGCTTTGCTCCCTTGGGTGGTACGCCGGAGGATTGCGCCGCACTGTTTCCACAAGATATATTTTGAAAACGAAAGGCTCTATTTTATGAAAAAAATCATAGCCAAATTCAAGCTTTTATTAAGAAAATTATTCAAAAAAGAACAGGGGCTATACTACATAAACGGTCCCGAAACTCTGCCGCCCCCTCTTACAAAAGAAGAAGAGGCAGCTATTCTGAACGCCCCCGAAATAACCCTTGAGGGGCGGGACAGACTTGTGGAGCACAACCTGAGGCTTGTAGTTTACATAGCCAAGCGCTTTGAAAACACGGGAATCGGCATCGAAGACCTTGTTTCAATAGGAACAATAGGGCTTATAAAGGCAATAAACACCTTCTGCCCCGACAAAAATATAAAATTGGCTACCTACGCCTCGCGCTGTATCGAAAACGAAATTCTGATGTATATCAGAAAATTTTCGGGAACGCGAAGCGAAATTTCAATAGACGAGCCCCTCAATATAGACTGGGACGGCAACGAGCTTCTGCTTTCCGATGTGCTTGGCAGCGAGGAAGACAGCGTTTCATACGAGCTTGAGCAACGGGAGGAGCGAGAGGTCATAAGAAAAGCAGTGGCATCACTTGACCCAAGAGAACGGGAAATAATAGAAATGCGATACGGCCTTTGCGGCAAGGATGAGCTTACTCAAAAGGAGGTTGCCGAGCTTCTCGGAATTTCACAATCTTATATTTCCCGTCTTGAAAAGAAAATAATCGCCAAGCTGCGCGACGAAATAGCCGACAAGCTTTAATTTTTTGCTTTTTTGAAATTTTTTTGAGTTTTTTTCAAAAACCTCTTGCAATTTGTGAAATTGTGTGATATAATATCAGCAATTGTGAATATTTGTATTGTAAAGTGAGGTGTAAATAAATGAAGGCAGGAATCCATCCTAATTATGAGGAAGTAACAATTAAGTGCGCTTGTGGCGAAACAGTTACAACTAAGTCCACTGTAAGCGGAGAAATGAGAGTTGAAATTTGCTCAAAGTGCCATCCCTTCTTCACCGGTAAGCAGAAGTTCGTTGATGCCGGCGGTCGTGTTGACAAGTTCAAGAAGAGACTTCAGGC
>JAZRHS010000067.1:0-5808 GCA_045644865.1 Eubacteriales bacterium | reverse complement strand
TACATCACGGGTTATGGAGCGGTTTTCACTCTTTCGGGAGATCTTGTCGATTTCGTCGATATAGATTATTCCGCGCTCTGCCATCTCGATGTTGTAGTCAGCCGCCTGTATAAGACGAAGCAGAATATTCTCAACATCCTCTCCAACATAACCGGCTTCGGTTAATGTGGTAGCGTCGGCAATAGCAAAGGGAACCTTAAGTGTTTTTGCAAGAGTCTGGGCAAGATAGGTCTTTCCCGCGCCGGTAGGGCCTATAAGCATAATATTGCTCTTTTGAAGATTTATCTGCTCTGCCTTATTGTCATTCTTGGCGTTCTTGCTGAGAATGCGCTTGTAGTGGTTGTATACGGCAACGCTGAGCGCAACCTTGGCATCGTCCTGACCGATAATATATTCGTCAAGCGACTCCTTTATCTGTATAGGTTTGGGAAGGGTATCCATAGAAAGAGTACCAAATTCCTTTTGCTCTGCCGATTCTCCGCCTTCTGTAAGATCCAGATGGTCATTTATAAGCTGAGCGCAGAGGTCAACGCAAAAGTCGCAGATGCAAACGCCCGTAGGAGAGGGAATCAGCAGATCAACCTGCTCCTCGTTGCGTCCGCAGAAGGAGCAGAGTTTAAGTTCTCTGTTATTAGTGTTGTTAGCCATACTTAAGCCTTTCGAAAGAAATTAAGCGCGCTTGCTGAATATTTTGTCAACAAGTCCGTATTCAAGCGCTTCCTTGGCGGTCATATAGTTATCACGCTCTGTGTCGCGGGCGATAACATCAATGGGCTTGCCTGTGTTTTCCGCAAGAATTTTATTAAGATTATCTCTTGTACGGAGAATAAGGTCTGCCTGAATTTTAATGTCGGTAGCCTGACCTCTTGCGCCGCCCAAGGGCTGGTGGATCATAATTTCGCTATTGGGAAGGGCAATACGCTTACCCTTTGTTCCCGAGGAAAGAAGAAATGCCCCCATGCTTGCAGCCATACCGATGCAGATGGTGGATACATCGCACTTGATGTAGTTCATTGTATCATAGATAGCCATACCTGCGGTTACGGAGCCGCCGGGGCTGTTGATATAGAAGGCGATATCCTTGTCGGGATCCTGCGCTTCAAGGAAAAGCATCTGCGCGACCACCAACGATGCTGTGGTATCGTTTACCTCGTCGGAGAGGAAAATAATACGGTCATTAAGAAGTCTTGAAAAAATGTCAAAGGAGCGTTCTCCGTGGCCTGTTTGTTCTACTACCATAGGAACGAGCGCGCTTTTCATAATATCGTTGTTAAACATAATAATCTCCTTTCGTGTCGGAAAATGGAATTTGCCTGTTATATTTTTGTGGCATTAACCGAGGAATATCCTGCGGTTAATGCCAGCTTGATAACTATTATTCAGCGTCTGTCTTGGGCTCTTCAGCCTTCTTGGTTGTTGTCTTCTTTGTTGTAGAGGTTGTTTTCTTGGTTGTAGTAGACTTTGTGGTCTTTGCCTCGGTCTTCTCACCCTCAGTCTTTGCGGTAGAAGTCTTCTTTGCGGAAGCCTTCTTTGCGGCAGCCTTGCCTATAACAGCCTTCTCCTTAACGAAGTCCATAGCCATCTTAACCTTCATATCCTCAGCGATAGCCGATGCGTCGATAGCTTCCTTAACCTGCTCAACAGAGATGTTGTAAGCTTCTGCGATTCTTGTGTACTCAGCCTCGATGTCCTCGTCATTTGCAACAAGGTTCTCAAGAGATGCGATCTTCTCAAGAGCAAGGCGAGCCTTTACCTGCTTTTCAGCTCTGGGTCTGAACTCCTCACGAAGCTTGTCAAGAGTACCGCCTGTGTACTTAAGATAGGTGTTAAGGTCAAGTCCGCTCATGCGGAGATTGTTGTCGTAGTCGCGAAGCTGGTTCTCGGTTTCGTTAACGAACATAACCTCGGGAATATCGGCAACGAGCTTCTCGATAAGAGCCTCAACAAGCTTATCCTCAACCTCGGCGTCAGCCTTGGACTCGTGTCTCTTTTCGATTTTTGCCTTAAGATCTGCCTTGTATTCAGCGAATGTATCAAATTCAGAAACATCCTTAGCGAAATCGTCGTCAAGCTCGGGAAGCTCTACCTTATTAAGAGCGTGAAGCTTGATCTTGAAGATAGCGGGCTTGCCTGCAAGCTCCTCGGAGTGGTACTGCTCGGGGAATGTAACATCAATGTCGAATTCCTCACCGATATTATGACCAACTACCTTTTCCTCAAATCCGGGAATGAACTGACCCGAGCCAAGCTTAAGCGAGAAGTTCTCACCCTTGCCGCCCTCGAAAGCAACGCCGTCAGCGAAGCCCTCGTAGTCGATTACAGCGATGTCGCCAAGCTCGGCGGCACGGTCTGTAACCTCAACCTCGCGGGAGTTTCTCTCTCTTACCATATTGATCTCTCTGTCAAGCTCCTCATTAGAAACCGGCTCAACTGTCTTTTCTACAGCGATGCCTGCATAGTCAGCGATTTCCACCTCGGGCTTAACATAGATCTTTGCGGAAAGAACAAGACCGTTATCATCGATAGAAACGATATCGAACTCGGGCTGAGCGATGATGTCCTTGATGTCAGCTTCCTTTACCGCGTCAGCGTATACTGCGGGAAGAATTTCGTTAACAGCATCTTCGTAGAATACGCCCTTGCCGTACATCTTTTCGATGATAGCGCGGGGAGCTTTACCCTTTCTGAAGCCGGGGACATTTATGTTCTTTACCTGCTTGCGGTAAACCTTTGTGCAAGCCTCCTCAAATACTTCTTTTTCGACTGCAATTTCGAGCTCGTAAGCGCTCTTTTCTGTCTTTTCAGCCTTGATGATTTTCATTTGTTTTACCAATCCTTTCTTCTTTTTGGGGAATAGCCGAATTGCAAGTCCCCTCGGAAAACATATTCAATATATTGTACAACTTTTTTTACTTAATGTCAATAGCTTTTTCGATTTTTCTTGCGTTCTATGGCCTTTTTTCAATGAATAAAGGAATAAATCCGAGAAAATCGGCAGAGGACAAAATAAATTTGATTCCGTTATAAGTGAAGCTTGAAGGAATTTCATATAAGCCGTGAATATGACCGAAGTAGCAGCGCTTTACGCCAAACTCCTCAAGCACCGTAACAAGCTCTTCGCACACAAAGTCGCCCCATACAGGTGGGAAGTGCAAAAAGACAATTTTTTCACGCTCTCTGTCGTCAAAGGCAGATGCGGCTTTGAGGCTCGTGCGAAGGCGAGCCGCCTCGCGTGCGACTATTTTCTGATAGTCGGCGTTCTGGGGCATAGAAGCTGCCTTGTCGTCGCTATACCAGCCGCGGCTTCCGCAAATGATAAAATCATCGGCGACATAAGCGTTGTTGTGCAGAAGCTTTATGGTATCAAATTTGTTTTCTTCGAAAAACTTTTCAATTTTTGACAGGGTAGACCACCAAAAATCGTGGTTGCCCTTGCTTATTATTTTATGACCGCTTAAAGAGTTGAGAAACTCAAAATCGCTTTTTCCTTCCTCCAGTGTCATTGCCCAGGAAATATCTCCGTTGATGATAACGGTATCCTCGGGAGCGACCAAGCGATTCCAATTAGTCTTTATTCGGTTCATATAGTCCTTCCACCTGTTTCCAAAGACCTCCATTGATTTGTTTGTGCCTTGGTTGGTGGAAAGATGAAGGTCGGATAGAACATAAACCGCCATAGCCATCTCCTTAAAAATTTTTTGAATAATCGTGATAAAAATGAGCAATAATATTGTTGTCTTACGAATTGCATACGAGTGATGCGGCTTGTAAGAACATTATTTGAGGCAGGTACGAAATGAACTCAAATGAGCAGAAGAAGTGCTGTGATCACATCAAGGGTATTAACTGTAATGTGAAGAACTGCGTTCATCACAATGGTGAAACCTATTGCACAGCAGAGTGTATCGCGGTTGGCCCCAGCCACGCGAACACCAGCGCGGATACTATCTGCGCAACCTTTAAGCAAAAGGGCGAGTAAGCGCCCTCTCCCCGACCGACGGTCGGGGAGTTTTTTATTTTGCGAAGGAATAAACCTTGTCGAGCATTTCTTCCTTGTTAATTACATCGGTGAAGTTTACCTTGCGAGCCTCAAGACCGCGAAGGGGCTTGGTTATCTCTGTCTTTGTAAGCTTCGAGAGAAGCTCAAGAGCCTCAAGGTCATTTTCGGGCTTTTCTCCCGAAAGCGACTTCAGAACATCAGCGGCAAACTTGTATGGGCTTGCGGTAGAAGCAACAACCATAGGTGTGTTGTCGCCGCTGTCCTTTATGTATTTATCAGCGCAGCAAAGGGCAACCGAGGTGTGGGTGTCGGCAAGATAGCCCTCGTTTTCAAAGGTAGCCTTGATGGTAGCGGCTGTTTCTGCCTCGTCAGCATAGTATCCTATAAAGCTTTCGTTTATCTTTGCCAGATGCTCCGCACAAACAGTGTATGCACCGTTTTCCTTAAGAGAAGCCATATATTCAGCAGTCTTTGCGCTTCCTGCGGTGAAGTAGAGAAGTCTTTCAAGATTGCTTGAGATAAGAATGTCCATAGAGGGCGACATTGTAAGGTGGAATGTACGGTTTCTGTTGTACTCACCTGTGCGAAGGAAGTCTGTAAGAACATTGTTTGTGTTGGAAGCGCAGATAAGCTTTCCAACGGGAAGTCCCATAAGCTTTGCAAGGTAAGCAGCAAAAATATTGCCGAAGTTACCTGTGGGAACACAGTAATTTACCTTGTCGCCAAGCTTTATTCTGCCCTCGCTTATAAGGTCGCAGTAAGCCGAGATATAGTAAACTATCTGGGGAGCAAGTCTGCCCCAGTTTATAGAGTTTGCGCTTGAAAGGAATACGCCTGCCTCGTTAAGTTTTTTTGCCGCTTCGATGTCGCCGAAAATAGCCTTAACGCCGTTCTGGGCGTCGTCAAAGTTTCCGCGGATAGCGCAAACATTTACATTAGAGCCCTCCTGAGTAGCCATCTGAAGTTTCTGAACGCGGCTTACACCGTCAACGGGGTAGTAAACCATAATCTTAATGCCGTCTACATCGCGATAGCCCTCAAGAGCCGCCTTGCCCGTGTCGCCCGATGTTGCCACGAGAATAAGCGCGGTGCGCTTTTCGTCGTTCTTTACAAGGGCGCGGGAGAGAAGTCTGGGCATTATTTGCAGAGCCATATCCTTGAATGCCGAGGTAGGGCCGTGCCATAACTCAAGTGAGTAAAGCCCCTCGCGCACCTTGGCAAGAGGAGCGCAGCCGCCCTCAAAGCTTTCGGGGGAATAAGCCTTTTCGCAGTCAGCGAGAAGCTCCTCGTAGGTGTAATCGGTAAGAAACTTTGAAAGTATTTTTGCCGCGCGGACAGGGTAGCTGTCGGCGCAGAGGGCGAGTATTTCTTCGCCTGTGAGAGAGGGAATGCTTTCGGGAACGAAAAGTCCGCCGTCAGCCGCAAGTCCCTGCTTTATTGCCATAGAGCCTTCAATTTTCTTTGCGCTTATGTCGCGTGTGCTTTGGTATAACATTTTTATCTCCTGTGTCTTATAAATTTTTATCTGTAAAATTTTTCGCGTTGGCGAAAAAGATTTTGTCTATTTGTCCGTCGCTGTAGTTTAGCCTTGCCAAGCGCTCGGCAAGCTTGTGTAAATCTGCTACCGACCTCAATTCCTCGGGAAGCCTGTCTGTGCCGTCAAAGTCGCATCCGAGAGCAACAACGTTTTCGCATCCAAATGACATATAGTGCTCAATATGCTTTATAACGTCATCGGTGTGCGCGGTGCTTTCCGTGCTTAAGTGAGGAGCGTGCATTGAGATTCCAATAACACCGCCAAGCCTTTT
>JAZRHS010000066.1:0-4853 GCA_045644865.1 Eubacteriales bacterium | reverse complement strand
GAAAGCTTTTATCAAAAATATATCAAGATTCTCGGAGAGCGTTGCGAGGATTGAATTAAGCGGTAAAAAGCTGCATAAAATTCATTTGTAACGATAACAGAGGAGAAATAAATGTTAGATAAAAGATTGGCGGGCGAGGTGCTTGCAAAGGCGGTGTCGGGCGGAGCTGATTTTGCGGAGATATTCTGCGAGCTTACCCGAAACAACAGTATTACCTTGATCGATAAAAAAATTGAGAAGATCAATGACAATGTAATAAGCGGGGTGGGGATACGCGCGTTTTACGGAACACAGACGGTGTATGCTTCCACCTGCGATACAAGCCGCGAGGGGCTTCTGGCTTGCGCGGCAAGGGTAGCTGATGTTATTTCACTTAACAAAAAGATACCATCGGTTAATCTCAGTGAGAGAATTTTCAAAAATTTGCACCCTGTAATATCAGAGCCTGTTGGCGCGGATATGGGCAGAAAAATTGATCTTTTAAAAAGCGGTTGTAATGCAGCGGAAAACTATGATAAGCTTATTGAGCAGGCTCAGGGAAGTCTTGCTTGTGTTGACAGAACTATTTGGATAGCTAATACAGAGGGGCTTTTCACATCGGATAGACACATTCGAACAAGAATGTACATTACCGCTTTTGCCGCTCAAAACGGCGAAAAGCAATCGGGAATGTGCGGCCCCGGAAGCGGAATGGGTCTTGAGATGTTTGAGAAGTTCAAGCCAGAGGATATCGGCAGAGAGGCCGCAAGACACGCCCTTGTAAATCTTCGTGCCGATTACTGTCCCGCGGGCAGAATGACGGTGGCTATCGAAAACGGTTTTGGCGGTGTTATTTTCCACGAGGCTTGCGTACATTCTCTTGAAGCCACCTGTGTTGGCATTGGAAACTCAAAAATGTGCGGAAAGCTTGGACAAAAGATTGCCAACGAAAAAATAACCGCTATCGATGACGGAACTATTTCGGGTGCTTGGGGCTCTGTCAATATTGATGACGAGGGGCATCCCACACAGAAAAACATTCTTATCGAAAACGGTATTCTCAAAAATTATATGATAGACCGCTTAGGCTCAAGGAGAATGGGTATGCCGTCTACAGGTAACGGGCGTAGAGAAAGCTATATCTACGAGCCGACCTCAAGAATGACAAACACCTATATTGACAACGGACCCGATAAAAACGAGGACATTATCAAGTCTATTGAATATGGCTTATATGCTAAGAAAATGGGCGGCGGTTCGGTTAACCCTCTTACAAACGATTTCAACTTTGCGGTCAGCGAGGGCTATATCGTAAGAAACGGTGAAATATGCGAGCCTGTACGAGGCGCTTCGCTTATCGGTAACGGGGCGGAAATTTTGAATATGATCGATATGGTCGGACAGAACCTTGAGCGTGGACAAGGCGTATGTGGCTCAATAAGCGGTAATGTTCCTACCGATGTAGGCCAACCGCTCATAAGAGTTTCCGAAATCACCGTTGGCGGAAGATAAGGGGGAGAATATGGAATTTACAGAAATAAAACAAATTCTTTCCGACGCCGCCGCGCTTGCGGGAATACAGGAATATGACGCTTATTATTCTGTATCGTCGGATATTTCGGCAGAGGCGCTTAAGGACGAAATAAGCGGGTTTTCAAGCAGCGATTCAATTGGTCTTGGCTTCAGATGTATTGTTGATGGTAAGTTTGGACAGGCGTCTTGCGAGCGCATAACCGAAAGCGAGCTTAAAGAGCTTGTTTTCAAGGCGACGGAAAACGCCAAGTATATAGAAAGCGACGACGAAGCTATTATTCACAAAGGCTCCGTTCACTACGAAGCTATTGAATCAAAGGAAATTGAGTTTCCTTCCTCGGGTGATCTCAAAGACATTACTCTCGAGATACAAAAAAAGACCTATGCTCAAAGTGAAAAGGTTATAGACGGAACGCAAAGCGGATGCGGAGCAGGTAGAACAGAGGTTCACTTTTTCAATTCTTACGGACTTGATCTTTATAAGTCCGCAAGCTTTGTGAGCTATTGCTCTTATCCGGTTGTTTCTGACGGTGAGGAAACCGAGGACAGCGGTGAATCTAAAATGGCTAAAGACTTCGGCGATATAGATGCTGTCGTTAAAAAGGCAGTCAATAAGGCTGAAGCAAAGCTTGGAGCAGATAGCGTTCCCAGTGGAAAATATAATATTGTTCTTAGCGGAAAGCGTTTCGCCTCCTTCCTTAGTGAGTTTGTCGGTTGCTTTTCGGCTAAATCCGTAAAGCTCGGGCTTTCCAAGCTTTCGGGTAAAATAGGTGATAGGGTTGCCGCCGATATAATCACAATAACCGACGATCCCTTTTCAGACGAGCTTTGCGGTAAAAACCATTTTGACGGAGAGGGTGTCGCGACCTACACCAAAAATGTAATAGAAAACGGTGTTCTCAAAACCTATCTGTATGACCTTGCCATGGCAAAGCATTTTGGCGTACAGCCAACGGGAAATGCAACTAGAAGCTATTCCACACCTGTGGCTATTTCGCCCTATTTCCTTTATGTGAACAAGGGCGATAAAAAGCTTGAAGAGCTGTTTGAAATGGCAGGGAACGGCATTTATATTACCGAGCTTACAAGCTTTTCGGCATCAAACGGAGTTACGGGCGACTTCTCTATTGAAAGCGCAGGTTATCTTATCGAAAACGGAAGGCTTGGTAAATTTGTTAAGTCATTTACTATTGCGGGTAATTTCTTTGATTTTCTTAAAAATATCGAGGCAATTTCCGATGAGATTGAGGTAAAGCACAGCGGAATATTCAGAGGATACGCCGCGCCTGCTGCTTTTGTAAAAAATATCAGCGTTGCGGGCAAATAAGGTATTGAAATTATTTCAATTTTGTGGTATACTTTATTATTATAGCTAATTAAAACAAAGGAGAGGGGTAAAAATGAATATTTCTATTAAAGATATACTTCTCTCCTTTGCAATAGGCTTGATTGTTTTCTCGCTTTTGATGCTTGTTATATGTGTCGGAATATTCAAATCCGATATAGATGTTGCGTTATCCAAATCGCCTCAGCAAGGTGATAAGCAAATGTGTGAAATACATAAAGCAGTGATATTTGTTGTTCCGCAATCAAACGGCGAAGGACTAAAAATGGCTGTCCTTGCCGCATTTGACCAAGAAAACAGGGAACTGTTGCTTACCCCTGTATACGGCGACTATCTTATGAATTACCGTAACTCGCTTTCTTATGTTGAAAGCGTGTATAATCAAAACGGAAAACTTGCACTTTCAGAGCTTTTCAAGAGCATAAGTAGCATTGAGGTAGCAACCGATGATATTATAGATACTCAAAACGCCATCAACTTCGCGGAATTCAAGGAACAAACAAGAAAATACTTTTCCAAGAATGAAAAGCTTTTTGATGAGGTGTTTGAAACAACAACCGAGCTATCGTCAATTCAGTTCAAGGATATTTTTATTGTAACCACGGAACAAATAACAGAAAACACTCACCAGCACATTAACATTATAAATGTTGATGAAACGGTTGAGAGGTTCAAAAACATTATTCGTTAAAAATAAAAATCATATAAAACTTCAGGAGAACAAAAATGAACAATTCAGAAAAAACAATGGACAAAATCGTTGCCTTGTGCAAAAACCGCGGTTTTATCTATCCCGGCTCCGAAATCTACGGCGGTCTTTCCAACTCGTGGGACTACGGACCTCTTGGCGTTGAGTTCAAGAACAATGTAAAAAAGGCTTGGTGGAAGAAATTCGTTCAGGAAAACAAGTACAATGTCGGTCTTGACAGCGCAATTATTATGAATCCCCAGACCTGGGTTGCTTCGGGACACCTTGGCGGATTCTCTGACCCCCTTATGGACTGTAAGGTTTGCCGCAGCCGCCACAGAGCAGACAAGCTTATTGAGGAGTATGCATTTGAAAACAAGCTTGATGTAAATCCTGCAGGCTGGACAGATGCCGAAATGAGCGCATATATCAAGGAAAACCATATAGTTTGCCCCGATTGCGGAAGCGGCGATTTTACTGATATCCGCAAGTTCAACCTTATGTTTAAGACATTTATCGGTGTTACCGAGGCGTCTGCAAATACAGTTTACCTTCGTCCCGAAACCGCACAGGGTATCTTTGTAAACTTTAAGAATGTTGCAAGAACAACAAGAAGAAAAATGCCCTTTGGTGTTGCGCAGATCGGAAAGTCCTTCAGAAACGAGATTACCCCCGGTAACTTTGTTTTCAGAACCCGTGAGTTTGAGCAAATGGAGCTTGAGTTCTTCTGCAAGCCCGGTACAGACCTTGAGTGGTTCCAGTATTGGAGAGCATATTGTGAAAATTGGCTCTACAACCTTGGAATGAGAAAAGAAAATCTTCGTCTTCGCGACCACTCTCCCGAGGAGCTTTGCTTCTACTCAAAGGGAACAACAGATATAGAGTTCCTTTTCCCCTTCGGTTGGGGCGAGCTTTGGGGTATCGCTGACAGAACTGACTATGACCTTAAGCAGCACCAGAACACAAGCGGCGAGGCTATGGAGTTCTTCGATGCAGAAACCAACGAAAAGTATGTTCCCTATGTTGTTGAGCCTTCGCTTGGCGCTGACCGCGTAGCGCTTGCATTCCTTTGCGACGCTTATGATGAAGAGATCGTTGATGCCGAAAAGAACGATATGCGCGTTGTTCTCAGACTTCACCCCGCGCTTGCGCCCATTAAAGCGGCTGTGCTTCCTCTTTCCAAGAAGCTTTCCGAGAAGGCAGGCGAAATCTACGATGAGCTTGCAAAGTACTTTATGGTTGACTTTGACGAGTCAGGCTCTATAGGTAAGAGATACCGCAGACAGGACGAGATCGGAAAGTCGGAGG
>JAZRHS010000065.1:0-21963 GCA_045644865.1 Eubacteriales bacterium | reverse complement strand
CATTTTTTGAGGTTGTGAAATATAAACAGGCCGCCTTTTTTCGGGCGACCTGCATATTATATCACAATCATTTTTGTTTGTCAATAGCTTTTTTGAATTTTTTCAAAAAAATTTCAGAGTCCAAAACCGCCGTCTACACCTATTATCTGACCCGTTATAAAACCTGCCTTTTCCGACGCCAGCCAAAGCACGGCTTCAGCCACATCTGTCGTTGTTCCTATACGGCAAAGAGGTGTTTCATCACAAAGCTCTGCCATAGCTTCAGCGCCAAGCTCGGAATTCATTTCAGTATCTATAACCCCCGGCTCAATACAGTTTACAGTAATTCCCGAAGGTCCAAGTTCCTTGGCAAGCGCCTTGGTAAGTCCCTCAAGCCCCGCCTTTGATGCCGAATAGACCACTTCACAGGACGCACCTGTTCTGCCCCACACTGAGCCAATGTTGATAATTCTGCCGAACTTTTGCGACACCATAACCCTTGCCGCCTCACGGCACGCCACGGTTGCCCCTATAAGATTTACCGCAAAAAGATTCTCAAGCTCATCGTCCTCCACATCGGTAAAAAGCTTGATAAGCGAAACGCCCGCATTATTCACAAGCACATCGATGCCGCCCATTTTCACCGCCGCCGCCCCAACGGCAAGCTTAAGCGAGGTCTTATCGGCAACATCGGCTTTTATAGCCGTTGCTCCTGTTTCTCTTGACAGCTCACCCGCCGCGTCATCACTTTTATTATATATGAAGGAAACAACATTTCCCTCTTTTGCAAATTTTCTTACGCACTCCGCGCCTATTCCGCGGGAGCCGCCTGTTATAAGCACTCTCATATCACTCCACCTTTGTTATTGTAGTTCCGTCGCTGACAAACACCAAATCGCCCAGTAAATCGGTGCGGTATATATCAGCCCCTGTATCGCCAAAGCGACCCATAGCCTGCGCGTGGGGATGTCCGTAGGAATTGCCCTCTCCCACCGAAATCACTATTATGTCGGGGGACACCGCCGCCAAAAGCTCTGCTGTGTTTGACTCCTTGCCGCCGTGGTGAGCCGCCTTATAAAAATCACAGTCAAGCTCGCTTACAGGATATTTCGCCAAAATCTCGCCCTCGGATTTTTCTTCCGCATCGCCCATAAGCATAAACGAGGTAGAGCCGAAATCGACCCTTACCACCACGCTGTAATCATTAAGCTTTGTATAATCATCGGCGTTGGGAGCAAGTATTTTAAGCTTCACCTCACCAAGCGAATATTCAGCGCCCGACTCCGCCGCTATAACATTTATACTCTCGTCTGCCTCCATAGCGGCAATCATTCTCATGTATACCGCCGAGGTGGGAATATCCCCCTCATCAACAACAGGCATAATCAGATTATTAACATCAAAATTCTGAAGCACTATATCGGCAGCACCGATATGATCGGCGTGGGGGTGCGTGAAAACAGCATACTCTATTTCGTTTATTCCCTCACCCTTCAGATATTTATCAAGATAATCTACCGTATCAAGGTCGCCTGCGTCAACAAGAATATTTCCCTTTTCCGTTTTTATGAGAATGGCATCTGCCTGCCCCACATCGATAATATGAAGCTCGATAGTACCGTCGACCACCTGTATCTCACGGGTGCTATCGCCGAATCCGCCGCCAAGCTGCGAATACAGCACGAACATTATTATAACCACCACCGAAAGAAGCAACGACGGCGCTTTCTTTTTCCTTCTTGCCACCTCTATCATCTCCTTTTGTCCTTTTTATAATTTTATCATACAGACAAAAAAATTGCAACAGATTTTTTAATTTAGGAGCAACATTTCAGAATACAACCGTTTTTTTGTGGCAAAATTATTAAAAGAAAACATTTTCACAGGAGTAAGTTATGAAAAAAATAATCTCACTTTCCTTGGCAATTCTTCTCATTACTCTGCCCCTTTCGGGTTGCGCAAGGACAAAATCAGCCGATCTTCACACCTTCTACTACACCTACAGCGACACCTATATTTCAACAGTGCGCTCCGCCCTTGACAACTCGCTTAAAAAAATGGGAATAACATTTCAGGATCACGACAGCAACAACAGTCAGACAACACAGACCGAGCAGGTTCAAACCGCCGTTACAAAGGGCGCTCGCTGTCTTGCGGTGAATATTGTAACCACAGGCTCTGACGATGCCGCAAGCGGTATAGTTTCGTTAGCCAAAAACGCGGGCATACCTCTTATTTTCTTCAACCGAGAGGTGTCGAGCCAGATAATAAACAGTTATGACAAATGCGTGTTTATTGGCACAGACGCCGCCGAGGCAGGCTATCTTCAGGGCGATATGATAGGCGACTACCTTGTAGAGAATTTTGACAAGACCGACCTTAACGGCGACGGAAAAATATCCTATGTTATGTTTATGGGCGAAAAGGGCAACAACGAGGCAATATACCGAACAGAATATTCGGTAAAGAACGCCAACGCAAAGCTTGCGGCGGCAGGACTGCCCGCCCTTGTGTTTTACGATGCCCAGAACTCCGACAAATACCTTCTTGACCGCGAGGGAAAATGGTCGGCACAGGCGGCAAACGATTATATGAACACTATTCTCTCCTCTCACAGCACTTCGGGCGGAAATATGGTAGAGCTTATCATATGCAACAACGACGGAATGGCTGAAGGTGCTATATCCGCGCTTTCGGCGGCGGGCTACAACACAGGCGAGCAGGGGGCGGTAACTATTCCCGTTTTCGGTGTTGACGCCACTCCCGCGGCTCGTGAGCTGATAAAAGCGGGAAAAATGGCGGGAACAATAAACCAGGACGGCGCGGCAATGGCTGAGGCTATTCTGAAGGTAACTGAAAACGCCTTGGCGGGCAAGCCTATGCTTGAGGGGCTTGAGGAGGCATACACCATTGACTCCGACTCGGCAAAGTTGAGAATCCCCTATTCGGTATATTTAGGCGAATAAGCGCAAGGCGTTGCCTTGCCAACATAAAGGAGCTATTTAAATGGAAGAAAAATATTTGCTGGAAATGGTGAATATACAAAAAAGCTTTCCCGGCGTGAAGGCGCTTGACAATGTCAGTCTTAAAGTGCGCCACGGAAGCGTTCACGCTCTTATGGGTGAAAACGGGGCAGGAAAATCGACTATGATGAAATGTCTTTTCGGGATATACTCCAGAGATGGGGGAGAAATTCTTCTTGACGGCAAAAAAATCAACCCCAAAAGCCCCAAGGAAGCCCTTGAGCTTGGAGTTGCTATGGTGCATCAGGAGCTTAATCAGGCACTTAAGCGAAGCGTTGGCGACAACATCTGGCTTGGCAGATACCCCACCCGTCTTGGCTTTGTGGTGGCTCAAAAGGAGATAAACGAAAAGACCCGTCAGCTCTTTTCAGAGCTTGAAATGCCTGTTGACCCCGAGGCTATAATAGGCGATATGTCGGTGTCCCAAAGACAAATGGCGGAGATTGCCAAGGCTGTGTCCTACAATGCAAAGGTCATTGTCCTTGACGAGCCCACCTCGTCATTAAATGACCGCGAGGTAAAGCAGCTTTTCAAAATAATACGCAAGCTCCGCGACCGCGGCTGCGGAATAATATACATCTCCCACAAAATGGAGGAGATTTTGCAGATATGCGACGAGGTTACTGTTATGCGGGACGGCAGACATATTGCCACCAAGCCCCGCGAGGAGCTTACCATTGACAAAATAATAAGCCTTATGGTAGGCAGAGAGCTTGACAACCGCTTCCCCAAAAAGTCAAATTCACCGGGAAAGGTGGTTCTTGAGGTTGAGGGCCTAAGCGCGAAATACGCAAAGGCAAAGGACATAACCTTTTCCTTAAGAAAAGGCGAAATTCTCGGTGTTGCGGGGCTTGACGGCTCGGGGCGCACCGAGCTGCTTGAAACGCTTTTCGGTCTTTTGACAAAAAGCAGGGGCAAAATAAAGGTCAACGGGAAGCCCGTAAGCAACGGCTCGCCAAGAGAGGCAATAAAAAACAAATTCGCCCTTATAACCGAGGAAAGACGCGCCACAGGAATATTCTCTATCCTCGACATCACCGACAACACGGTAATATCGGGCATAAAGAACTATCTGTTATTCAAGCTTGCGTTAAGCTCCAGAAAAATGCGCCGCGACACCGATTGGGGTATCGCAACTATGCGAATAAAGACCCCCACCCGAGGCACGAAGATACAAACCCTTTCGGGTGGAAATCAGCAAAAGGTTATTCTTGCCCGTTGGCTGTTGACCAAGCCCGAATTTCTGCTTCTTGACGAGCCTACAAGAGGTATTGATGTGGGCGCTAAATACGAGATTTACAAGCTTATTATAGAGCTTGCCACAGAGGGGCGGTCTATCCTTATGGTGTCAAGCGAGATGCCCGAGCTGCTTGGCATTTGCGACAGGATTATAGTTATGTCAAACGGCAGAATTGCGGGAGAGCTGAACGCCTCCGACGCCACTCAGGAGCAAATAATGACTTTGGCAACCAAATTCCTATAAGGGAGAACAATATGATACGAAATATCAACCTAAAAAAGAGGCTTGACGACTTTATGTCGTTGGACTATGAGGAAAAATCGCGAAGAATTCGTGAATATATTATAAATCACCTCTTGTATATTCTGCTTTTCATCGCTATAATCGGAATAACTGTATATGACCCCCGTTTTCTGTCGCTTTCCTCGGTTATAAATATTATTTCGCTTTCGGCGGCAAGTCTTCCCATTGCGCTTGGTATAGCGGGCTGTATTATTCTTATGGGAACAGACCTTTCGGCAGGACGGATTGTAGGCGTAACCGCCTGTGTTGCCGCCTCGCTTTTGCAGGCGTCGGGATATGGGGGTAAAATGTTTCCCTCTCTGCCCGAGATTCCCCTGCTTGTGGTTTTTCTGGCGGTTATTGCCATAGGCGCGGCGGTTGGATTTGTAAACGGATTTTGCACGGCAAAATTCAAGCTTCACCCCTTTATAGTTACCCTTGCCACCCAGCTTATAACCTACGGTCTGCTTCTTATGTATCTTATGCAGGGCACTAATAACGGTCAGTCGATTTCGGGACTTGACCCAAGATACACCAATTTTATCAGCGGAAGCTTTCTGAAAATAGGCGGAGTTGCCATACCCAACTATGTTTTTTATTCTCTAATAATAATCGCCATTATGTGGTTTGTATGGAACAAGACCGTCTTTGGCAAAAATATGTTTGCTGTTGGCTCTAATCCCGAGGCAGCAAATGTTTCGGGTGTTAATGTAAACAAAACAATAATCCTTGTTTTTGTTTTAGCGGGTGTTATGTACGCCATTACAGGATTTATTGAGGCGGCAAGAATAGGCTCAAACAGCGCGGCCACAGGACTTAACTACGAGCTTGACGCTATTGCCGCCTGTGTTATCGGCGGTGTTTCCTTTGTAGGCGGAATAGGAAAAATACGGGGCGTTATTATGGGCGTTCTTCTTTTAAGAATAATCTTTGTAGGGCTTACCTTCCTTGGCATTGACTCAAATATGCAATATGTTATAAAGGGACTTATAATTCTCGTTGCCTGCGCCATTGATATGAGAAAATATCTGGCGAGAAAGTAAAAGTAGGAGCTGTCTGTAAGACAGCTCCTTTTATCAAGCGTTTCCTGACGCTTGCTCAGCCTTTTCTCTTGCGCGGTCGGCTCGGCGACGGGCGCGCTCTTCCATTTTGTGCTTATACAGCTCCTCGGTAGCAAAGGATAGCTTTGTTACTACATCGTTTTTAGTGGGATAGCAATATATAGAGTCATTTGCGGTGGAAATATCTATACAATCATCGGGACGGACATAGCAATAATCGTACTCGATATGAAGTCCGTACATTCCCGCTACAGAACGGTGAACTCTATATTTTTTGCCGTTATATTCGCCCTCAAGGGTAAAGCCCTTGTAGTCGTGGGTAAGCTTTCCCTTGCCAATATGCCTGAAGCGCATACAAGAAGGCAACGAGTATATATCCACCTCATCCTCGAAATGGTATCTGCCCTCGTCTATCTCGCTGCGTACATTGGAACGCTCCCACTCAAACCAATCGGGAATGTGCGAAAATTCGGTTTCCCCTTCCTTTGCGTGAAGCTCGCCAAGCTCGTCCATTTCCCAAGCCTTTCCACAAGCCCTGCAACGAAGCTCCGCGCCCTCACTCTCCATACGGCTTTCAGCCATACAATGTGGGCATTGATAAAGTATCTTGTGAAGTCCCTCTGCGCGGAAGGGCTCGGTGATGCGTATTCCCTGCTCCTTCTGCCACCTGTACTCGTTGTACTGCATAGCCTTTGTAAGCACTTCCTGTATTTCGGAAGCCGACATTTTTTCAATGTCCTCGGGCTTAAGCACGCACTCCATTGTGGTGTAAAGCGGAACTTTTCTCTTTTTACGGTAATTCCAGAATGGGGTATGAAGATAGTTTCCGTGATGAAGGAAAACCACCACAGGCACATTCATCTTTTTTACAAGCTGACCCATTGACGCGGGAAGTATAGCCGTTGTTCCGACAGGAGTATAGCGCGCCTCGGGATACATAGACATAATGCCCTTGTACTTGAAAAGTACCCTTTCAATAGAGGTTACAAGGCTTGCATCGGTAGTGAATTTGCGCTTGCACATACAACCGATAAGCTCCATAAGGAAGGGACGGCGGTAATAACCGTCAACATTTGCAATATTGTAAACATTGTGGGGATATGTCGCTATTGAGTTAAGGTAGAAGTCAACAAAATGCATATGGTTATTAAGCATTATGTAAGGCGGCTTCAGCCCTTCCATATTTATTTTTTCAATTTTATACTTCTGTCCGATAGTAAGAATTTTACTGAGAATAAATATAAGCGTTGTCCAAAATCTTATATACTGCCTCATAGGCGGCTTTTGGGTGTTATAATGCTTAACGCCCTTACCGTATGGGATCTCGGTATATATCTGCTCGTTTTCCATAAAGCTCTCCTTTTTGACAAAATTATACGATTATCCTATACATTGTACCACATTGTTAATCAAAATGCAACAGTTTATTAAAAATTCCCTGAAACGCCGCAGGGTTTTGGGGCATACTAAAATAAAAAACAAAGAAAGGCTTATATTATGTTCTGCACAAAAAACGACAAAAAAATTATAAACTGCACAAAGAAAAAAAGCTCAAAATGCGGTGCTTTTATGCTTGGCGCGGCTTTTGGCGCGGCTATGACAGCGGCTATCTGCATATCAAAAAAGGCAAAAAAGAAATGCAAGTGCATAAAGGAAGCAATTAAAAGCTCTGTCTGCGACTGCACCGACAACAGCTACGAAAACTTCTGCACCTGCGACGAAAAGGACGACCACGAGAGAGCGCGCAACGGCTTTGACTGTCATAGCGATGCCGAGGAATGCGACACCCACCTTCTTCATTCCCACGGCTGTCTTGGCTATCCCCACGATAATTTTGGCGGCTTTGCCAACTCCAACGGAGACAGACCAAGCGACCTGTCAAACCCCGAAATAGACAATCAAATGGGTATTCCCGAGGGCAACACCTCTCCCTATTGGGCAAAAAACGCAGGGGACAAAAGCAATCCACAGCCCGAAAACAAGGTCAACGAAGTGAAGAAAAAGAAATAATATCAGGCAGTAAAGCCAAACAATTACAAAATATTTCCTTTTACCCATTGAAAATTTCACAAGATTGTGATATTATATATGTAGCTATGTCTATCTGCCGTTGTAAAAACGGCAGATAGCAGACGATTTTTGTGAAAGGGGCTTTCAAATGGTAAAAATCTGCTCGGTAAACGCGGGCTCACGCGCTGATAAAGTGGGAATATGCGACGGCGATATCTTACTGTCGATTAACGGAAACGAGATAAACGATGTTCTGGACTACCGTTTCTATCTTGCCGACACCCACCTGACACTTGAGCTTTCAAGAGATAGCAAGACCTTCTCCCGCCAAATAAAAAAGGGCGAGTACGATGACATCGGTCTTGAATTTGAAACTCCCCTTATGGACAAGAAGCACTCTTGCCGCAACAAATGTATCTTCTGCTTTATAGACCAGCTACCCGACGGTATGCGCGAAACTCTCTACTTCAAGGACGATGACCAGCGCCTATCTTTTCTCCACGGGAATTATATCACTCTGACCAATCTCACAGACAAGGATGTTGACCGCATTATTAAAATGCACATTTCTCCAATCAACATCTCGGTTCACACCACAAATCCCGAGCTTCGCGTCAGTATGATGAAAAACAAAAACGCGGGCAAGGTCCTTTCCTACCTTGACCGTTTCAAAGAAGCAGGCATAAAAATCTGCGCCCAGATAGTTCTCTGCAAGGGCATCAATGACAAAGCCGAGCTTGACCGTTCAATGCACGACCTTGAAAAGCTTTTCCCTGCCCTGTCAAGCTGCTCGGTAGTACCCGCGGGTCTTACAAAATTCAGGGACGGGCTTTACCCTCTTGAGGCATTTGAACCCGACGAATGCGCCGAGGTCATAGCGCAGGTCAACTCCTTTGGCGATCTTTGCAAAAAGAGCCACGGCACACGGCTTTTCTACTGCGCCGACGAATTTTATATAAAAAGCGGACTTCCTATCCCAAACGAGGATTATTATGAGGATTACGCCCAGATAGAAAACGGCGTTGGAATGCTTCGCTCTCTTGAAGAAGAATTTTCCGCAGAGCTTGATTTTTATCTTGATATGCTTGAAAAAAAGACCCTCGATTCTCCAAGATGCGTATCAATAGCTACAGGCGTAGCATCATACGAGCATATCAAAAAGCTGGCTTTGCTTGCCGAAAGCAGAGTTGACGGTCTGAAGGTTAATGTATACAAAATTATAAACCACTTTTTTGGAGAGAACATCACGGTTTCGGGACTTCTCACAGGCGTTGACCTTGCAGACCAGCTCAGCACCTGCCGGCTTGGCGACGAGCTTTTGCTTTCGGCAAACACACTCAGAGCCGAGGGCGACCTCTTTCTTTGCGGTATGACCCCAAGTGAGCTTTCAGAAAAGCTTGGGGGCATAAAGATAACCTTTAACAAAAGCGACGGTGCAGAGCTGCTGGCTTCTATTTTAGGACAGGAAATTATATAACTCTTTTAGTGAAAGGAGAAACACATATGTCAAAACCGATAATTGCCATAGTTGGCAGACCCAATGTAGGTAAAAGCACACTTTTTAATAAACTTATAGGCGAACGCCGTTCCATAGTTGAGGACACCCCCGGTGTAACCCGCGACAGAATATACGGTGAATGTGAATGGTCGGGCAGAAAGCTTGTTGTTATAGACACAGGCGGAATTGAGCCTAAAACCGACGACATAATACTTAAGCAAATGCGATTTCAGGCGCAGCTTGCCATCGACACCGCCGATGTTATCATCTTTATGTGCGATGTAAAAACTGGTCTTACCGCTGATGACAGAGATATCGCTACTATGCTCAAAAAGAGCGGAAAGCCTATTATTCCCTGTATCAACAAATGCGACAGAGTAGGACAGGTTCCCTTTGAATTTTATGAATTCTACGAGCTTGGCTTTGAGGACGAGCCTATTGCCGTTTCCTCGGTTCACGGAAGCGGAAGCGGAGATCTTCTTGACTCGGTTATCGCTCACCTTCCCGACACCGACATTGACAACGAGGACGACGACTCTATAAAGGTTGCCGTTATAGGCAAGCCCAATGCGGGTAAATCCTCTATAATAAACAGAATTCTGGGCGACGAGCGTCTTATCGTTTCAAATATTGCGGGCACAACACGGGACGCGGTTGACACCCCCTTTGAAAACCAGCACGGAAAATTCACCTTTATTGACACCGCAGGTATTCGCCGTCAGTCCAAGATCGACGATAAAATCGAAAAATACAGCGTTCTCCGCGCAAATATGGCGGTTGAGCGCGCCGATGTCTGCCTTCTTATGATCGACGCGGGCACAGGCATCACCGATCAGGACACAAAGATTGCGGGCATCGCTCACGAGGCGGGCAAGCCCACAATTATAGTTGTCAACAAGTGGGATTCTATAGAAAAGGACAACTCTACCGTAAACAGCTTTAACGAGCGTATTCGCACAGAGCTTGCATATATGCCCTACGCGCCTATAGTTTATGTTTCGGCAAAGACAGGTCAACGCGTGGAAACCCTGTTTGAGCGCATCAAGTATGTTTACAATCAGTCAACTATGCGCGTTTCCACAGGTATGCTCAACGAGGTTCTCGCAGAGGCTACAATGCGGGTTCAGCCCCCCACAGACAAGGGTCGCCGCCTAAAGATCTATTATATGACACAGATCTCGGTTGCTCCCCCCACCTTTGTTATCTTCTGCAACAACGCGGAGCTTTTCCACTTCTCTTATCAGAGATACATCGAGAACTGTCTGCGCGACACCTTCGGATTCTCGGGCACTCCTATTCGCATCATTATCCGAATGAAGGGCGACGAAAGCGTATAAAGGCACAATTTAATACGCAGAAAGGAATAAATCCATATGTTTGTTGATAATATAAAAATATATGTAAGAGCGGGAAACGGCGGTAACGGCGCGGTTTCCTTCAGACGCGAAAAATATGTGTCCCACGGCGGTCCTGACGGCGGCGACGGCGGACACGGCGGAAATATCGTTTTCCGTGTTGACGAGGGCTCAAACACCCTTCTCGCGTTCAGATACAAAAGAAAATTCATTGCCGAAAACGGCGGCAACGGTGAGGGCGCAAAGCGCCACGGCGTAACTGCACCCGACACCGTAATTCTTGTTCCCCCCGGAATTCTTATCAAGGAGGTTGAAAGCGGAAAGATAATCCACGATATGTCGCAGAACGACGGCGCGGATTTCGTATGCTGCCGAGGCGGACGGGGCGGATTTGGCAACCGTCATTTTGCCACACCCACAAGACAGACACCTATGTTCGCAAAGAACGGCACAAAGGGCGAAGAAAAAGAGGTTATTCTTGAGCTTAAGATGATTGCCGATGTTGGTCTTATCGGATACCCCAGCGTTGGCAAATCCTCAATTCTCTCAAAAATCAGCTCGGCTCGCCCCAAAATTGCCGACTACCACTTCACTACCCTTTCGCCCAATCTCGGCGTGGTATCAACAGGCGACGAAAGCGGATTTGTTGCCGCCGACATTCCCGGTCTTATAGAGGGCGCGGCTGACGGCGCAGGTCTTGGACACGCCTTTCTCCGCCATGTTGACAGATGCCGTCTGCTTCTCCATATTGTAGACATTGCGGCTACCGAATACAGAGATCCTATTGAGGACATCAAGAACATAAACACCGAGCTTGAAAGGTACAGCCCAGAGCTTGCTTCACGCCCCCAGATAATCGTGGCTAACAAGTTCGATATGCACGACCCTGAGCTTGTTGACCTTGAAAAATTTGAAGCGTTTGTGGACGAAAACGGTTGGGAGCTTTTCTATGTTTCGGCTATGACAGGCGAGGGACTTAAAAAGCTTATATACGAAGTGAGCGAAAGACTCCGCCTGCTGCCTCCCATCACAGTTTACGAAAGCGAAATAGCCGAGGAGGAGATCACTGCTCCCGAGGCTGACGACATCACCATTCGCCGCGAGGACGGCAAGTTTATCGTTGAGGGCGATTGGATCTACAACATTATGGGTCGCATAAACTTCAGCGATTATGAATCTCTCAACTACTTCCAGAATACCCTTATGCGCGCAGGCATATTTGAAAAGCTGGAAGCGCAGGGCTGCCACGACGGCGACACGGTATCTATTTACGATTTTGAATTTGATTATATAAAATAATCGGTGATTTTATGAAAGCACTTATTCTCTCTTGTAACACAGGACAGGGACATAACTCCGCGGGAAGCGCGGTAATGTGCGAGCTGAAGAAAAGAGGCGTTGAATGCGAAATGCTTGACACCCTTGCCTTTGGCTCGGAGCTTGCCTCTGAAATAGTCAGCAAAATACACGCCAAGTGCGCCCTTCACGCGCCAAGGCTATACGCGGCAGGACTTAAGGCGGCAGAAATGATTGACGAAAGCCCCCTGAAGCCCTCGCCCTGTTATATGGCTAACGCTACCTATGCAACTGAGCTTTATAAGTACATAACCGAAAACGGCTATGACACTATAATTATGCCCCACGTTTTTCCGTCAGAGGCGCTTACAAGAATAAAGAAAAAGCATTCAGTTTCATTAAAGACCTTCTTTATCGCCACAGACTATGCTTATCCGCCATTCCTTCGGGACACCGATGTTGATAAATATTTTATCCCCCACGCGGAGCTTACAGAGGAATTTGTCAAAAACGGCATAGACCAAAGGAAAATAATAGCTACAGGCATACCTGTAGCCGAAAAATTCCTGCAAAAAACAGAAAAAAGCGAAGCGCGAAAAATTCTTGGCTTGCCAAGCGACGGAAAGATACTTTTGGTTATGACGGGAAGTATGGGAATGGGCGACAATATGGCGCTTATAGGCAAGCTTCTTAAAAGCATTCCCCAAAACACCTATGTGGTGATTATGGGCGGAAACAACGAAAAAATGAAAAACGAGCTTCGCCGTGCCTTTGCCGACGACAAACGGCTTTTTGTACTTGATTACACCTGCGAGGTCAGCCTTTATATGGACGCCTGCGACATTCTGTTTACAAAGCCGGGCGGTCTTTCCTCAACAGAAGCGGCGGTTAAGGGTATTCCCATAATACACACCACCCCTATCCCCGGTTGGGAAGAAAGCAATGTGGCGTTCTTTAAGGAAAAAGAGATGTCCTTGTTTGGAGAAACACCCGACGAGCTTGCAACCGCCGCCCTTTATCTTCTCGCAAACCCGTGGAAATGCGAAAAAATGGTCAAGGCTCAAGGTGAAGCCATAAACAGGCTCGCCACAAGTACGATCTGCGACCTTATATTAGGAGAAGAAAAATAATGTTCTGGTTTTACGATTATTGGTATATAGTTTTGGTTATGCCCGCAGTAATTCTCTCGCTTATCGCAAGCGTGAGAGTTAACTCCACCTTCAAGCAATACTCAAGGGTTCGCTCCCAAAGAGGCATCACAGGTGCTGAAGCGGCACGCAGAGTGCTTGACTCAAACGGGCTTTACTCGGTAAAAATTGAGCGCGTAAGAGGCAATCTTACCGACCATTTTAACCCCAAAAATAATACTATATATCTTTCTGACAGTGTTCACGATTCCCCCTCTACCGCAGCAATAGGCGTTGCGGCACACGAGGCGGGACACGCCGTTCAACACGCGGTTGGCTACACCCCCATAAAAATAAGGGCGGCTATTATTCCCGTAACCAACTTTGCGTCAAGGCTGTCCCTTCCCCTTATACTTCTCGGTCTTTTGCTCTCGGCATCGGGACTTATTGCCCTTGCCTATCTGGGTGTGGCCTGCTTTGCTATGAGCACGGTATTCCAGCTTGTAACTCTCCCTACAGAGTTCAACGCCAGCAGACGGGCGCTTGACGCCATTTCGTCAAGCGGAATTCTCTCGCGCGACGAGCTTGGGGGCGCAAAAAGAGTGCTTTCCGCCGCGGCTATGACCTATGTAGCGGCTCTGGCGGTATCTCTTATGCAGCTTCTCCGCCTTTTGCTCATAGTTGGCGGCAACAGCCGCAGACGATAATATGAAGACCCTTGGGCTTTATATCCATATTCCCTTTTGCCAAAGCAAATGCAGATATTGCGACTTCTGCTCCTTCCCTCACCCAAAGGCGGAAACGGTAGAACGCTATCTTTCTGCTTTATATTGTGAAATAGAGGAATATCGGGACAAATACAAGGAATATAATGTTAATACAGTTTATTTCGGCGGCGGCACACCCACCCTGCTTGAGGCGAGTCAGCTTTGCGGACTTCTCTCAAAGCTACGACAGTGCTTCAATATAGCAGAAAACGCCGAGATAACGGCAGAATGCAACCCCAAAACCGCCGACCTTGAATATTTCAGCACCATACGAAGGGCGGGAATAAATCGATTAAGCCTTGGCGTTCAATCTATGGACGACGGCGAGCTTAAGATGCTTGGCAGACTTCACTCGTCCGCCGATGCTGAAAAATGCGTAAAGGACGCAAAAGCGGCGGGCTTTACAAATATAAGTGCCGACATTATGTTCGCCCTTCCCTCTCAAAGCAAGGAAAGTCTTTTGACCACCGTGTCGAAGGTCTGCGCCCTTGAGCCCACGCATATCTCACTCTACGGGCTTAAAATAGAGGAAGGCACATATTTCCACAGGCACAGGGACACTCTCGCCCTGCCCGACGAGGATACCGAGTACGATATGTATCTTGCCTGCAAGCAGGCTCTTGAAGCACAGGGCTTTGAGAGATACGAAATAAGCAATTTTGCCAGAGGCGGTCTGCGCTCTATGCACAATCTGAAATATTGGCAGAGAAAGGATTATCTGGGGCTTGGAGTGGCGGCTCATTCCTGTATCGGAAATAAACGCTTTTCAAACACCGCGGATATAGAAAAATACTGTGCGGGAAACAGGCTTGAGGCTTGTGAAACTATTTCCCCAAACGATATTCTGTGCGAAAAGATTATGCTTGGTATGCGTCTTGACGAGGGCTGCGATTTTGCCCCTCTCCAAAAGGAGTTTGGCGAAAGTGCTTCACAAATAGCCAAATCACTTGAAGACTACCAAAAGAACGGCTACATTAAAAAGGACGGCTCGCGCCTTGTGTTCAGCGACAAGGGTATGTACATAAGCAACTACCTTCTGGCAGAGGTCCTTGATTTTGACTGAAAAAATCAGCAAAGTCATTGACAAGCGAGTAATAATATTGTAAAATAATAATGTAATTATAAACAAACGGAGGTAACAAAAATGGCAGAAAATAAAAACGAAATTCTGAATGAAGAGCTTGGCGCAGACGAATACTACACCTTGACAGACGAGGACGGCAACGAGCTTAAGTTTGAGCTTATCGCAAAGGCTGAATTCAAGGGCACACAGTATTACGCGTTCGTTCCCGCAGACGAGGAGCAGGACAACGAGTTCTGCGAGTACACAATTCTCAAGTCTGTCATCGAGGACGGCGAGGAAATGCTTGTTTCTATTGATGACGATGACGAGTTTGACGATGTTGCAGACTACTTTGACGACCTTTTCTCCGAGGAGATAGACTACGACGCAGAGGCTTAAATTAAAAACAATATTTCCTGCTTAGTTCGTGATAGTTAAGCATATTGGAACCGACACTTGAATTAAAGGAGTCCGCGTTCCCTTGTGGTTTGCAGACCTCCCGCATCTGAACCGGTTGACTTGTCCCGCTTCTTATGCGGACGCTGGGAGCAGTAAAGCAAAGGATAGGACACCGCCTTGCACGGCAGGGTTTCTTTTTCCTTAGCTACACGGCTCGGTGGGGTAACAAAAAGCGGCACATAAGTGCCGTTTTTTGTTTTATAAAAAAGAGCTGTCAATGGCAGCTCTTTTCTTATTAATACTCTGCGTTTCCTACTGTTCTGGGGTAAGGAATTACATCGCGGATATTCGAAACACCCGTGAGGTACATAATGATACGCTCAAAGCCAAGACCGTAGCCCGCGTGCTTTGTTCCGCCGTAACGGCGAAGATTTACATACCACCAATAATCCTCCTCCTTGAGTCCGCACGCCTCCATACGCTCAAGAAGAATGTCAAGTCTTTCCTCACGCTGGCTTCCGCCAATGATCTCGCCAACGCCGGGAACAAGAAGGTCCATTGCCGCAACCGTCTTACCGTCGTCGTTAAGTCGCATATAAAAGGACTTGATTTCCTTGGGGTAGTCGATAACAAACACAGGCTTCTTGTAGATAACCTCTGTAAGGTATCTCTCGTGCTCGGTCTGAAGGTCGCAGCCCCAGGATACGGGATACTGGAACTTATGTCCGCTCTCCTCAAGGAGCTTAACCGCGTCTGTATAGGTTACCTTTTCGTAATCGCTTGCGGCAAGCATTGTAAGTCTGTCAAGCAAGGTCTTATCTACAAAGCTGTTGAAGAACGCAAGCTCCTGCTTGCAGTTCTCAAGCACGTGGTTGATGATATGCTTTATCATATCCCAAGCGAGCTGCATATTATCGTTAAGGTCAGCAAACGCAATCTCGGGCTCTATCATCCAGAACTCTGCCGCATGTCTTGCGGTGTTGGAGTTCTCTGCGCGGAAGGTAGGACCAAAGGTATAAATGTTACCAAACGCCATAGCGTAGGTTTCACCCTCAAGCTGACCCGAAACAGTAAGATTTGTGCTTTTTCCGAAGAAATCCTGACTGAAATCAATCTTTCCGTCCTCGGTCTTGGGGGGATTTGTCATATCAAGAGTTGTTACCCTGAACATTTCACCTGCGCCCTCGCAGTCGGAAGCGGTGATAAGCGGTGTATGAACATACACAAAGCCGCGCTTATGGAAAAATTCGTGAATAGCAAACGCAACCTCGCTGCGAACTCTGAAAACCGCCGAGAAAAGGTTGGTTCTGGGGCGAAGGTAAGCGATCTCTCGAAGGAACTCTACACTATGTCCCTTTTTCTGAAGGGGATAGTCGGGTGTGGAAGCACCCTCCACCTCAACACTTTCAGCCTTGATTTCAAAGGGCTGCTTGTTCTCGGGTGTAAGCACCAGCTTACCCTTTACAACGATAGCCGCGCCAACATTAAGCTTGCTGACCTCGGTGAAGTTTGAAACGAACTGTCTTTCAAAAACCACCTGCACACCCTTGTGAGCGCTTCCGTCATTAAGGTCAATAAATCCGCAGTCCTTGCTTGTTCGAACACTGCGAACCCAACCGCCAAGTGTTACGGTCTTATCAGCATAATCGCTCATATTCTCGTGGAGCGATCTGATCAAATCTCTTTTCATTTTATAATTGTCCTTTCAATAGAGAATAGCTTTTAATTTACCTTGCTTTTGCCCAGATAAGCCTCTCTTATTCTGTTATCGGCAAGAAGCTCCGAGCCTGCGCCCGACATAGTAATATTACCTGTTTCAAGCACATACGCGCTATGGGCTACCTGAAGCGCCATATTTGCATTCTGCTCAATAAGAAGCACGGTTATTCCCTCTTTGTTTATTGTCTTGATAATATCAAATATTCCCTTAACAACAAGGGGAGCAAGACCAAGGGACGGCTCGTCCATCATTATAAATTTAGGCTTTGACATAAGTGCGCGGCCAACGGCAAGCATCTGCTGTTCTCCGCCCGAAAGCGTACCCGCAAGCTGCCACTCACGCTCCTTAAGTCTGGGGAAAAGGTCATAAACATAACGGAAATCCTCGTCAAGGCTGTCCTTGCGAAGATATGCGCCTATCTTAAGATTTTCCTTAACGGTAAGGTTGGGGAAAACCCGTCTGCCCTCGGGAACAAGGGTGATACCCGCCTTAACTATATTATCAGGCGACTTTCCGCAGATCTCGTTGCCCTCAAAAAGAATAGACGCGCTCTTGGGCTTAACAAGACCCGATATTGCCTTAAGGGTGGTGCTTTTACCCGCGCCGTTTGCGCCGATAAGGGTAACGATCTCGCCCTCACAAACATCAAAGGATATTCCCTTTACCGCCTCGATGCCGCCATAGGACACAACAAGGTCTTTTATTTCAAGAATATTACTCATCGTCAGCTACCCCCAAATACGCATCTATAACCTTCTGGTTATACTGAATCTCGGCAGGAACGCCGCTTGCTATAAGCTTACCGAAGTCGATAACATATATTCTGTCGGAAATGTCCATAACAAGATTCATATGATGCTCGATAAGAAGGATTGTAAGCTTAAATGTATCTCTGATTTCGTGAATGAACTTGGTAAGCTCCTCGGTTTCCTGAGGGTTCATACCTGCCGCTGGCTCGTCAAGAAGCAGAAGCGTGGGATTTGTTGCCAAAGCACGCGCAATCTCAAGATGTCTTTGCTTACCGTAAGGAAGCGAGGTCGCAAGCTCATAGCGAAGGTCATAAAGCCCCACCTTGATAAGAAGCTCAAGAGCCTCCTGACGGAAAGCCGCCTCTTCCTTTTTGTTAAGCATAAAGGTTGCCGAAAACAGATTGCTTGTTCTGCGCATATGCATTGCAACAAGCACATTTTCAAGCACAGTCATTGACTTGAAAAGTCTGATATTCTGGAATGTACGGGCAACACCAAGGTTAGTTATCTGATCGGGTGTTTTTACTATAGATTTAGTATACACGCCCTGATTTTCGCCTGCGTAAAGCTTTTTCATTTTTCCCTTGGGGAAATTCTCAATAAGTGTCTGACCGTTAAAGGAAATTCGTCCGTTTGTAGCCTCATAAACACCTGTGATAGCGTTAAACGCTGTGGTTTTTCCCGCACCGTTAGGGCCGATAAGCGAAATTATTTCGCCCTCGTTAACCTCCATAGAAAGATTGTTAACCGCAACTACGCCACCAAACTGCATAGTTACATTTTCAAGACGGAGTATATTTTTCATTTTGTTTCCTCCGTTTCCTTTTTCTTTGCAAAGAGTCCCGCAATTTTCGCGCCAAGCTTCTTCAAGGCTCTGCAAATTCCCATTACATCAAACTCTCTTGAACCCATAATTCCCTTGCGGAAGAAAAGCACGAAGATCATAATGATTACCGAGAACACAACAAGGCGGAAGCCGTTACGAAGAACTGTAGGCGCGTTAATGCCAAGGAATGTACCGCTGTCAAGACCTCTGAGCCACCACTCCGAGGAAGCGATAAACAAAAACGAACCAAGTACCGAGCCTGTAATTGAGCCGATACCGCCGATAACCACGATAAGAAGTATCTCGTAGGTCATTGCCGAGGTGAAGGGCGCAGCCGAAACAGAGCCCTGAAATATTGCGAAAAGCGCACCGCCGATGCCCGCAAAAAAGGAGCTTATAACAAAGCTTATCATCTTGTGCTTGGAAAGGTTTATACCCATTGCCTCTGCGGCTATCTCGTCATCTCTTATTGCCTTGAAGGCGCGTCCGTAGGTGGAACGAATAAGAAGCACGATAACAAATATACATACTGCCGCAATAAGGAAATACGGCATTATGTAAGAAAACTTGTTAAGGAAAGGTACTTCCCTCAATGTTGAGGTAAAGGTCTTAAGACGGCTCAAGGGGAAGGAGCCGTTAGTCAATCTGCCAATCTTATCCCATTGGGAAACCGTTCTGACTATCTCGGCAAAGCCAAGGGTAGCGATAGCAAGATAGTCGCTCTTAAGCTTAAGCACGGGAAGTCCGATAAGGAATGCGAACAACGCCGCCACCAAGCCGCCAAGAATTATAGCAACTATAAGGGGAAGCTCTGCACTGATAAGCGGTATACCCGAAAAGCTATATACCATTTCTCTTACATCAACGGGAATAATGAATATAGCGCAGGTATAAGCACCAAGGAGCATAAATCCTGCCTGACCAAGCGAGAAAAGTCCTGTAAAGCCGTTAAGCAGGTTCATTGAAACCGCAACGATGGCGTAAACACATACCTTTTGAATGACCTTAACTATCATATCGTAGGACTCCGAGGTAGCGTCGATTATCGCCAATACCGCAAAAAGAACTACGAACGCCGCTATATTGAGAAGGGCGTTTTTATTTATCTTTTTCTTTTCTGTCTGCATATCTGTCCTGCCTTTCCTATCAGACCTTATCAATATTCTTCTCACCGAAGATACCTGTAGGCTTTACGCAAAGGATAACGATGAGGATAAGGAAGGTGAACGCGTCGGAGAATATAGCGTAATCGGTAGACTTAACAAGGTTTTCACAAATACCGATAATAAAGCCGCCCACAACCGCACCGGGGATAGAGCCTATTCCTCCAACAACTGCCGCAACGAATGCGCGAAGTCCGGGAAGCGCGCCCGATGTGGGAACTACAGACGCATAGTTAGAGAAGTAAAGCACAGAGCCAACCGCCGCAAGGAACGAGCCTATAACGAAGGTTGCGCTGATAACACTGTTTATCTTGATACCCATAAGCTGGCTGGTTTCAAAATCCTTTGATACCGCGCGCATACCCATACCAATCTTTGTGTACTTGGTAAGCGCAACAAGAGCTATAACAAGAACGATAGTGATAATGGGGGTTATAACGGTAACTCTCTTTGTGGTCGCGCCAAACACGGTAATAGCTTCAGCAAACCAAGGAATTGCGGGATAAACCTTTGCAAGTCCTCCTGTTATGTAAAGAGCAAGATTCTGAAGCAGATATGACACACCTATAGCCGATATCATTGACGACATACGGGGCGCGCTTCTCAAGGGCTTGTACGCCACGCGCTCAATAACAAAGCCTATAAGCGCGGTAAGCACAAGAACAAAAGGAACAGAAAGATAAAGGGGCATTGCGGTAGTTGCATATATCATTACAAGTCCCGCCACCATAAACACATCGCCGTGGGCGAAATTTATAAGCCTCAAAATTCCGTAAACCATCGTGTAACCAATAGCGATAAGCGCATATTGACCGCCCGACGATATTCCTGCCAAGAGATAATCCATATTTTGACCAACCTTTCTTTTGGTTTTCTGTTTCATCAAATCAAAAACGACCCTTCGGACCGTTTTTTACGCCGATAAAAGCCTTATCGGCACAAAAAGCAGACCGCTTTATAAACGCAATATCGCCACAACACCGAAAATCGGTGTTGTGGCATAATATTAAATTCTGTCAGGCAAATTAGTTAAGACCCTGCTCTGTTACAAAGGTCCAAGCGCCTGTTTCGGTGTTAGCCTTCTTGATAAAAGCAACCGCACGGTCAGCGTCGCCGCTTGCCTTGAACTTGATAGCGCCTGTTACGCCTGTGTACTCAACAGCGGGAAGCGCCGCCTTGATAGCTCTGCGGTCAGCAGAGCCTGCCGCCTTAATAGCCTCAAGCGCGGTGAAGTAAGCGTCATATCCCATTGCGGAAACCGCCGCAACTATATCGTTACCGCCGTTGTCGGTATACATCTGGGGGTTAGCATTAAGCCAAGCCTTGAAGCCGTTATCGAAATCAACATTTCCGCCCTCCTGATAGAAGGTTGTAACCTCTATCTGAAGATTTGTGCCTGTTGCAGCTGCAAGAATAACACTGCTGTCCCAAGTATCGGGAGCAAGAATAGGCATCTCAACACCCTGAGTAGCGGCAGTCTGGATAATAAGCTGCGCATACTGAATAGATGTGGGAGCAAAGATAACATCTGCTTCCTTTGCGTTTGCAATGTAAGAGGAGAAGTCAGATGTGTTGGGCTGGTAGTTGTCAACTGTTACCTCGCCGCCAAGAGCCTTGAATGTATCGGTAAATACCTTCTGAAGACCAAGGTCATAAGCGTTACCTGCTTCAGCAATAATGTGAGCCTTTCTTGCGCCTGCCGCATATGCACGGTTAGCAAGAACTGCGCCCTGGAAGTCGTCAAGGAAGCAGATTCTGAAGTAGTGGTCGTTGCCTGCTGTAACCTGAGCGTTTGTACAGGTTACACCGATAGCCGCAAGACCTGCTTCAGCAAATGTGGAAGAAGCCGCGATAGATACGCTGGAGCCGTAAGAACCAAGAACAATTGCCGCGCCCTTGCTTACAAGCTCTGCCGCTGCGGTGATACCCTTAGCGTCATCAGACTGGTTGTCAACCTCAACAAGCTGAACCTTGTAGGTTACGCCGTCAATTTCAACTGTGGGGCAAACAGAGTTAGCGTACTTGATACCAAGTGTTTCCTGCTTACCGCCTGCGCCGTTAGCGCCCGATGCGGGCTCAAAGATACCGATCTTGATTACCTTCTCATCTGTATTGGAAGGTCCGCCGCACGCTACAAGACCGAGGCAAAGAATTGCCGCGAGAAGGAGTGCCAAAAACTTTTTCATTTTTTATTTCCTCCAAGAAATAGAATTGTTTTTCTGTACTACCGTATTAAAGTATGTACATATGCTTATTATAGCACTTTTTTTATTGGTTGTAAATAGTTTTTTGATATTTTTTTACCCCTTTTGGGAAGAAATAATCAAAAAAGGAGGGTCGCCTTCATCCAACCCCCCCCAACCCCAATTTTTCAGCCGCCGCAGCAGGAAAAGAAAAAGAGGGGA
>JAZRHS010000064.1:0-10376 GCA_045644865.1 Eubacteriales bacterium | reverse complement strand
TATTTTCATTCCCGCTTTGACCCAATCAAGGCCGCCAATTGCCGACATAGCGGCATCAAGTGCCTGACCTACCTCGCTTTGGTCATAGCTATCGCATTTTACAATAGAAACATCATACATATCTTTACTGATTCATCGCCTTAAAGGTCCTCTCCATCATTCGCTTGGCATCGTTCTTGGCAATATCGTCGCGCTTATCATACAGCTTTTTGCCTCGGCAAAGTCCGATTTCCATCTTCACGCGAGCCCCCGAAAAATAAAGCGACAGGGGTACAAGTGTAAAGCCCTTTTGAGATACAAGCCCATGAAGCTTAAGTATTTCCTTTTTGTGCATAAGCAGCTTTTTATCGCGCAAGGGCTCTCTGTTGAAAATGTTACCGTTTTCATAAGGACTGATATGCATTCCGACGGCAAAAAGCTCTCCGCCCCTTACCTCGCAATATGAATCCTTAAGATTCACCGCGCCTGCTCTGAGGCTCTTTACCTCTGTGCCGTAAAGCGCAATTCCCGCCTCGTATTTTTCATCAACAAAATAATCGTGATAAGCTTTTTTGTTCTGTACGATTATTTTTCCCTGTGTTTTCTTTTCAGCCATTAGTATCCCTTCTCAATCTTAAACAAGCTTTTCGTAAGCACATCTTGACTCACCGTCCGTAAGATAAATAGTGCCGCAGCATTTATAGCCATTCTTCTCAAGCATTCCTCTCATAGGAAGATTTCCAATATGAGTATCGATTCTTACGCTTGCGTAGCCTATTTCCTTGGCGTGCTTTTCCATCTCCTGCATTACAAAAGATGCCATTCCTCTCTTAAGCTTATTACCCGCAACCGCTATTCTGTGAACTGCTATGTAAGGCTTTCCCTCGGCAATCCATTCGCCGTCATAAATCTTATCGTAAGTGGGTTCTCCGTCGTCAATCACGGTAAATACCGCGCAGATCTCGTTGTCATCATCGATTGCTACAAACGAACGGTGCAAATTAACATCCTCAACAACAATATCTCTGCTGGGGTATCCATACTGCCACTGGTCTATACCAAGTCTGCCTATTCTTCCTCTGGCATCAGACAGTATCTGCATTATAATGTCAACATCCTTAATATTTGATCTTACGATTTTCATAGGTACACCTCTCTTAATTTAGTGTTTCATCGTTGAAGCCTTCGCCAATCTCGCTTATATCAGCAGGTGAAAGTTCAACTCCATTATATGTTATTTTTGCACTTCTGTCAAGCACATTACACGAAGTAATCGCAAAAACAACCGCAAAAAGCGCCAAAATACTCCACACCCTCATTGCGACAAAATCCTTTCAAGCTGAGAAACCTTTTCAAGCGAATATCCGCTTGCGCTTTTAGCGTTACCAAAGTTTATGCAACACTCCTCAAGATCACTGAAGATATTATACAAAACCACCCCCGCAAGACGCTGTTCAATACGCAAAATATCACTTAATATTCTGTACGCCTTCTCATACTCACCGCTTTTCATAAGCTTTTTACATTCGATATGCTTCTCATAAGCGACATTCTCAAAGTCATATTCAAATGCCTCGCCTTGCTCAACCTTTTTAAGGCAAAGGATATACTTGAAAAAGTCATTATCAAGACAGTATCCCTCAAGGCTTGCCGTGTTTTTTATATCAACATCGATGTTTTCTGACACAAGCGACGGAGAAAGCTCTCCCAGATAGTCAAAAAGCAACATTGCTTCGGCCTCGATATGCTTGGGGTTATACATAGAGCGCGATCCATAGAAAACGGCATCGTCAATAAGTCTGCAAGCCAAACGGATTCGGTCCAAAAAAAGCTCCTCAACAGCTATCTTCATAGCAGATTCAGACAGGAGCAGGTCTATCTCGTCGTCCCTATCCCTGAAGCTTTTGCAAAGCTCCATACATATTCTGTAATTGTGATTTTTGTAAGCAAGCTTAATATTGGAAATTTTTGCGCTCTTATAAAGCAGCTTTTCCTCGTTCTCATCTGCCAGAAGAGTGGCAGCGCTTATATTAAGCCTTGACGCTATATATTTAAGCGTCTGTAATGACGGCACAGCCTTTCCTTTTTCAATCAGGCTGAGCATATTTCTTGTAACCTGCTCGCCCGAAAGTTCTGCCTGAGTCATCATTTTCTCGGTTCTGAGTCTTTTGATTTTTTCACCTATGTTCATTTTGTTAAATATGTTCCTCCGAAAAAAGAAGTCTTACATACTCTTATCTTGAATACAACTCGTTATAATATCTGTATCTGCCGCGGTCAACCGTATCAAGCTGCTCCTTGGTTATCCTGTATCTCCAGTTACCCTCGGGGCTACCGGGAATATTCATTCTTGTATCAGCGCCAAATTTAAGAATATCCTGAATGGGAATTACAACAAGCCCCGCGTGGCTTGCAAGCACCATTCTGATTATACTGTCATAGGAATTGTCCCAGTCGACGGCATTGTGCCCACAATAATCAACAATTTTTTTGCGTGTACCGCTGTCAAGCTCCCACATATAGCCCAGTAAGGTGTTGTTATCGTGAGTTCCCGTGTAGGCAACGCAATTATGAATATAATTATGCGGTAAGTGGGGCGATTCCCTATCGCCCAAAAAGGCAAACTGAAGAACTCGCATTCCGGGGAAGCCGCTATACTCAACAAGCTTTTCAACCTCTTTTGTTATATCCCCAAGGTCCTCGGCAATAATCAAATTATCACCCGCGATCGCCTTGATACAATCAACAAATTTTCTGCCGGGGCCCTTTACCCACCTTCCTTCCTTGGCGGTTTTAGCATCGGCAGGGATACTCCAATAAGCCTCTATTGCCCTGAAATGGTCTATACGCAAGCCATCAAACATTTCCAGCATATAGCCTATGCGCTCACACCACCAGGAATATCCGTTCTTTTTCATTGCATTCCAATCGTAAAGAGGATTTCCCCAAAGCTGACCGTCCTCGGCAAAATAGTCGGGCGGGACGCCCGCAACCGACTTAAGTCTGCCGTTTTTATCAAGCTGAAATTCATTTTTATTTGCCCACACATCGCTACTGTCATAAGCCACATATATGGGAATATCTCCGATAATCCTGATGTCCTTTTCGTTAGCATACCTGCGAATCTCGCTCCATTGAGTCAAGAACTCATACTGAATAAACTCCCAAGCAAACAGATCTTCCTTGTTGTAATCCTCGTTGCTCCATTTTATCCACTCGAGATTTTCATTAGCCGTCTTAAGAGCCATAAACAGGCAAAAATCATATACAGGCTTCTTTGCCTCAATAAATTTCTCTATTATCCTGCGTTCTTCAGGTGAAACCCTTGATGATGCTTTTTTGAGAAGTTCAAATCTCTCTGTGCCAAGTCTTTCAAATTCGCAAGAATACGGCGTGCTCTGCTTGGCGTCCTCCAGCTCCTTGTCGTTAATTAGTCCTTTATTAAAAAGTATATCAAGGTCTATAAAATAAGGGTTTCCCGAAAAAGCTCCGTAAGATTTATAGGGCGAGCCACACTCATCAGACATATTAAAGGGCAAAACCTGCCAATAGGAAAATCCGCTTTCCTGCAAAAAATCTACAAACTCCTTGGCGTTCTTGCCAAAAGACCCTATCGAATAATCTCCGTAAAGAGTTGAAATGTGCATAAGCACTCCGCTTGCGCGTTTCATAATACTCCTCCTGCTGTCTTACTTACAATCATACCAATTTTCGCCAACGCCTACCTCAACATCAAGGGGAACGCTTATCTTTACCGCGTTCTCCATTTCGGTGCGAAGTATCTCAAGTGCCGCGTTGGCGCAATCCTCGTGCGCCTCTACCAAAAGCTCGTCGTGTACCTGAAGTATAAGCCTTGCGTCAATACCGCTTTCACGAAGCTTTTTATCAACATTTATCATTGCTATCTTGATTATATCTGCCGCCGTACCTTGTATGGGGCTGTTCATTGCCACACGCTCGCCGAATTTCTGCAGCATCTTGTTATGCCCCGAAAGCTCAGGGATATATCTGCGCCTTCCATACGCCGTGGTAACATAACCCTTATCATATGCGTCGCTTACAATGTTTTTCAAATAAGCATCTACCCCCGAATAGGTGGCAAGATAGCTATCAATATATTCTCTCGCTTGATTTCTTGTTATTTTAAGGTCCTGCGAAAGCGAGAAGTCGCCTATGCCGTAAACAATACCGAAGTTAACCGCCTTCGCTCTCTTTCGAAGTTCAATAGTAACATCGTCGGGCTCAACGCCAAATACCTTTGACGCCGTGGCGGTGTGAATATCCTCTCCGCACCTAAAGGCTTCTATCATATGACTGTCCCCCGAAATATCGGCAAGCAATCGAAGCTCGATTTGCGAGTAGTCGGCATCTATAAGCACACGGTCGGGCGCGCTTGGAATAAAGTATCTTCTGAACTCGCGTCCAAGCTCTGTTTTTATTGGGATATTCTGAAGATTTGGCTCACTTGAGGAAAGTCTGCCCGTAGCTGTTCCTGTCTGCTTGAAGTTGGTGTGTATCTTCCCGTCAGAATCGGCTACCTTAACAAGACCGTCCGCATAGGTGCTTTTCAGCTTTGCTACCTGTCTATAATCGAGAATATCTTCGATTATGGGGTGATAGGGCTTGAGCTTTTCAAGAACATCTGCCCCCGTAGAGTATCCGCTTTTGGTCTTCTTTCCCGCGGGAAGCATCATTCTTTCAAATAACACCTCGCCAAGCTGCTTGGGTGAATTTATATTAAACTCACAGCCCGCGTGGTAATAAATTCGCTCCTTAAACTCGTTCTCAAGTGCCTCAAGCCTTTCTCCAAAGCGCTTAAGCCCCTCAATATCTACCGAGAATCCTGCGTCCTCCATAAGATAAAGCACACGAGCCAAGGGCATCTCTATACCGTACATCAGCTTTTCCTGTTTATTTTCGGAGATTTTGGCATCTATGGCCTTAAAGGCAAAGAATATATCCTCGGCATCAGCGTTTCCATCAGGCATTCCCGAATACAGGGTGCAAATTCTGTCAAGTTCAAATGAGCCTGCCGCAGGGTCAAGCACATATGCGCCAAGCATAATATCGTGATAAATGTCGGCGGTCTTTATTCCAAGGTCGTTAAGCGTCTTGTAGATGTGCTTTGCGTCGTAGCAAACAAGCTTCTTGCTTGAATCCGAAAAAAGCTTGGCTATTTCGTTAATATTTCCCGAGAAATTATATTTTTTTTCTTGATCAAAAAACTGAAATCCGTCCTCTGCTTCTATAAACGAAAGATATTCGGCTTTTTCAACGCGGCTTAACAATTCATCTGCGCTCACATCAATTTTTTCTGCTTTTGGGGAGTGCTCTGTATCGGTGTTTGTTTCCTCTGTCTTTGCAGAGTCAAGGTTAAAGCGCTTTATAAACGCAGAAAATTCAAGCCTTGAAAAAAGCTTATACGCCTCTGCGCGGTCAATATCACGGGTAGCTATCTCCTCAAAGGAAGAAACAATGGGAACATCGCAAAAAATCCGCGCAAGCCTTTGGGACATAAACGCGTTATCCCTGCCCTCATTAAGCTTCTTATTGTTTGAAGGCGTGAAGGGGTTACTCGGAACTACTTCATAAAGCTTTTCAAGTGTTTCGTACTCCGAGATAAGCTTAAGCGCGGTCTTCTCACCAATTCCGGGAACACCCGGAATATTATCAGAGCTATCCCCCATAAGCGCCTTTACATCTACAAACTGGTCGGGACGAACACCGTATTTTTCAACAAACGCTGCCGTATCCATTTTTACTGTATCTGTATTAGTAGCAAGCAACACGGTGGTTTTGTCGGTTATCAGCTGCAAGGAGTCCTTATCTCCTGTCAAAACATACGCCTCACAGCCGTTTTCCTCTGCCTTTTTTGCAAGAGTGCCGAGAATATCGTCGGCTTCATAGCCAGCAAGCTCAAGAATATTAAAGCCAAGAGCGCGCAAGCATTCCTTTGCATAAGGGATCTGCTCAAGCAGCTCGGGCGGTGTAGCGTGTCTGCCCGCCTTGTATTCCTTATAAAATTCGTGTCTGAAGGTAGGCGATTTTACATCAAACGCCACCGCAAGATACTCGGGTGTCAAAGCGTCCACCTGCTTCATTATTATATTTATCATACCGTAAATTGCGTTGGTGTGAATCCCCTCTCTGTTAGTAAGAGGACGAATTCCGTAAAACGCTCGGTTTATTATACTGTTTCCGTCAATTACAAGTAATTTTTTCATTATTTTGACCTTTATCCTTCAACAATATTTTTCACATATTAGTATACACTTCTTATCAGCTTTTGTCAAGCAAAAAGTAAAACAAATTTACCCTATCAGTCTAAAAACAGACGGCTATATGTGCCGTCTGTTTACTAAACATATTTTATTTGGAAAGAGCCTTTACCATATCAGCAATTATGCGAACCGTTGCGTCAATGCCAAGCGCGCTGCTGTTAAAGGTCGCCGAATATCTCTCGCTCGCTCCCCATTTCTGTCCTGTATAAAAATTATAGTAATTTGAGCGATACTTATCTTCCTTCGCGATAAGGCTTTCTGCCTCTTTTTCGGAAACACCCTTAATTTCTGATATGCGCTTGATTCTGCTATCAAGGTCTGCGTGTATAAATATGCTGATCTTATTCTCAAAATCACGAAGCGCATAATCGCCGCATCTTCCGATAATTATGCACTGCTCATTCTCGGCAAGCTCCTTGATAATCTCGTTCTGAACTATAAAAAGCTTATCGTTTATGGGAATGTCATAATGCCCCGCAATACCGCCCGAAAGCGACGCTCCCACCGCCAGACTGTAAAGCAGACTGCCTGCCGCCCTCTCGTCAACCTTTGTGAGCATTTCGGGATGATAACCGCTTTTTTCGGCAGCAATATCAATAAGCTCTCTGCCATAAGCCTTTATGCCAAGCATCAGAGCAAGCTTTTCTCCTATTTCCCGTCCGCCGCTTCCGTATTGTCTTGCGATAGTTATAACAGGGTTCTTATACATTTTGCTTTTCTCCTTTGCATTGTATTGCTTAAGATTATTTTACCACATTTTAAGATATTTGTAAAGATTTATTTCAAAAAAAGTATTGCCCTGTTTCTATTCTTTATAAACGCCCTTCTGCATAAAATATTTTGAAATACATTTATTTTAATATTGGGGAAAAGCAATGAAAAAAATCAGAAAATTTTTATTAAACGCGATTATACTGTGTGCCGTTTCTATTTTGATGAGAACGGTGGGGGTAAGCTTTAATGTATATGTTTCCAACCGCGCGGGAGCAGAAGCGATGGGGCTTTACTCACTCCTCTCGGGTATATACGCCTTTGGCGTAACCTTTGCCACCTCGGGAATAAACCTTGCAACAATGCGAATGGTCGCCAAGGCATTAGGAAAGAATGACGGAAACGAGGCTTCCGCCGCATTAAAAAGGTGTATTCTGTATAGTCTTTTCTTTTCATCATTGGCAACCGTTTGGTTATTCTTTGGCGCTGAATTTATAGGCACGAGAATGCTTAAGGACGCACGAACGGTGGCGTCATTAAGACTTTTGTCAATTTCTCTTGTTCCGATATCCCTGTCCTCTGCCTTCAACGGATATTTCACGGCGGTACGACGGGTATATAAAAATGCGGTAATACAGGTGTGCGAGCAAGCGGTAAAGATAATCTGCGTTTCCTCTTTGCTTTCTCTGCTTTTACCCCGCGGCATAGAGTTTGCCTGCGCGGCATTAGCTATGGGCGGTATGTTATCTGAATGCTTCTCGTTCCTGTTATCCTTAATTGTATTTTTGTTGGACAAAAGAAGAAACATACACAAAACCGATAAAAGCGGCTCAAATAACGGCTTAACAAAGGAGCTTCTCGGCACAGCTCTGCCAATAGCCTCAAGCGCGTACATTCGCTCGGGACTGATTTCGATAGAACATATGCTGATTCCAATAGGACTTGAAAAAAGCGGACTTAACAGAAGCCGCGCTCTATCGTTATACGGAATTATTCAAAGTATGGTTCTTCCAATCGTTCTTTTTCCGTCAGCGCTGATAAGCTCATTTTCGGGAATGCTTGTTCCCGAGCTTACAGAATGCGCGGTTAAGGGAAACCAAAGACAAATCAGGTACATCTGCGAAAGAGCCATTCAGCTCGCCCTTATTTTTTCCATAGGAACAGCGGGAATAATGATATGCTTCTCAAAGGAGCTTGGGGAGGTGATATATCCCGGTAAAAACACCGCCGCATATATAAAAATGCTTGCTCCGCTTATCCCTGTAATGTATCTTGACACAACCGTGGACCATATGTTAAAGGGACTTGGTGAGCAGTTTTACAGTATGCTTGTAAATATTGCCGACTCCCTGCTTTCCGTGTTTTTGGTGTGGGCGTTACTCCCAAAGGTCGGAATAACAGGCTATGTCATAACAATCTACATCACCGAGCTTATCAATGCGTCCTTAAGTATTGTCAGGTTAACAAAGAAAAGCGGCTTTGTACCCAATTTAGTGAAATGGATAGCAAAACCGCTGCTTTGTATAGTTGGTGCTACCAGCATATGCCATATGCTGTTTGAATATTTCTCACCCACAGGCTATTGCGCCCTGTCGCTTACTCTGCACATCATCACCGCAACAATAATTTATACCGTACTGCTGATGATTACAAGCGCATTTGACAAAGATGATATAAAGTGGGCATTAAACATCTTCAAGGACAAGAACTCAATAAAATCTGATACTGGATATAACCCTGCCCAAAACTGACATTTCTTTTACAATTATAGGCTCAAGGGCGCTATTTTCGGGCTGAAGCCTGATATGTCCCTTTTCCTTATAAAATGTCTTTACCGTTGTCTCATCTTCTATAAGGGCTACAACTATATCACCGTTCTCGGCATAATCGCATCTGTTTACAATAACATAGTCGCCGTCCAATATTCCCGCCTCTATCATACTTACCCCCGAAACCTTAAGGGCAAAGAGATTTTGGGGGTCATATTTCTTGCCTTCAATGGCAAAATCAATATAGCCGTCAAAATTTTGTTCGGCAAGGACAGGCGCGCCCGCGGTAACTCTTCCAAGCACGGGAATTTTATTTCTGCCAATAGCCGCGGTGTTGCAAAGGGTTATTGCTCTGCTTTTACCGTCGTTTTTCTTTATAAGACCAACTTCCTCAAGTCTGTTTATATACATATGAACGGTTGAGGTGCTTTTGAAGCCCAAGGCGCTTTCAATATCTCTTACGCTTGGCGCATATCCGTTTTCAATTATAGCCGCAGCGATATAATCGTATACGCTCTGCTCTCTCGGCTTAAGCTTTCTCATAATATTACCTCTTTCAACAAAATTCGTCCTTTTTCTCTATTTTATCATATTTTTCGAGTTTTGTAAACATTTGTTCGAAAAAATTCGGCAAAAAATGTTAACAAACTGTAACTTTCGTTTTAGCTCTTGAAAAAAAGAGATAAATATAGTATTATATAATGGACATAGTTTGATTATTATTTAACAAGTTGATATCAAACATTACACTAAATATATTCTAAGGAGAAAACAAATGGCAAAACTCACAAAAAACAAGTATGTCAACAGCTGGATCAAAGAGATGGCTGCTATGACACAGCCCGACAAAATCGTTCTTATCGACGGCTCTGAAGCTCAGGCTGAGGCTCTTCGCGCTGAGGCTTGCTCCACAGGCGAGATGATCAAGCTTAATCAGGATAAGCTTCCCGGTTGCTACCTTCACAGAACAGCTATCAACGATGTAGCTCGTGTTGAGGGCAGAACCTTCATATGCACTTCCAAGAAGGAAGATGCAGGTAATATCAACAACTGGATGGATCCTAAGGAGTGCTACGAAAAGCTTTCCAAGCTCTACAAGGGCTCTATGAAGGGTCAGACAATGTATGTTATTCCCTACTCTATGGGCGTTGTTGGCTCTCCCTTCGCTAAGTACGGAATCGAGCTTACCGACTCCATCTATGTTGTTCTTAATATGCTTATCATGACCCGCGTTGGTCTTGATGTTCTTGCTGCTCTCGGAAACAGCGCTGACTACATAAAGGGTCTTCACGCAAGAGCACAGCTTGATGAAGAGAACAGATACATCGTTCATTTCCCCGAAGACAACACAATCTGGTCTGTTAACTCCGGTTACGGCGGAAATGTTCTTCTTGGAAAGAAATGCTTCGCGCTTCGTATAGCTTCCTACCTTGGCCGTAAGGAAGGCTGGATGGCTGAGCATATGCTTATCCTCGGTGTTGAGTACCCCGACGGAGAAACAAAGTATGTTTGTGCTGCATTCCCCTCTGCTTGCGGAAAGACAAACCTTGCAATGCTTATTCCTCCTGAAATCTATCAGAAGAAGGGCTATAAGGTATGGTGTGTAGGAGACGATATCAAGTCGGATCGTAGCCAT
>JAZRHS010000063.1:0-14550 GCA_045644865.1 Eubacteriales bacterium | reverse complement strand
TCAGCAGCCTTTACCATTGCGTCAGCAGCCTCGATTGCCGCTACAAGACCTCTGGTTTCAACCATACCAAGTGCTTCAAGTGCCATAATAATTATCCTCCGTGATTATTTATTTCTTTGTTGTTGTTTTTTTGGGTGATGTACCCGTGCTTTTTACAGTTGCTTTAGCAGCGGTAGGCGCTGCTTCCTTTTTTGCAGGAGCTTCTGCTTCAGACTTTTTTGCCTCTTCAGCCTTTTTTGCAAGTCTTTTTGCCGAAAGCTCTGCCATTCTAACAGTTTCGGGATGCGGATTAGCGATAACGGCGTGCGCTACGGGCTTTTTAATGCACTGACTGCAAGCGTTATCAATAGCCGCATTCACAGCCGAAACGCTTCCCGTAATTATCAGCGTTACAAGACGGCCGCCAAGCTTTCTTTCCCAGCTTACAAGCGACACATCTGCGCTTTTGCACATAATGTCAAGAGCGTCCACAGCCGCAACTACTCCGCTGACCTCGACAAATCCCAATGAATTCATAATTTTTCGATACCCCTTAATTACTTACGCCAGCTTGGGAAGAATCTTCTCAACATCTGCGTGAGGTCTGGGAATTACGTGTACCGCAACAAGCTCACCAAGCTTGCCCGCAGCTGCGCAGCCTGCCTCTGTAGCAGCCTTAACTGCTCCAACATCGCCGCGAACCATAACAGATACAAGTCCCGATCCGATCTTCTCTGTGCCGATAAGAGTAACCTCAGCAGCCTTTACCATTGCGTCAGCAGCCTCGATTGCCGCTACAAGACCTCTGGTTTCTATCATTCCAAGTGCTTCAAGTGCCATTTTTCAAAATTCCTTTCAAATTTAATTTTTATCAAATGCGTTTAGCTTAAGCATTTTTTCTGTGGATTCCTCTGTGTTGGCGATTATGTGCCTTGTGAGAACTCCGCTAACCTTCTCTGCCGCTGCTGCCGCCGCCTCAACCGCCGCAGTTACATCGGATACACCGCCTCTGAACTTTATGCAGACGATAAGCGGAACGGGAAGCGCATCAGCATTTCCGGGTTTGTTTTTATCAAAGGTTTCCACGGTAACATCAGCCGCCTTGCAGCCCGCATCAAGAGCCACAAAAGCCGCGGCAAGTCCGTAGACCTCAATAATACCTGTCGCTTTTGCCATAGCCGTTCACCTTACATTACTATAGCAATCTTAAGACCGTCCTGACGAAGGTTGGTCTGAAGCGCCTCGTTAATGTCCTCAAGAGCGAACTTATGAGTTATAAGCTTCTCAAGAGGAAGCCCGATAGCCTTTGCACGCTTAAGAAAATCAAAGGTAGTAGCATAATCGCGGAGTGTGTAAACCCACGAGCCTACTGTGGTTATCTCCTTTGCGCAGATGTCAAAATGAGGATTGATGGTAGCGTCGCCGCCGTTGATGAAGAAGCCAAGCTCGCAAAGTCCGCCGCCGTTGCGAATGAACTTGTAGATGTTGGCGTGAGCCACAGGCGAGCCTGTGCACTGGAATGCGAAGTCGGCATAGTAGCCGCCAAAGGATTCCTTTACGCCCTCTGCAAGCTTGTCGCGGTCAGCGTAGTCCTTGAAGTTTACGGTAGCGGTTGCTCCCATAAGCTTTGCGAATTCAAGTCTTTGCTCGTTTCCGTCAACTGCGGTTATATTCTCGATACCCATTGTACGAAGAACGGCTATGCAAAGAAGTCCGATAGGACCGCAGCCCTGTACCGCTACTCTGGAGTTGAAGCGGAGAATGTCGGTTGTCTTTGCTCTTTCAACCGCGTGAATAAGTACTGCCGCAGGCTCGATAAGAATTCTCGAATCGAGGTCAAGCTGGCTTACATTAAATATTGTAGAGCCGCCGCGAACCACTATGTAGTCTGCGAACCAGCCGTTAAGGTGAATGTCGTCATCGGGAAGAAGTCCGTAAACATCTGCGCCGCCCACATTCTGCTTGTTAAGGTCGAACATTGTGATATCGGGGTTGTCCTTGAATATCATACAGGTAACTACCTTGTCGCCAACCGCGAGAGGCTTGCCTGCGCTGTCCTTCTTAACATTCTTACCCATCTTTACTATCTCGCCTGTTCCCTCGTGTCCGAGAACTACGGGAATAAGTCCGAAGGGGTCGCGCTTATACTCGTGAGCATCGGTACCGCACACGCCGCAGCCCTCAACCCTGACGAGAATATCATCGTCGCCAAGCTCGGGAATGGGATATTCCTTTATTTCGAAGCGCTCTTTGTCTGTAAGGAGAGCCGCGCGAGATGTCTTGGGAATTTCGCCGCCCTGACACTTGCACGAGTGGCTGCCCTTCATACCTGCGAGAACTTCCTTAACGATAGCTTCTATCTTCTGTTGTTCTGTCATTGTTCTTTCCTTTCTGCGGTTCTATGAAAAATATTCCTCAAAGATTTTCTTTCCGTAAGCCGACAGCTCTGTGTCCTGCTCGGCGCTTCCGCCGCTTACTCCAAGACCGCCAACCACTCTGCCGCGAAGCTCAAGCGGGTCTCCGCCGCCAAATATCACTATTCTTCCGCCGTTTGTGTGTTGTATTCCATACAACGGGCCGCCGGGGGCGGCAAGAACAGCCAGCTTTGAGGTGGGCATTTTAAGAGCCACTACGGTGTACGCCTTGTTTACTGCAATATCTCTGCTTGCCAGATAAGAGTTATCCATACACTCAAGGAGCATAAGGTTGCCACCCTCGTCAGCCACCGCAACCACCGCGTTGACACCCATTTCTCTGGCTTTCACCTCAACCCTTTCGGCAAGGAACTTTGCATCGCTTAATGAAATCTTTTCAATACTTTTCTTTTCCCGCACAGGCGCGGTCTCGTCGCTCTTTATCTTAAGAACAGCGTCGCGCACCAATTTTTCTATATCGGTACTCATAAAAGGCTTACTTGCCCATTGCGGCAAGAACCTTCTTTGTTATCTCAGCAACAAGGTCGCTGTCATCGGAGCAAGATCCGCCGCAAGAACCGCTGCAGCTGTGGCAGCTGGGCTTACCCGACTTTGCGTTGGGACAAATGTCAGCGGGGTGCTTACCCTTAAGACCGAACTGGCGTCTGATCTCGTAAAGGCGCTGAACCTGCGACTCAGAAAGCTGCTTAGGACCGCCAAGCATCTTGGACTGGTAAAGAAGCTGAGCGTAGAACTCAAGAGATTCCATCTTGTGGTATGCAGCAAGAAGCGAATCAGAGAAGGAAAGCGCGCCGTGGTTTGCAAGAAGAACTGCATCATAGTACTGAAGGTACTTGGATACCGCATCGGGAATCTCCTCTGTAGAGGGTGTTCCGTACTCAGCGATCGGTACACAGCCAAGAGCGATTACAGCCTCGGGCATAATAGGCTCTGTAAGGGGAATACCCGCAATAGCAAAGCTTGTAGCGTAAAGAGGATGAGCGTGAACAACCGCCTTAACATCGGGACGCTCCTTGTAAACTCTCATATGCATCTTGATTTCAGATGAGGGCTTAAAGCCGTCATTTGCCTGAATTACCTTTCCGTTTGCGTCAACCTTACAAATGTATTCGGGTGTCATAAAGCCCTTGGATACGCCTGTGGGTGTGCAAAGGAACTCGTTGTCATTGATCTTTACAGAAATGTTACCATCGTTAGATGCAACCATACCGTGATCGTAAATTCTCTTACCGATCTCGCAAATCTGTTTTTTGATTTCGTACTCTGTCATTTTTAAGTATCTCCTTTGGTTTGTTTTTGCTTTTATGTTGTTTTACATTGGTTTACAGTTTAATAATACCACTTTACTTTACACTTGTCAATAGTTTTTGGCAATATTTTGTGGTTTTTGTTTGTTTTTATGTGGTTTTTTCTTTTTTCGGGGCTTCAAGGAAGGAAAGAAGCTCATCTATTCCCTGTCCTGTCTTTGACGAGGTAAAGAAAATTCTTTCGCAACCGCAAAGAAGAAGTCTCATTTTTGCAGTTTCGGGGTCTGCGTGGGGCAGATCGCATTTTGTAACCACGCCCACCACAGGGCGGTTTGCCACAGGCGCGCACGCCGGCGGAAACACGCAGAAGTCGGCGGTGGCGGGCAACACAAGAGCCACCACATCTGACTCATATGTATATACCGCAAGAGCTCCCCCAAGGTCGTTGCCCTCGGTGTATTCACCGGGGGTATCGATAAGCTCGTCGGAATAATCTATGCACTGTGTCTTGCGATAGACAAGGGTTTCGCCCCGCAATGCCTCAATAAGCGTTGTTTTTCCGCTTCCGCTTTGCCCCATAAATATCATTTTTTTCATTTTAAGTCTTGGTTATCTGACAAACATTGAAGCCAAGCTTTCTCTCGGCGTACTCGCAAACCGCAATAGTAGCCGCCTCCACCTCGGAAACAGTTCCTACGGTAATAAGCGTGCCCGAAAAGCGGTCAACAAAGCCAACCTCCGCACCCGATGCTTTCATCGCAAGGTCTGCGGCAATAATGGCATACTCGCTTGGCGACATTGTTACAATGCCGATAGCCGACTTTTTCGAATAATCCACCTTTGGGTCAAGACCCAGCTTCTTGTAGAGGGTATCATCGGGATTGGCAATTATGTGAGCCAATGTTATCTGCTTACCAGGAACAAGCTCTTGAATTATTCTCTGTTTGTTCTCATATATTTCGTTCAAATCTTCACATCCTTTCAGCCGCCGATAATCGCCTTAAGCCCTTCGCTCTCGGCAACCTTACGGAGACTTTCCATCTTTTCACGGCTCGGGGGCTTTACATTGCCCATTCCGTATTCCCTGTCAAGTCCCTTGTACTTATCGTATCCAAGTCTGTGATAGGGCAAAAGATGTATTTCATTTACCGAAGGAAGGCTTGCGGCAAATCGAGCAATGTCGCGTATCTCCTCCTCGGTATCATTGAAGCCGGGGATTGTGGGAACTCTTATTACAAGACGCGCTCCGCTTTCGGCTATTTTCCTCGCGTTCTGCAGTATAAGCTCGTTGCGAAGCCCCGTAAACTCCTCGTGCTTTGCGGAATTTGTATGCTTAATATCCATAAGCACGGTATCAATAAGGGGAAGCACAGGCTTTATCATCTGGTCAAAGGGCAGACACGCCGTGGTTTCCACCGCAGTGTTTATTCCCCTCTCCTTCGCTTCACCAAGAAGCGCCATAGCAAACTCGGTCTGGCAAAGCGCCTCGCCCCCCGAAAGGGTAAGTCCACCGCCGCTTCGTCTGTAATATGGCATATCTCGCTCCACCTTTGCCATAACCTCGCCTACGGTGGTATCGTAACCAATCACCTTGAGCTTTCCGTCGGTGGTTTTCATTCGTTGGATCTTATAGCTCTGTGACTCGGGATTACAACACCAACGGCATCTTAAGATACAACCCTTAAGAAAGACGATGGTTCTTATTCCCGGCCCGTCGTGGGTGGAGAATTTTTGTATGTCGAATATTCTTCCGACAACCTCTTTTCTATCCATAAGCACCCCTTAAAATCCTGCCTGCTCGGTACGGTTTATAATGTCGTCCTGAAGCGATTTGGAAAGTGTGGTAAAGAGCGCGCTGTAGCCCGCCACGCGAACCACAAGGCTCTTATACTTTTCGGGGTTCTTCTGGGCGTCGATAAGCGTTTCACGGCTTACCACATTAAACTGCATATGACTTCCCTTCATCTCAAAGTAGGTTTCTACCAGAGCCGCGAAGTTTTCAAGTCCTGTGTCGCCCTCAAGAGCCGAGGGGTGGAATTTCATATTAAAGAGCGTTCCGTTTGAGGCAATTCCGTGGTCAAGCTTTGACACCGAATTTGCCGAGGCGGTAGGCCCATTCACATCTCTGCCTGCGGTAGGAGAAACACCGTCAGCCACAGGAGTGTGAGCATATCGACCGTCGGGAGTTGCCCCTGTCTGTGCGCCAAGAGGTACATTGGCCGAAACAGGATAAAGTCCCGCGTGGAATATTCCGCCTCTGGGATTTTTGTAATTGAGCAGAGGCCTTGTGTAGGTGTATGCCGCCTCACGAGCCATTGCGTCAACTCCGTCAAGGTCATTTCCGTAAGCGTCCTGTGCAAGTATCATTTCGCGTATCGCGCTATACTTGGGGTCGCCGTCCTTGTTCTTTATGGTGTTATATATCTCGGCTACTATCTTTTCACTCACCGCGATGCCGTTCTTTGCAAGCTCTCTTGCAACTCTTTCGGTAAGCTCGCCTGCGTTGGCGCTTCCCTTACCGAAGTTGTGCGCCATTGCTTCCTTAAGCTCTGCCAGAGTAAACTTCTTTTCTTCAAACACCAGCTTCTTTATTGCGTACATAGCGTCAGCCACATTTGCTATACCAAAGCCCTGCGGACCTGTGAAGTTATATACCGCGCCGCCCTGCTCGGGTGTCTTGCCGCGCTTGATGCAATCGTCAACCATTGACGAAAGGTAAGGAAGCGGACAACGCTCGGCGTGGGCAACATCAATAGCGTTATTGGCGTTTACCATAAGTCCGATGGTGTACTCTATCTGCTTTTTGTAAGCCTCAAAGAATTCCTCAAAGCTATGGAAGCTCTCAACCTCGCCTGTCTTTACGCCTACATCAACTCCATCAAGCTTTCCGTTTGCGAAAACAAGCTCCATAGGCTTTAGCATATTGAAGAACGCCGCGTCGTGCCAGCCCCAGGTCTTACCCGCCTTCTGCGGCTCAACGCATCCTATTATATTATAATCTCTCGCGTCCTCAAGGGTAATTCCTCTGGACATAAGCGAGGGAATGATGACCTCGTCGTTATAGTAAGCGGGGAGTCCCACACCTGTGCGTGTTACCTCTGCGGCGCGAATTATAAACTCGTGCGGAGTTCTGTTCCATATTCTCACCGAAAGCGAGGGGGCGGGAAGCATAACGTGCATAGTCGCCTCAAGGCACATAAACGAAAGGTCGTTGGTGGCGTCCTCTCCCTCCGAATTCTGACCGCCCGCAATAAGGTTCTGGAACAGCGAGTAGCCCGCAAAGCCCTCTGCCGAAGCGGCATCGCGGCACTTGTTAAGGTCATTGAGCTTTACCCAGATACAATCCATAAGCTCTTGGGCAAAATCCTTTGTTATCTTACCCCTTTCGATGTCGGCTTTATAATAAGGATACATATACTGGTCAAAGCGTCCGGGGGATATTGAATGTCCGCTTGACTCGACCTGAAGAAGCATCTGCACAAACCAGAAGCTCTGGCACGCCTCATAGAAGCCTCTCGCGCCGTATTCGGGAACGCGGCTGCAGTTCTCTGCGATAATAAGAAGCTCTCCTCGGCGCTTACTGTCGCTTTCTCTTGCCGCCATCTCTCTTGCAAGCTCTGAATATCTGTGGGCGTAATTGATTACCGCCTCACAGCTCATTATAATTCCGTCAAGAAGCGCGGTCTTGGTAGCATAATCGGCATCGCCGAAGCTCATCGCCGCCTTTTCGGCCTTGACCTCGTCAATAATTCCGCGGTATCCAACCTCAAGCACCTTGTCATACTTTACGGTAACGTGTCCAACACCGTTATAGAAGTAATTTCCGGGCGTGAAAACATTATGCTCCATAGCAAGCTTGGTTTCGTCAGCCATAAGCGAGGTAGCAAGCTCCGATGTGGTTTTTCCCTTCCAATATTTATATACAGCTCTCAGAGTCTTTTTGGTGTCCTCGGATATGTAGAATGGGTCAGCCGAGCGAGTAGCAACCGTGTCAAACTCCGCCTCAAGCCACTCAAATGAGAATTCGGGGAAAACCTGACAGCTTCTGGGTCGCTTGGTAGCCGAGCCCACCACAAGCTCATAAGGACGAATGGTTACGGGAATCTTATCAAGAATATTCTTAAACGCCTTTGCACGGCGTGTAACCGTAGGCTCTCCCTCGGTTTCCATATAGCTTTCGGTAAGAAGCACCGCTCTGTCCGCCTCGATCTGAGGCATTTCGCGGAAAATCTCCTCTTTAAGCTTTTCTATTCTGTCGCTTTTTGCGTTTTTCGCACTATTGAATTTAGACAAGTCATCACATCCTTACTCAAAATTTTACCAAAAAGCGTATATTGCTAGTTTGATTGTATCACAAACTCACACGCTTGTCAATAGAAAACCACAACTTTTTTTGGTTTTTTGTGGTTTTTTCTCTGAATAAAATGTGGTTTGTGTTGGAGTGGGCCACAAAATCACAGAAAACAGAACAAAAAAAAGGAGCTGAACATTAGGGTCGTACCCTAAAGGACAGTTTTGCAAGAATACGGTATATCTCGAAAGAGTTATGCCATGTTTTGCATTTGTGGACACAAATGCAGTGCTTGTCAGGAAAAACAGATAGACTTTTATGGCACACAAAAAGCCACGGCTCGCATTATTAGAACCGTGGCTTCTATTCTATTTTGTAGTTTGTTTGGCAAATTGAAAATTTATCACTAAGTTTTCTATCATTTTTTATGAATATACCATCCGTGCTCGCGCTTTGGTAGTTTCCTTGCGCATTTGCCACCAATGGCATTTACATAATCGTTATACTTATTAGCCAGTCTCATATGCTTTTTACCTTCTTTTTCATAGAAGCCTACCTTTATGAGTTTATTAAACATCTTATCCGACTTTTTTCTTAATGTTTTTTCACCGGCCATTTTGAAGAAAATATTTCTGAAAATTCCCATTTTTGCCCCTCCCACAACTATATTATAGCTCCAAGTTTACTGACTGATTTTACATTTGATTTGATTATATCATACAATCTGCAAAATGTAAATATAACAATCTTAAAAATCCTTATAACTTTATTTGCCTGTCAGTTTAGCATACCTGTCAAAACTGTCCTCAAGAGTACGCAACATTGAGTTCAGCTCCTTTTGGCTTTTGCTTATTTTGTAATAGGATATGTCCAGTTGTTGGTGTCCTCAAGTCTGCCCCACTGAATTCCTGTAAGAGTATCGTAAAGCTCCTGTGTAGTTTCACCGATCTTGTTATCGTTGATAACATACTTCTTATCGTTATAGTGAAGCTCACCGATAGGAGATACAACCGCCGCAGTTCCGCAGCCCCAGCCCTCCTTAAGAGTTCCGTTCTCAAGAGCCTCAATAAGCTCGTCAACAGAAATAAGACGCTCACTTACCTTCATACCCTTGGACTTAAGAAGCTCAATGCAGGACTTTCTTGTAATACCGGGAAGAATAGAGCCTGTAAGGGCGGGAGTTACCACCTCGTCGCCTATCTTGAACATTACATTCATCGCTCCGACTTCCTCTATATACTTGCGCTCGATACCGTCAAGCCAAAGCACCTGAGAAAAGCCCTTCTTTTCAGCCTTCTCACCTGCTCTGTTAGACGCGCCGTAGTTACCGCCGCACTTGGTGTAGCCTGTACCGCCGCGTACCGCGCGAACATCCTCTGTTTCGATCATTATCTTAACAGGGTTAATTCCTTCCTTGTAGTAGCTTCCCACAGGAGAAAGAATGATAACAAACATAGAGTGGTTAATAGAGTGAACTCCAAGGAAGGGGTCTGCTCCAAAAAGGAAGGGTCTGATGTAAAGAGATGTTCCGGGTGCGGAAGGAACCCAATCCTGATCAACCTCGATAAGCTTTGTGAGTGCCTCGAGTGCGTCCTTCTCGTCAAGGAGAGGAAGGCTCATACGGTCAGCAGAGCTATTCATTCTCTTGATGTTTTCCTCGGGTCTGAAAAGCTGTACCTTTCCCTCTGCGGTTCTGTACGCCTTAAGTCCCTCAAAAATTTCTGCGCCATAGTGGAACACTGTGCAAGCGGGGTGAAGGTCAAGATTAGCAAAAGGAACTATTCTTGCATCGTGCCAGCCCTTGTCACGGGTGTAGTCCATTATGAACATATGGTCTGTAAAATGCTTGCCAAAGCCAAGCTCACTTGCGTCGGGCTTCTGCTTGGGCGATGTAGTAAGTTGAATCTTAATATCCATTGCCGATTTCCTTCCTTTAATCCTTATAGTTGTATCCAAGCTCAAGAGCCTTAAGGTTTGCGCCTATAAGGTCTGCGCGCTTTGCCGAAACGATCTTCTTGAACACATCCTCAAGACCGTTAAAGTCAACCGCGCCTGTTTCCTTGATAAGCTTACCGAGAAGTATCATATTTGCAAGAGTGGGAACGCCTGCCTCCGACGCCATCTTTGTAGCGGGAATGTAGTAAGCGTCAACATCTGTTCTCTTAACCTTTCTTTCAATAAAGGAAGAATCCACAAAAATCTTTCCGCCCTTTGTAACTGCGTTTTCGTACTTGTCAAGAGAAGGAAGATTCATAACCATAAGCACATCGGGAGCGTCAACGATAGGCGAGCCCACGGGCGTGTCGCTTATAATAACGCTGCAGTTTGCGGTTCCGCCTCTCATTTCGGGGCCGTAGGAAGGAAGCCAGCTAAGCTCCTTATTCTCGTACATTCCCTTGTAAGCCAGAAGCTTACCCGCAAAAAGTACGCCCTGACCGCCAAAGCCTGCTATCAAAATCTGATTTGTCATGCCTGCTCCTCCTTGGTTCTGTCCTTATATACGCCGAGAGGATAGTAGGGTATCATCTTTTCGTCAACCCATTCAAGCGCCTTCTCGGGTGTAAGACCCCAGTTTGTGGGACAGGTGGAAACTACCTCGATAAGCGAGAAGCCCTTACCCTCTACCTGATTTTCAAAGGCCTTCTTGATAGCCTTCTTTGCATTCTTGACATTCTTTACATTGTTTACCGCAACTCTTTCAAGGTAAGCGGGACCCTCAAGCTCGGAAAGAAGCTCGCATACTCTGATGGGGAAGCCTGTGGTCTTTGTGTCGCGTCCGTAGGGAGAGGTCTGTGTAACCTGACCAGGAAGCGATGTGGGAGCCATCTGACCGCCTGTCATACCGTAAATTGCGTTGTTAACAAAGATAATGGTGATATTCTCGTTTCTTGTTGCGGCGTGAACTGTTTCAGCCATACCGATAGAAGCAAGGTCGCCGTCGCCCTGATATGTAAATACAATGTTCTCAGGATTTGCTCTCTTAACGCCTGTAGCAACAGCGGGAGCGCGTCCGTGAGCCGCCTGAACCATATCGCAAGCGAAATAATTATATGCCATAACCGAGCATCCGACGGGAGCGACACCTATAGTCTTGCCCTCGATGCCAAGCTCGTCGATAGCCTCTGCCACAAGTCTGTGGATAATACCGTGTGTGCAGCCGGGACAGTAGTGAAGCGGCGCGTCGGTAAGTGCGTGGGGTTTATCAAATACTACCATCAGTTAATACCTCCTGCTTCCTTGATCTTTGCGAGAACCTGCTCGGGCGAGGGGATCATACCGCCTGCTCTGTTGCAAAGAAGCACAGGCTTCTTGCATCTGATAGCAAGCTCTACATCCTCGATCATCTGACCCATAGACATTTCTACGGTTACAAATGCCTTTACCCTGTCAGCCGCAGCCAAAAGCACCTTCTTGGGGAAGGGCCAAAGGGTAATAGGTCTTATCATACCAACCTTTATTCCCTCTGCGCGAGCTGCCGCGATAGCGTTCTTCGCAACTCTTGACGCGATACCGTAGGCTACTACGCAGACCTCGGCATCGTCCATCATATATTCTTCGTACATTACTTCGTTTTCTTCGATCTCTGCGTACTTCTCGTAGCGAGCGAAGTTGAGCTGCTCAAGCTCATCAGGGATAAGAGAGAGCGAGTTAACGATATTGTGCTTTCTCTCCATCTTTGTTCCTGTAACCGCCCAAGGCTTGTCGTACTTCTTCTGCTCGGGAATGTCAAGCGAAACAGGCTCCATCATCTGACCCATAGTACCGTCGGCAAGGATCATTGCCACCATTCTGTACTTGTCAGCAAGGTCAAGACCCTTAACTGTCATATCAGCCATTTCCTGAACAGACGCGGGAGCGAGAACGATGTTCTTGTAATCGCCGTGTCCGCCGCCCTTTACGCACTGGAAGTAGTCGGACTGTGAGGGCTGAATACCGCCAAGACCGGGGCCTCCGCGCTGAACATTTATGATAAGTGCGGGAAGATCGCAGCCCGCAAGGTAAGAAATACCCTCGCTCTTAAGCGCGATTCCGGGGCTGGAGCTTGATGTCATAACTCGCTCGCCTGCCGCCGCAACTCCTATTACCATATTTATTGCCGCGACCTCGCTTTCAGCCTGAAGGAAGTTGCCGCCTATCTTGGGCATACGCTTTGCCATATATGCCGCAATTTCTGTCTGAGGTGTAATGGGGTAGCCGAAATAGTTACGGCAGCCAGCAAGTATAGCCGCCTCGGCGATAGCCTCGTTACCCTTCATCAAAACCTTTTCTGCCATTTTCTTTCTCCTTAGCCTTTATTTTTCAACCTTGATTATGCAATCGGGGCACATCGTAGCGCAGAAGGCGCATCCGATACAAGCCTCCTCGTTAGTTATCTCTGCCACATAATGGCCTTTTTTGTTTATCTTGGTCTTTGAAACCTCAATAATATGCTTGGGACAAGCGCCAACGCAAAGTCCGCAGCCCTTGCACATATCCACATTAAATGTAAGCTTTGCCATTTATTTTTCCTCCTAAATGATTTTTTTCTGAAGCTTCATTTTAAGAAGCCTGCCGTTCTCTGCCCCAAAATCCTCAACGCCGTCAAAGCAGGGGAAATCGGGAACTGCCGTAAGCTTTATTTCAAGCCCCGACAGCCTTGATACGCTTTTTGCGTATTCAAGCGAAGCCTTTACGGTATCGGGTGTGGTGTCGGGCCCTAAATTGGAGCAGTTTGCAATTCCGTTAAAGGGAATGCCCGATGCCGCCTCGATCTCGCGCATTATTTCAACCGTGTCCTCGGGTGTTGAGGTCAGCGGTCTGTAGCAATTTATTACGAAAAGCATATCGTAATCGTTTTCCTCAAGGATACCGGGGGTGTATCTGCCAAGAGCGAATGCTCCTCGGTCATCTCCGCCGATGTCAAGCACCGCGTAGCGGCTCTTGTCCTCGATCACATTATACATTTCGGACGGAAGCGCGGGCAGGTCAACATTTGAGTTGGCAAACTCCGAAACGATAAGCCTTATTCCCGCCTCCAGAAGTTCCTTTTCGCTATCCTTTGTGCGGAAGTAGGGATTGACCGTGTCAAGGTCGGCTACAGTAACCTCAAGCCCCATTTTCTTAAGAGCAAAGGCGTAATTCACCGCCGTGTTGGTCTTTCCGCTTCCGTAATGTCCCGCGAAAAGCGTTATTCTCTTTGGTTTCATAATTTCTCCGAATTACAGCTTGTTTCTCTGTATCTTTCCGCTGGTAGTCTTGGGAAGCTCGGTCTTGAATACCACAATTCTGGGGTACTTGTAGGGCGCCGTGCGTTCCTTGACATAGCTCTGAATTTCCTTCTTAAGCTCCTCTGTTCCCTCTGTTCCCTTGGTAAGCACGATGCTCGCCTTAACCACCTGTCCTCTTACCTCGTCAGGCGCGGCAGAAACTCCGCACTCAAGAACATAAGGAAGCTCCATAATAACATTTTCTATCTCGAACGGACCTATGCGGTAGCCCGAGGACTTGATAACATCGTCCACGCGTCCCACATACCAGAAGTAACCGTCCTCATCACGCCAAGCGGTATCGCCTGTGTGATAATAGCCGTCGTGCCAAACCTCGGCAGTCTTTTCCACATCGTTGTAATAGCCGCGGAAGAGTCCGCAAGGAGCACCGTTCTGAACATTGATACAAATCTCACCCGTTTCACCCATAGGAACTTCATTTCCGTCGGCATCAAGAAGCTTGATATCGTAAAGCGGAACAGGCTTACCCATTGAGCCGAGCCTTGCCTTTGTACCAAACAGGTTAGCAAGCGCAACGGTGGTTTCGGTCTGACCGAAGCCTTCCATTATCTGAAGACCTGTAGCCGCCTCGAACTGTCTGAACACCTCGGGGTTGAGCGCCTCGCCTGCGGTGGTCATATGCTCGATGGTAGAAAGGTCGTACTTTGAAATATCCTCTTTTACCATAAGTCTGAGCATGGTGGGAGGTGCACAGAAGGTGGTAATGTTGTACTTCGCAAACATAGGAAGTATGTCGTGGGCGTCGAAGCGGTCGAAGTCGTACGCGAACAGACCCGCCTCGCAGAGCCACTGACCGTATATCTTACCCCAAGCCGCCTTAGCCCAGCCCGTATCGGATATTGTGAGGTGAAGCCCGTCGGGGTTCACACAATGCCAATACTTAGCGGTGATAAAGTGACCGAGAGGGTACTTGTAGTTGTGGCAGGCTATCTTGGGGTTACCCGTAGTGCCCGAGGTGAAATACATAAGCATAGGTTCTTCGCCGCACGCCGTATCCTCGGTGCGCTCAAACTTACCCGTGTAAAGGTCGTATTCCTCGTCAAAGCATCTCCAGCCCTCGCGAGTGCCGCCAACCATTATCTTTACCTCAAGGCTCTTTGCGTGTGCCGCCGCCTTGTCCATCTCAACAGCCACGTTATCGTCTGCGGTACAAAGAACCGCCTTTACGCCTGCGGCGTTAAGTCTGTATTCTATATCGTGTTCCTTAAGCTGATTGGTTGCGGGAATGGCTATGGCGCCAAGCTTGTGAAGCGCCACCATAGCGAACCAGAACTGGTAATGTCTCTTGAGTATAAGCATTACCTTATCGCCCTTCTTGATACCGAGCGACT
>JAZRHS010000062.1:0-9380 GCA_045644865.1 Eubacteriales bacterium | reverse complement strand
CCCACGGGACCCATTTATGGGTAGTAAGTAATAATTGCGTGGCTGGCAGGCCAATCTAAAGCGCACTTGTGCGCCGCCAGTATTATTAGGGCTATGCCCGAAAATGAAATACCACCCGCTACGCGGGTGGATATTTATTTTTGCGCGTAAGCACGCGCAGGCAAAAGGTCAGCGCACGATTATTTGTGCGAACATAGTGCCACGCATCCCACTCGTCTTCTAAACAAAGGCTCGTTGGCGATGGGCGACAGGCGGACGGTCAATGACCGCCTATACAAGAATAAAATTGGTATAATGTAGGGCGGGGAAGCCCCCGCTCTACGATATAATATTTGGAAATCAAAAACCCGACAGTGTTTAGCTGTCGGGCTTTGTATTGGGTGTTATTATGTTCGCATCAATTAAATTGGGCAAACGCCGAAGGCTATAGCCCCCAACGGCAGGTGGCGCTGCTTAGTTGTAGTGGTAGTTGGGAACGGCGTCGCGAAGCGAGGCAGAGGCGAGAAGGTCGTCGTTTACCTCTATTTTTTCGTGGTAGGCTTCAAGCATACTGCCGAAAAGCTCGCCTTTGAGATTTTCATTAAAGTCATAAACGCCGTAGACGGTGTCCTTGAACCAGCCCGAATAATCGCTGTTGGCGTAAGCGCTTTCCTCAATGGCGTATTTTCTTATTATGTGAAGTCCGCTTTCGTCGGAAATAAGCGTAATTTCGCCCACCTCGATTTCCGCAAGCTTTTCAACCGCGCTATCAAGGAAAACATAGCTTTCAGCCGAGCCAAGCGACTGATAGCTTACATTGCTTGCCACATATATTGTGGTATTTGCCGAAATGCCATCTTCGCCATATTCATTTATGAGAGCCTCGAAAATACTGTCGCTTTCAGCGCCAAGCTCTACAAGCTCTGTGGCAAGGTCAAGGCGCTCAAGCCACTCCTCGTAGGTGTAGTCCGCGGTGGTCTGATAGCCATTTTCGTCAAGCACGGGTGAGGGCTTTCCGCCCTGTTGGTCGTATGCTATTCTGCCGTCGGCGGTGTAATAGACGAGCTTTCCGTCTGCGCCCATTTGGGGCGCGCCGTTTACGGTATCGTAAGCCACATTTCCGTTGCCGTCAAAGAAAATTATGTCGCCGTTTTCGTCGGTTCTGTAAACATTATAGAAGTTGGCGAGATATATTTGTCTGAAGGCGTAGTAGTTGTTTTCAAGATATTCCTGCTTAAGTCCCGCGCCGATTTTTGAGCCGTCCTTGCCGTAGAGCGAGTTTGCGGCGTATTCAGCCTTGGCGTTCATTATTTTGTACTCGCGGAGCGCGTCGTAGCCAAAGCCGTAGCCCTCAAGCACGCCTTCAAACGCCTTCTTGCTTCCGCCGCCAAATTCCTCAACATAGGCGTTCATCTCGTTGTCGATTGCCTTGATAGTTTCGTCGGGGAGAGTAAGCTTCATTTCATCGAAAAGCGCGGTTGCCGACAAGAGGTTCTTCGCCTTGCGGAGAATAGCCGCCGTGTAGTATTGGTCGTTGGTGGTGGAATTACTGTCAATTACCGTGTCCCAGAATTCGGGGCTGCTGTGGTTGCCGTAGTAGTAGTTTATAAGGTATGCCATATTGCCCTTCTGAATAGAGAGCATAAGGCGGTAGATATCCATAGACATCGCGTGTTGGTCAAGCTCCAGAAGGTTTTCCTCTTTTTTGCCGCAGGCAGAAAAGGGAAGAACAAGAAGAATCGCCAGAGCAAGGCAGATAATTCTTTTTAAGATTTTGTTTTTCATAGCTTTCAGTCCTTTTTGTTGGTTAATTCGATATACTTCTCAAACACCTTGCTTATATATTCAAGGGGCTTGGCTGCCTTCTTCAGGGAAAGCGTGATGTGTGTTCTTGACGACATTACCATCTTCAGCGCACCGTCAAATTCGTCTGACAGGTCTGACCACACATCAATATCGATGTGGGCGGGGTAAATGCTTACTGTCTGCCCCTCGCCCGTTATCTCCTCAACGCCGCAGGAAATGGCGTTGCCCCGTATCAGGGCGATAAGAAGAAGGTTTTTAGCGGGCTTTGGAAGCTCGCCGTAGCGGTCGATAAGCTCGTCGGTGATGTCATAATAGTCGTCCTTGTTGCGGATAAGCGCAATGCGCTTGTAAAGAGCCATTCGCTGGGACGAGTGCTTTACATAGCTTTCGGGCAGGAAGGCGTCGTAGCTCAGGTTTATCTTGCACTCGGCTTCCTTTTTCACGCTTTCGCCCTTTTCCTCAAGCACCGCGTCGTTGAGAAGCCTTATATACAGGTCATATCCTACCTCGTCAAGGTGTCCGTGCTGTTGAGAGCCAAGAAGGTTGCCCGCGCCGCGAAGCTCAAGGTCGCGCATAGCTATCTTGAAGCCTGCGCCGAACTCGGCGTAATCACGCACCGCCTCAAGCCTTTTTTGCGATATTTCGGTAAGCGCAAGGTTCTTGGGGTAGGTGAAGTAGGCGTAGGCGCGTCGGGATGAGCGTCCCACTCGTCCGCGAAGCTGATGAAGCTGTGAAAGCCCCAGCCTGTGGGCGTTGTCTACAATAAGGGTGTTGGCGTTTGGAATGTCTATTCCCGTTTCTATAATGCTTGTGCTTATAAGCACATCGGTTTCGCCTGTCAGCATTGAGTTCCATATGTCCTCAAGCTGCTCGCGCTCCATTTTTCCGTGGGCTATTCTGATTTTGGCGTCAGGAATGGCGTTCTGCACCCGCGCCGCCACGCTTGTAATGGTGTCGATAAAGTTGTGCATATAAAAGACCTGACCGCCTCGCCTCAGCTCTCGCTTTATGGCTTCCATTATTATAAGCTCGTCGTCCTCAAGAACATAGGTCTGAACGGGAAGTCGGTCGGTGGGCGCTTCGTCAAGCACCGAGATGTCGCGTATACCGCCCATTGCCATATTCAAGGTTCTGGGAATGGGGGTAGCGGTAAGGGTCAGCACATCAATATTGCCCGTAAGCTGCTTGAGCTTTTCCTTTTGGGACACGCCAAAGCGCTGCTCCTCGTCGACTATAAGAAGTCCTAAATCCTTAAATTCAACATCTTTTGAGATAAGGCGGTGAGTGCCGATTATAATGTCTGTTTCGCCTCTTGCCAGCTTGCGAAGCGAGCGGGCTATCTCCTTTGGAGTGCGGAATCGGGAGATCATATCGATTTCAACGCCAAATCCGCGCATACGGCTCATTGCCGTCTGGAAGTGCTGCATAGCAAGAATGGTGGTAGGCACGAGGATAGCCACCTGCTTGCCCCCAAGCACCGCCTTGTAAGCTGCGCGGAATGCCACCTCGGTCTTGCCATAGCCCACATCTCCACAGAGAAGTCTGTCCATAGGACGGGGCATTATCATATCTTCCTTGATGTCCTCGATAGCGTCAAGCTGAGCCGAGGTTTCGTCATAGAGGAAGGAGCTTTCAAAGTCGAGCTGGAGGTCGTCGTCCTCGGGGAAGGCGAAGCCCTCGCGGCGCATACGCTCGGCGTAGAGCTTGATAAGGTCCTTGGCGATGTCCTTTACCGCCGCCTTTGCTTTGGTTTTGGCTCTTTTCCATTCGCCGCCGCTGAACTTGGAGAGCTTTACGATGCCGTCCTCCGAGCGCGCGCCGATGTATTTTGACACCATATCCAGCTTTTCGGTGGGCAAAAAGAGCTTGTCGCTGCCCGCATACTGAATGCTGACATAATCGCGGGAAACACCGCCGATAGTCAGGTTTTCGATGCCCTTGTAGATGCCTATACCGTAGGCATCGTGAACAACATAATCGCCTACCTCAAGCTCGTCTGCGGTCATTACCGAGCGGGTTTTCTTTTTGCGTGAGGAACGGCTTTTAAGCTTGTTGGAGAGGGCAAGATTTCCGCTTTTTGAGTCGGGGTTGGTGGTAAGCACCGCAAATTTCGACACCGCAAGCTCAAAGCCGCGAAGATACTCGCGCCACTTGACAAGAACAGTTCCCACAGGAAGATTTTCGGCGGTGTAGTCGCCCTCTGACGCCTCGCAGAGAGCCTTTATTCCGCGGCTTTCAAGAAGCCCCGCGAGGTTCTTTGCAGAGGTTTCGTTCTCGGCTATCAGAATAAGCCTGAAGCCGTTTCTTTGGTAGTCGCCGATGTCTTCAAAAAGAAGCTCGTACTTGTCGGCGTAGGTAACTATGTGCTTGGTGCGGAAGCTGAACATTCCCCCAAGCCGCATACCCGAAAGACCCCCGAGAAGCGAGTCGAGGTGAAGGGTAACATTTTCGGTGAGAAAATGCTCAAACGCCGTGTTTGGTTTTGTGTATTCGGTATATTTTGCGGCAATAGTGCCGCCCTCAAGCAGGTCTTTAACAAGCTGATTTGAGTGCCATTCAGCGCTGGAAAGCCTTTCGTTTATGGCGTTTGCCGAGCGCAGGATAACAAGAGTGCGGCTGTCGAAATAGTCAAGAAGGCTGACCTTTTCGGGGTATATGAGAGGGAGATATTTGTCGGCGAATTTGATGTCGGCAAGACCGCCCTCAAGGGCTGAAGCCACGGCTGAAAGCTCGTTTGCCATCTCCTTTTTTGCGTCCTCGTTCTTTGAGCGCTTGAAGTGGGCGGCGATAGCTTCGCTTATCTCGCCAAGCTTATGGGGGGAGAGAATAACTTCCTTGGCAGGGGGGGATTCAATGCCCTCAAGGTTTGCCACAAAACGCTGTGTTTCGGGGTCGAATGCGCCTATTCTGTCCACCTCGTCGCCAAAAAGCTCTATTCTGAAGGGGTAGCTTCCCGAGGGAAGGTCGCCTTTGGCAGAGCAGACGGGAGGGAATATGTCTATAATGCCGCCTCTTGTGGCGAACTGTCCGGGGGTGTCCACCATATCCACACGGGCGTAGCCCGCGCGGCAGAGTTTATGGGAAAGGTCGTCTATGTCAACCGTTGTGTCAAAGTCTATTTTTATTGAGCATTCGGCAAGCAGGCTTGGGGGAATGGTGAACCCAAGTGCGGCGTCGGGGGTGGTTACCACTGCGTCAAGCAGACCGCAGGCTATGCCAAAAAGCACGCCAAGCCTCTCGTGCTCGTAGTCGTGAGAGGCGGTTATATTATATAGATTGAGGTCGCGTGAGCTGTAGAATGCGGCGCGCAGTCCAAAGCGTTCAAGGGTGTCGCGGGTACGGACGCACTCCTTTTCCTCGGAGCATATTATCAGCGCGGGGCGTCTGCCCTCGTTTTTAAGGTCGGCTATAAGCGAAATTACCGTGGCGTCAGCCGCGCCGTCGCAAAGACCGCCTGCGGCAATTCGCAAGGGCTTGACAGCCGAAAAGGCGAGCTTAACGCTCGCTAACAGTTCTTTATATTCTTTGTCGGTCTTAATGACATCGGCTATTATGCTCATAGGTTTTCCTTTCAGGGAATGTGAGGGGGTATGAGGAGAACGGTCGCTTTTTGGAAAAAGCTCCGCAAAAACTTTTCTGGAAGGGGGTGTAAGGGTTGGTTGCGCCGCCGTTAGCTTGGGCTTGACTGCTTGGGAGCTTTGGGTGCGTTGTCATAACGCGCTCCCGTCTGCAGCGGGGCCCCAGCCCCATCTGCTCTCACGAAATGGTTAGTTTGTGTGGGTTTAGTGCTGGGATTTTTGAAAAAGGCGGGCGAAAACTTTTCTTTAGGCTACGCCTACTTGGTGTTACAAATCTGCATCGCGCCGTCAATATCTCCGCCAAGGAGCTTTATTATGCCGTCATATGCCTTTCCAAAGCAAGAGAACAACTGCTCCTGCTCGTCTTTTTTGAACTCCGAAAGCACCCAATCGGCAAGGTCGTAGTTGGGGTGAGGCTTTTTGCCTACGCCAAGACGCACGCGGGGGAACTCGTCGGTTGCCATAAGGTTGATTATTGATCGCAGACCGCGCTGACCGCCGTCGCTTCCGTTCTTTCTGATGCGCATTTTTCCTACATCAAGGTTGATGTCGTCAGATATTACGATTATATTTTCTGTGGGTATCTTGTAGAAGGCCGCCGCCTCGCGGACAGCTTCGCCTGACAGGTTCATAAAGGTCTGGGGCTTCATAAGAAGCACTCTTTTGCCACTCATCTGGGCCTCGCCCACAAGAGCTTTGAATTTTATCTTATTTATCTTAACGCCAAGCTTTTCCGCGATATAGTCCAAGGTCAGAAAGCCCGCGTTGTGGCGGGTGTTGTAGTATTTATCGCCGGGGTTGCCCAAGCCCACGATAAGGTGGGTTACAGAGCCGCCTATCGTGTTCTTTTCGCTTTCGATTTGCTTGAATATGTCAAAAATGCTCATTTTAATCCCCAAGAAATTTTTTAAGTTTTTTGTTCCTGATAAACAAGTTGGCAATAATAACAGAGGTTACAATTCCTACCGCGCCTTGGGTAAGGTTGCCCACTACGCTTGCCACTGCCGCTACGCCTACGCCAAGGAATACTGACTCGAAAAAGAAGTATCCAAGCACCATCATCACCTCTCCGAGAAGCGACAGAGCGCATATTACTAATGCCTTCATCTTGCTTTTGGCAACAAGCTTTACCGCAATAGCGCCGCAAAGGGCGATAAAGGCTTTTATAATAAATGTTGCAATCGCGTAAATCCCGTATCCGCCCAGAAGGTCGGCAAGGGCAGAGCCTATGCCTGCCGCCGCAACGCCCCACGCGCCGCCGATTACAAAGCCGCTAAGGAAGGCAAAGCAGTCCCCAAGATTTGCGTATCCTGTGGGAAGGGGTAGGGCAAAAAACAGGGTCGCTACAAGCGTAAGTGCCGCGAAAAGCGACGAAAGGATAAGTTTTTTTGTAGATGTGTTCATTTTTGTTTTACCTCGCGTGTTGTCGTCTTGGAAGCTTACCATTAAGAATAAATGATACTCCAATTTAACATTTTATGCTCTTTAGGCATTTTTGTCAACAAACATTTTATTAAAGAGGGCCTTATTAACAGAAAGTTTACATTTTTAATGGACAAAATCTTCCTAAACTGTGGACAAATGGAACTGTATGTGGTATAATATGGGTTGCTGAATTTCTGTATTTATTTTGTATATATGATAATTTTGGACGGAAATCGGCGCAAAGCTAAGTTAATAAATTCTTAAAACGGAGGATTAAAAAATGGCAAAAAAGTATTGCTATCTCTTCTCTGAGGGTAACGCGACAATGCGCGAGATCCTTGGCGGTAAGGGAGCTAACCTTGCAGAGATGACCAACATCGGTCTTCCTGTTCCCCAGGGCTTCACAATTTCTACCGAGGCCTGCACACAGTACTATGAGGACGGCAAGCAGATCAATGATGCTATCATGGCTGAAATTATGGAGTACATCGTAAAGATGGAAGAGGTTACCGGCAAGAGGTTCGGTGATCTTGAGAACCCCCTTCTCGTATCGGTTCGTTCGGGCGCACGCGCTTCGATGCCCGGTATGATGGACACCATTCTTAACCTTGGTCTTAACGAGGAAGTTGTTGAGGTTATGGCTAAGAAGTCGGGCAATCCCAGATGGGCTTACGACTGCTACAGAAGATTTATTCAGATGTACTCTGATGTAGTTATGGAGGTTGGTAAGAAGTACTTTGAGGAGCTTATCGACGAGATGAAGGAAGCTAAGGGCGTTACACTTGATGTAGACCTTACAGCTGACGATCTTAAGGAGCTTGCTAACCAGTTCAAGGCTGAGTACAAGTCAAAGATCGGACAGGACTTCCCCTCTGATCCCAAGGAGCAGCTTCTTGGTGCAGTTAAGGCAGTATTCCGTTCTTGGGACAACCCCAGAGCAAATGTATACAGACGCGACAATGATATTCCCTATTCTTGGGGTACAGCAGTAAATGTACAGGCAATGGCATTCGGTAACATGGGTGACAACTGCGGTACAGGTGTTGCTTTCACTCGTGATCCTTCTACAGGTGAGAAGAAGCTTATGGGTGAGTTCCTTACCAACGCACAGGGCGAAGATGTTGTTGCAGGTGTTAGAACACCCATGCCTATCGCAGAGATGGCAAACAAGTTCCCCGCAGCATTCGAGGAGTTCAAGAAGGTTTGCGAGATCCTTGAGAACCACTACCACGATATGCAGGATATGGAGTTTACCGTTGAGAATGAGAAGCTCTATATGCTTCAGACAAGAAACGGTAAGAGAACAGCTCCCGCTGCTCTAGAGATTGCTGTTGACCTCGTAGCAGAGGGCCACAAGACCAAGGAAGAGGCGGTTCTTATGATCGACCCCAGAAACCTTGACACACTTCTTCATCCCCAGTTCGACGCAAAGGCTCTTAAGGCGGCTACTCCTATGGGTCGCGGTCTTGGCGCATCTCCCGGTGCAGCTTGCGGTCAGGTAGTATTCTCCGCAGAGGATGCTGAGGCTTGGAAGGAAGCTGGCAAGAAGGTTATTCTTGTAAGACTTGAAACTTCTCCCGAGGACATCACAGGTATGAAGGCTTCTCAGGGTATCCTTACAGTTCGCGGCGGTATGACATCTCACGCAGCAGTTGTTGCTCGTGGTATGGGTAAGTGCTGCGTATCTGGATGCGGTGAGATCGCTATGGACGAGGAGAACAAGAAGTTCACACTCGCTGGCAAGACATTCGTTGAGGGTGATTACATCTCCATCGACGGTTCTACAGGTAACATCTACGACGGTATCATCAAGACCGTTGACGCAGAGATCTCGGGCAACTTCGGCACAATTATGGGCTGGGCTGACGAGTTCCGTACACTTAAGGTAAGAACAAACGCTGATACTCCTGCTGACGCAAAGAAGGCAAGAGAGCTTGGCGCTGAGGGTATCGGTCTTTGCCGTACAGAGCATATGTTCTTTGAGGCTGACAGAATTGCAGCGTTCAGAGAAATGATCTGTGCTGACACAGCAGAGGCAAGAGAGGCTGCTCTTGAGAAGATCCTTCCTTACCAGCAGTCTGACTTCGAGGGCATTTACGAGGCTCTTGAGGGCACACCCGTATGTATCAGATTCCTTGATCCTCCTCTCCACGAGTTCGTACCTCAGACAGAGGAAGACATCGCTCTCCTTGCTAAGGCTCAGAACAAGAGCGTTGACGACATCAAGGCTATCATCGCATCTCTCCACGAGTTCAACCCCATGATGGGTCACCGTGGATGCCGTCTCGCAGTAACATACCCCGAGATCGCAAAGATGCAGACAAGCGCAGTTATCCGCGCTGCTATAAATGTTCAGAAGAAGCACCCCGAGTGGAAGATGGTTCCCGAAATCATGATTCCTCTTGTTGGTGATGTTAAGGAGCTTAAGTATGTTAAGAGCGTAGTTGTTGTAACTGCTGACGCTGAGATCGCAGCTGCAGGCGCAGATCTTAAGTACGAGGTTGGTACAATGATCGAGATTCCTCGTGCATGCCTTACTGCTGACGAGATCGCTGCTAACGCAGACTTCTTCTGCTTCGGTACAAACGACCT
>JAZRHS010000061.1:0-10738 GCA_045644865.1 Eubacteriales bacterium | reverse complement strand
TGCTTTTTGACATAGGCTCTTTTGCCTTATCCCTCAAGCTTGAATTTGTAGCCTACACCCCAGACTGTCTGAAGCAGCCATTTGTCAGAAACGCCCTCAAGCTTTTCGCGCAGACGCTTTACGTGAACATCAACTGTTCGCGAGTCGCCAAGATAGTCAAAGCCCCAAACCTTGTCAAGGAGCTGATCGCGTGTGAATACGCGGTTGTAGTTTGAAGCAAGGAAATAGAGAAGCTCAAGCTCCTTGGGTGGGATATCTATAGACTTGCCGGCAAGCTTAAGCTCGTACTTCTGCAAGCTGATTTCGATGTTGTCGAACTTGATTACCTCGTCCTCGCTCTGGTTGTCGTGAGCCTGATAGCGGCGTAAAACAGCCTTTACGCGAGCCGAAAGCTCCTTGAGGTCAAAGGGCTTGACCACAAAATCATCAGCACCGAGCTCAAGACCGAGAACCTTGTCAAAGACCTCTCCCTTTGCGGTTATCATAATAACGGGCTTGGAAGAAATTTCTCTTATCTCGCGGCATATCTGCCAGCCGTCCTTCTTGGGGAGCATAATATCAAGCAAAACAAGGTCGGGGTCATACATTTTGAAGTAGTTGATACCCTCAACTCCGTCCCCTGCAATTTTAACATCGTAGCCTTCCTTTTCGAAATAGATTTTCAAAACATCGCATATAGCGGGATCATCGTCAACGATAAGAATTTTAGTGTCGATCATTTTTATATCCTTTCCTGAAAAATAATTGTTTCATCATAAGCATTATACACCGCCAAGTAAACAGTTCTGTGATGGTACGGTGATTTTTGGGACAATTATATAAACATTCAGTATATAGTATAACATTATTTTCTTGTTTTGAAAATAGGTTTTTGAGAAAATTATGAATTTTTTTGAAATTTTTTTGCAAATTCGGCGTTTTTCAATCTTCAATTAACGATTTTGGCGAAGACTATTGAAAAAAACGCAGAAACGATGTATAATAAAACAAAGTGGAATTATGTTGAAAAAAGAGGTTTTGCATTATGAATTCTCATCGTTCGCATTACATAAAAAATTTGCTTATACCCTGTATTACCTTTTCTGTGGTAACAGGTGTTTTTTCGGCGCTTCTGATTGCGCTGTTCAAATGCGCCGCGTCGGCGATTATCGGCACATCGGAGCGGATATACGATTATGTCAGAGCCAATCCTGTTTGGCTGCCTGTGCTTATTGCAGGCGCAGCGGCTATCGGATTTTTGGCAAGTCTTATATTGACTTACTCCCATAGCTGCCGCGGGGGAGGAATTCCCACATCTATTGCCGCCATCAGGGGAATTACAGGTTTCAAGTGGCTTAAAAGCGCGTTTTTGCTTCCCATATCGGCACTCCTCAGCTTTTTGTGCGGTGTCCCCTTGGGAACAGAGGGACCCTGTGTGCAGATGGGTACTGCTATTGGCGATGGAACAGTAAAGCTTATTGGCGGAAAGAAGCATATGGGCTGGCGCAGATATATGATGACAGGCGGAGCGTCGGCAGGCTTTTCTCTTGCCACGGGCGCACCTGTTACGGCTATACTGTTTTCGATGGAAGAGGTACATAAGCGTTTTTCTCCCTTGTTGTTTACGGTTGCATCTATGACCGTGGCGGTCAGCCAGATAACCGCGTATCTCTTGTCATATCTTGGCATTGGGTCGCTTGGGTTATTTCATATTACAAGCACCGCACAGCTTTCGCTTCGATTTGCTTTTGTCCCGATTGTTGTGGGCATCGTGTGCGGCGTTTCCTCGATTTTCTTTACCAGACTTTACAACTTTATCAATAAAATTATGCGCGAGTGGTTTGGAAAGCTTTCGGTTAAGGTTAAATTTCCTGTAATCTTTGCGGCGGTTTCGCTTGTGGGATTTTTCTTTGCTAAAATTCTTGGCACGGGTCATTCTCTTGTTGACCATCTGCTTGGCGATCATTTGCTTGAAAAGCAGACCTTCTGGTGTTTTTTAGCAATAATCTTCCTTGTAAGAGCTATTTTTATGATGGTGTCAAATACTGCAGGCGTAACGGGTGGTATCTTCCTTCCCACACTTGCGTTTGGCGCAATTCTCGGGGCACTTTGTGCCGAGGCGTTTATCGCCCTTGGTGTTATAGGCGAGGAGTATTATGTGCTTCTTGTAGTAATAGGAATGTCAGCCTTTCTCGGCGCTTCTTCAAGAATACCTGTTACCGCGTGTATTTTTGCCCTTGAGGCTCTTGCGGGAATGAACAACATTCTACTCATACTTATTGGAGTAGCAACGGCGTTTATATGTGTTGAGCTTTCGGGACTTGACGACTTTACCGATACAGTAATAAAAGCAAAGGCTCACGCGATACATAAGGGAAAAGATCCCCAAATTATCGAAGTCCCCCTTACTGTTTGTGAGGGCTCATTTGTTGTCGACAAGGAGCTTAAGGATATTCTTTGGCCCGCATCCTGCGTTGTGCTTTCTACGGAAAAGAGAATTGACCGTCGAGGTAAGCTTGGTCTTGCAGAAGGGGATATCATCACCGTTCATTATAAGACCTATGACCCTGTAGCCACCGCTGCTGAATTTGAGGTTCTGGTGGGCGATCAAAGCGAGGATATTGATAAGCTTATGCGTCCCAATTTTAAGGATAAATAAATTTTCAGGAAAAATGTATTGACAAATCTGTTGTTTTACATTATAATATATAGTGTCCAATTTTGCAAAAAAATAAATTAAGAAAGAGAGAAAATGACAATGAAAAAGATTCTTTCCATGCTCATCGTTCTTGTTCTCGTTCTTGCGGCTTTTGCTGCTTGCGGTACACCCGATGAAACAACAATCGACAATGGCGATGATACCGTTGTTGAAACACCCGAAGAGAAGGCTTACTCCCTTGCACTTGCAGTAGATACTGCCCTTGCTGGCAATAAGGTTACCAACACAGCTGTGGTTCTTGTACTTGATGCTGATAACAAGATCGTTGCAGCTCGCATTGACTGTGCAGAGACTACTCCCGCACTTGACGAAGAGGGCGCACTTGTTGCAGAGGATAATGTTCTTTCCAAGGTTGAGCAGGGCGATTCTTATGGCATGACTTCAGGCTCTTGGGCGGATCAGGCTAAGGCGTTTGAGAACTGGCTTGTAGGTAAGACTGCTGACGAGGTTGCAGGTGTTGAGTATACCGCCGAACTTATCGCAGGTTGCACTATGCCATATAGCCCTATTACTTTTAAGGCACTTGTTGCAGAGGCAGTTGCTTCTGAGCTTAAGGTTGAATTCAAGACCACCGAGGCTGTTGCTGCCGGATTGGCTCTTTCTACCTCCGTTAAGAGTGGCAAGGTTACTACCGATGTTGCAGCTATTGTAATTGCAGACGGTAAGGTAATGGCTACTGCTATTGACTCTATTGAGCAGAAGTTCTCTGTTGCAGAGGGCGCACTTGTTGCAGGTGAGCTTGCCGCTTCCAAGAACGAGCAGGGTGATAATTATGGCAATGGTTATGGTATGCCCGCAGGTCCTTGGTATAAGCAGGCACAGGCTTACGCTAACTCCACAGTTGGTGTAGCAGTTGCTGAGCTTGAGAACATTGATACTGTAAGTGATGCACTTGCAGCAGCAGGATGCACAATGCAGAGCACAACAGCAGGCTATAAGGCTACAATCATTAAGGCTGCCGGTTACGCAAGATAATTGATGGAAAAATTAAAAGGGGCTGCTTAAGCCCCTTTTCCTATCTAGCTGGTTAAGAGGGATTAAAATGAAAAAAACAGTATCTATAGTCCTTTTGTTCATTTGCCTGTTTTTGATGCTTTCGTCTTTTACGGCGTGTGAATTTGAGGTTAATCAAGATAAAAAGGAATATATAACTCGTTCAAAAACCATATCATACACCTTTTTTAACACGGTTTCGGTTATATCCTCGTATGGCGATACTACCGATATGGAGTTTTCAGCCAACTGCGATGCGGTATCCGCGCTTATGGAGGAATATCACGAGCTTTTTGATATTTACTACGAATACTCGGGGGTCAATAACCTTAAAACAGTGAATGATAACGCGGGTAAAGAGCCTGTAGAGGTAGACAGAAGGATTATTGATTTCTTGCTTTACGCCAAGGAAATATATAATTTGACAGGCGGTGCTACAAATATCGCTATGGGGTCTGTGCTTAAGCTTTGGCACGACGCCCGAGAGCTTGCCGAGGATTATCCCGAAAGAGCATATCTACCTTCGGTGGAGGCGCTTTCCGAGGCGGCAAAGCATACAGATATTGAAAATATCATCATCGATGAGGAGCAGGGAACGGTGTTCCTTACCGACCCCGAAATGAGCCTTGATGTAGGTGCTATCGGAAAGGGCTACGCCACAGAAAGGGCGGCAGAGCTTCTTATAGCAAGAGGTGCGACCTCGTATGTTATGAATATTGGAGGAAATATCCGCGCTATTGGTAAAAAGCCGACAGGCGAGGGCTGGATTACAGGTATTACCAATCCTGACAAAACCTCTGACGAGCGCTTTGCTTGCCGTGTTGTTTTTGAGGGCGGCTCTCTTGTAACATCGGGAAATTATGAAAGGTACTATTATGTAGACGGCAAGGCTTATCACCACATTATAGATTCCAAGACCAATATGCCTGCCGAATATTTTTCTTCGGTTTCGATTTTTGCCGAGGACAGCGGACTTGCCGACGCGCTTTCCACCGCGCTTTTCTGTATGAGCTATGAGGACGGCTTGGAAATAATAAGCTCAATAGGAAATATCGATGTGATTTGGGTGGATATGAACGGGGAATTAAAATCCACCGACGGAATAAGCTTCTATACCGAATAAAATTTTATTAAAAAACCAAAAATTTATAGGGGGCAAAAGCCCCCTTTTTTATATTTTATTATATAATTACTATAATTATGTCTTGACATAAGATGCTTTTTGAGGTATAATATAAAGGGTTTTTGCGCCTTTTTCCTAGCAAACGCTTTGGACGGTGCATTGTTAAATCCATAACGATTCGGTATAAAATTAACTAAAATAAAAAGGGAAAAGATTATGTTTGGAAAGAAATTTTTAGGAAATGTGCGCATTCCGCACCGTAAGAATACGGGAGAAATGTCGCCTGTTAAAATGTCTTCGCCTGCCGAGGTGCTTCTTCCTATGGATCAGCATATGGGCGAGCCTGCCGTGCCTGTTGTCAAGGTTGGGGACGAGGTTAAGGTCGGTCAGCTTGTTGCCGAGGCATCGGGTGTTGTTTCATCGCCTGTTTATGCATCTGTATCGGGAAAGGTTACTAAGATAGAATCTGTCTTGAGAGCGAACGGAGGCTTTGTAAATGCTATCCGTATACAGAGTGATGGCCTTATGACTGTAAGCGAGGATATTGTTCCCCCGCAGATAACTGATTTGGCGTCGCTTGCTGAGGCGGTTCGCGTGTCAGGAATAGTCGGACTTGGCGGTGCGGGATTTCCTACCGCGGTCAAGCTTGATGCACTTAAGAACGGAGAGATACACACCATAATTATTAACGGAGCCGAGTGTGAGCCTTACATTACCGTTGACTCCCGCGTAATGATTGACGATATCGATGCTATACAGTATGCTGTTGATCTTTTCAAGAAGGTAATGCCTCAGGTCAAGAAATACATCTTTGGCGTTGAAGCAAATAAGCCTAAGTGCATTTCGTCCATAAAGAGCGTTTTTGCGGGAGATAGCTCTGTTGAGGTCCATAAGCTTCCCGAGCTTTATCCTCAGGGAGCTGAAAAGGTGATTATATATAACACCATAGGCACTGTTGTTCCCGAGGGTAAGCTTCCCGCTGATGTGGGTGTGTTAGTTATAAACATCAGCACTCTTGTGGCTATTGCAAAATATGCACAGACGGGTATGCCGATGGTTGAAAAAAATCTTACACTTGACGGCAGCGCAATCAAGAACCCTATGAATATTACCGCGCCCATTGGAACATCTATCGGTGCTGTGATAGAGTTTGCGGGCGGTCTTGACGGCGAGGCAGGAAAGGTCATTGTGGGCGGTCCTATGACGGGAAGAGCCGTTTATTCGCTTGACGAGCCTGTTGTAAAAACCACGGGCGCAATTCTTGCATTCTCCAAGAATGATTCTGTAGAAAAGTCGGCAAGCGCTTGTATCCATTGCGGAAGATGTATTGAGGCTTGTCCTCTTAAGCTTTCTCCTCACGGCTTCGGTGAAGCATTGAATCTTGAGAATGCCGACGAAAGAATGGAAGCTCTTGATAAGTGCGGACTTATGCTTTGCGTTGAGTGCGGTGCTTGTGCATACGCTTGCCCTGCAAAGCGTCCGATAATTGAAAAGATCCGTATGGCAAAGGTTGCTCTTAAAGAGTACAATGCCAATCGTGAAACATTAAAGTAAAGGAGATACAAAAAGTGGAAAAATTGATAGTATCATCATCTCCTCATATGCACGCCAAGGACACAACACAGTCTATTATGCGTGATGTTATTATTGCGCTTCTTCCTGCCGCGGTTGCGGGAGTGGTGTTGTTTGGAATGCGCGCTCTTGTTACAATTCTCGTGTGTGTTGCGACGGCGGTGATTTCCGAGCTTTTATTTAATATAATCTGCAAAAGATCGCAGACTGTTTCGGATCTGTCGGCTGCGGTTACAGGCTTGATCTTTGCTCTTTGTCTGCCCGCCAAAGCAGGCATCTGGCATTGTGTTGTAGGCGTTGTATTTGCTATAATCGTGGTTAAGTGTCTGTTTGGCGGCTTGGGCTGCAACTTTGCTAACCCTGCGGCAACTGCCCGCGTTTTCGCGCTTCTTGCTTTCCCGGCGGCTCTTGGCGGCGGTGTGGCAACGCGCTTTGCTTCTGCAGAGCTTGTGTCCGGCGCAACCCCGCTTGAGGTAATCAGATTTGGCGGCTCTGCTGAGCTTCCTTCGATTGCCGATATGCTTTTGGGTAACAGAGGCGGCGCTATTGGCGAAACCTGTGCTGTTGCGCTTGTTTTGGGCGGTATTTACCTTATCGTTCGTAGAGTTATAGACTGGAAGGTTCCTGTTGTTTACATCGGAACTGTGTTTGTTCTTTCGCTTATTGTAAAGCAGGACCTTACATCAGCTATTTATCAGGTGCTTGGAGGCGGACTTGTTATTGCGGCATTCTTTATGATTACCGATTATGTCAGCACACCTGCTAACAAGCTCGGAAAGATAGTATTCGCATTTGGTTGCGGTATTCTCACCGTACTTATACGCTTCTGGGGTGCTTATCCCGAGGGCGTTTCCTTTGCAATACTTATTATGAATATTCTTTCACCCTTTATTGAGAAGATGTGTGCGGTGAAACCCTTGGGAAGGGGGCGCGGATAAATGAAAAAGCAAAATATTATGCCCTCTGTTATACTTGGAGCAATATGCCTTACAGTTGCGCTCTTGCTTTCTTGTATAAATATGATTACAGGGCCTATTATCGAGGCTGCGCAGAACGCGGCGGCAAATGAGGCGCTCCTTGTAGTTCTTCCTGAAGGTAAAAACTTTGAGGAAATCACTATTGACGAGCAGTATCCTTCTGTTATCAATATGGGTTATAAGGCAGATGGCGGCTTTGTTTTCCGTGCAAGTGTAACGGGAAAGAGCGCGGGTCTTGTTATTATGATCGGTATTGATGAGGAAGGCAAGATTGTTGCCACAAAGGTAATTGCGGAACAGGAAACAGACAGCTACGATGCTCTTGTATTCCCATTTGTTGAGGGAACAGACAGCGCGTATAGCGGAATGGCTCTTGATTCCTTTAATCCTTACCTTGTTTCGGGAGCAACACTTACATCTGCGGCTTACGGAGAGGCTGTTAAGGCGGCACTTCAGGCATATGTAATTGCTAACGGCGGCAAGGTTGATGTTCGTACACCCGAGCAAAAGCTTCAGGACGATTGCAACGATGCACTTGGAACAGAGGGCGTTGCCTTTAGCAAATGGTTTGCAACCGAGGTTCTTGAGGGAATTGATGCGGTCTATATTGCTGCTGACGGAAGCGGCAGGGTTTATGTTGTCGGCGAAAGCTTTGTCGGTGTAAAGGCTGACGGAGCTATCGTTAATCTCGGTTCTGCGGACGCAATAGTAATTGCTAAGGCAAATGACAAGATTTCTGCAAGCAACCTTAATGAGATAACCGAGCTTCCCGACGGAATTAAGCGTAAGACGGTTACTAAGGTTTATGTTACCGATAGCGGCAACTATGTATTCGACCTTGTAGCAGAGGGCTATCAGGCACTCTTTGACTACGGAGACGGAACGGTTATTGATATTAAGCTTTCGATTTCGGCTGAAGGTAAGATAATTGATTGTGTAACACTTTCTCACGGAGAGTCGAAGGGCTATGGAGATGCTTGTGCTACAGAGGAGTATTATGAGCAGTTCAGAGGCGCTGCCAAGGACGAGATTACCGTTACGGTAAAGGCTCCTGACTATCATAGCGACCTGATTTCTCCCGACAACACCGACATTGGTGTTATTGCAAGCGCAACCTATACAACTTATGGATATCAGAAGGCTGTTAAGGCGGCGTTTGATGCTTATGAAATTTTAACAGGAGGTGGAGCAAATGACTAAAGAAAATAAATGGCTTATCCTTCTGAGAGGTATTATAACAGAGAACCCTGTTCTCATTCTTATTCTCGGAACCTGTCCCACATTGGCAACAACCACCTCGGTGGTAGCGGCGTTCTCGATGGGCTTGGCGGCAACGGTTGTATTGATCGGCTCAAATGTGGTAATTTCAGCCCTTCGTAATGTAATTCCCAACACCGTAAGAATTCCCAGCTATATTGTTATTATTGCGACCTTTGTAACTGCGGTGCAGATGCTTTTGCACGCGTTCTTGCCATCTATCTACAATATGCTTGGCGTTTACCTTGCGCTGATTGTTGTAAACTGTATTATTCTTGGAAGAGCCGAAATGTATGCCCGCAAGAATAATGTACTCAACTCTGCTCTTGACGGACTTGGAATGGGTATCGGATTCCTTGTGGCGTTGGTTCTTATGGCGCTGTTGAGAGAGGTGTTCGGAAATGCGTCCTTTGCGGGAATCACGATTCCTTTCCTTGAAAATTATAAGATTCCCGTGCTTGCACAGGCTCCCGGCGGTTTCCTTGTTTACGGTATACTGATTGCCGTTATGAACAAGCTTACCGAAAAGAAGGGCGGCGTTAAGAGAAAGTCCTTCTCTTGTGAGGGTTGTGCCTTGAGCGCACAGTGCGACAAGGTGTCCTGTGGCGGCACTGATATTGCTTCTGCCGAGAAGGGAAAGGAGGCTGACATAAATGGTTAAGCAGCTTATTCTTATTTTAATGGCAGGCGTGCTTGTCAACAACTATGTTCTTCAGCAGTTCCTTGGAATCTGCCCCTTTCTTGGTGTTTCTAAAAAGGTAGATCAGGCATCGGGTATGGGCTTTGCCGTAACCTTTGTAATGCTTTGTGCTACCGCGGTAACATACCCTATCTATACTTACGCATTGGTTCCTCTTAAGCTGGAATATTTGCAGACTATAGTGTTCATACTCGTAATAGCTGCTCTTGTTCAGTTTGTTGAGATAGTTCTTAAGAGATTTATTCCCTCGCTTCACAAGTCGCTTGGAATATATCTTCCTCTTATAACCACCAACTGCGCAGTTCTGGGTGTTACCATCAATAATATTACGGCGGGATACAATTTTGTTCAGTCTATGGTTTCCTCTCTTGGAGTGGGACTTGGCTTCCTTCTTGCGATGGTGCTTTTTGCAGGTGTTCGCTCAAGAATCGAAAATTGTCCCTCGCCCAAGGCTTTTAAGGGTATTCCGATTACTCTCGTTGCCGCATCTATAGTCGCTCTTGCGTTCTACGGATTTGCAGGCGTGGTAGAGAATATCCTCGGAGCTTAAGGAGGTAAATTATGGTAACTATTCTTATTCCTGTATTACTCCTTACCGGCATTGCCGTGGTTTGCGCGGTACTTCTTACCTTGTCAAGCGTGTTTTTTGCCGTTAAGGAAGACGAAAGAGCTGTAGCAATTCGCGACTGTCTTCCCGGTGCCAACTGCGGTGCTTGCGGTTATAGCGGCTGTGATGGTTATGCCAAGGCCCTTGCTGAGGGTGCAACTGTGGCAACTAATCTTTGTGTCCCCGGCGGCGATAAGACTTCTTTTGAAATCGCTGAAATACTGGGCGTTGAAGCGGGCGATGTAGTTGAAAAGGTGGCGTATGTTGCCTGCAACGGAAAGTGCGGTGCGGCTCAGATCAAATATGATTATCAGGGTCCCAAGAGCTGCCGCGCGGCAAATATTTCTTATAACGGAGATAAATCTTGCGCTTACGCTTGTCTTGGATACGGGGACTGCGCAGCGGTCTGCCCCCAGAATGCTATCAGCGTTGAGGACGGCGTTGCTCACATTGACCCCCGTAAATGTATCGGCTGCGGTATCTGTGTTCGCGAGTGTCCCAACAGCGTTATTCGTCTGATAAATGACACAACGAGGGTTGTTGTGGAGTGCTCCAATCACGATAAGGGTGCGGTTACACGCAAGGCTTGCACTAACGGATGTATCGGTTGTATGAAGTGTGAAAAGACCTGCCCCAGAGGCGCAATTAAGGTTATCGATAACCTTGCAACTATCGACTACTCGCTTTGCACTAATTGCGGTGCTTGCGTCTCGGTTTGCCCCGTTCACTGCATACACGAAGGAAACTTCATTTGCGGAGCGCATTTCTGATTCAAATAAAAGCACAATAAAAAACGGGGACTGCCACAGAG
>JAZRHS010000060.1:0-8652 GCA_045644865.1 Eubacteriales bacterium | reverse complement strand
CAATATGTATCAAGGGTGATACCAAGCTTATCTGCAGGATATGCCGCGCAAAGGTCATCAATAAATCGATTACCCGTAGTGGGGTTTATTGCAAACTCGTGGTTATGATTATGATACATAAACTTAAGTCCCGCGGCAGATATCTTTTCGATTGCCTGTGGAATCTCACTGACAAGCCTGTCAAAGCTATCGTCCATCATTGCTCCATTTGCCATACCAAGACCGATATAAGGGCAATCCATTTTCTTATGGAACTCAATAGTAGCCTCTGTATCGTTGATTATCTTATCGTAGTTAAAATGGGTGATGACAATTTTAAGACCGTACTCGCGGCTTTTTTCAGCCACCCACTCCGCGTCATAAGCGCAAACACCCGAAAGCTGAACCGCGGTATAGCCCATATCAGCCACCTTTTTAAGCGATTCATCAAGTCCCTCAAGAGTCTTGCAGAAATTTCTAAGCGTAAAAAACTGTGCTCCAAGAATCATTTTTCTATATCTCCTTTATGATTTCCTTAAGAAATCTTGCAGCGCAATCAAAGGCATCGCGCTTAGTTTCAAATTGATAAAGACCTATCTTACTCTCCTCACCGGGAGCTTCAAGGGTTTTAAGGGCGCTGAACTCGCTGAGATGAGGCTCAAGAGTAAGCACCTTGCAGCCCTTCGCCACAAATTTCAGAAGATACTCCGAGATGTGTCCGATGCCCTTACCGGGGGGGACTATACTTCCGTCGGCAAGTGAATCCTTGATGTGTCCATAGAAAACATAGGGTTCAAGCATTACCCACGCCTCAAGGGTGTCCTGTCCCACCTGAACAAAGTTAGCAGGGTCAAAAACGCTCTTAAGCTTGGGAATATTCTGATGTATCTCAAGGCAACGAGCGGCGGTATCTCCGTATATTCCCTTTTCGTTCTCATGGCAAAGTATAATATCTGTTCCCTTTGTGGTGTCGACATATCTTGCAAGTCGCTCTAAAACAAGGTCGCGGTATTTTTCCTCGCCGTTTGTTCCGTAAAAGCTGAACATACGAATGCACTTTGCGCCAAACATCTGGGCAATCTCCACAGTTCTTTTGCAAAGGTCGAGTTCAATATTAAAATCACCGTCTATCTGTACCTTACCGATAGGTGAGCCTATTGACCAGACTCCTATACCCGCATCGTCAAGCTGTTTTTTGTATTCCTTTATTTCACTATCGCTGAACTTGGTAACATTCTTTTCATCAATAGTACGAAGCTCAAGAAGCCCTATTTTATTTTCACAAAGCGCCTTTATCTGCTCGGCGAGGGTATCCCCCGCCTCGTCAGCAAAGGCGCAAAGCTTAATATCTGTCATATTTATCCTTATAAATTATACTCCCGAGTATGCCGAGAAGCCACCGTCAACAGGAAGAACAACGCCTGTTACAAATCCCGATTCCTTGGGATTTACAAAGAAGCGAAGTGCGCCAAGAAGCTCGTCTGCCTCGCCAAAGCGATTCATAGGAGTAGCGCGAAGGATCTTGCCTGTTCTTGCTGTGGGTGTGCCGTCTTCATTGAAAAGGAGAGCCTTATTCTGTGCGGTTACAAAGAAACCGGGAGCGATTGCGTTTACACGAATTCCTGTTTGGGCAAAGTGAACGGCAAGCCACTGTGTAAAGTTGGACACGCCTGCCTTAGCCGCGCTATATGCGGGAATCTTTGTAAGAGGTGTGAACGCGTTCATAGAAGAAATATTAAGGATAGAGCATCCTTCCTCACCTATCATATCCTTTGCGAATACCTGTGTGGGAAGGAGAGTACCCATAATGTTAAGATTGAAAACAAACTCAAAGCCAGACTTGTCGAGGTTAAAGAAGGTCTTGATATCCTCGCGAGTGTCATCGCCTTCCTCAAACATTTCGTGGTCTGTAGTAGCACGAGGATTGTTTCCGCCAGCGCCGTTGATAAGAACTGTGCACTTGCCAAGATCAGCAAGAACAGCCTCGTGAACCTCTTCAATAACCGCCTTATCAAGAACATTGGTCTTGTATGCCTTTGCAATTCCGCCGTCCTTAACGATTTCGTCAGCAACTGCCTGTGCAGCCTCAAGATTAAGATCGAGCAATGCTACAGAATAACCGTTCTTAGCCATCTCCTTTGCAAAGGATGCGCAAAGCACGCCGCCTGCACCTGTAACAACACACACCTTATTAGCCATTTTTTCCTCTTTTCCTCTATGACCGTTATATTTTGGGCATAGATATATAATATATTGTAATGCTAATTTTATTATACAACACCAAATTCGCAAAAAAATTGTAAATATTAGCCTTTTTCATTGCAAATAATGAACACTTCCCACTTTTCAATAATATTTTGCGTCATTTTAACATTTTTATTGAAAATAGTGATGCAAATTTACCGATTTTATGGTATAATCAATTTAGAATTACAAAAAGGAGAAAGACGATGAGGGATATTCAAAAATATTACTGCGGATATATAATCCTCGGTCTGCCCGAAAAGCCGATTTCCTTTTTAGTTGACTTTTTAGTAAAAAAGGGAGTTCGCCCCATTGTTTATACCGACAAAGCCTCTGTTCCCGCAAAGCTGCTGGGGCTGGCGAAATTTTTACCCGACGATATATTCAATCACGATGATATTGGTATTGAAAGCCTTGAGAGGCTTACCGTCAGCGACCATTTCAAGCTCTTTACGCTGATATGCGCTGACAAGAAATTTTCAGGCTTTATTGAAAGAAACAAGGACAGGCTCAAAAAGAGCTTTATTATAAAGACGGAGATATAAAATGAAACTCGAAAAGCTTTTATCGTCAATCAAATATTCATATAACGGCAACCTGCCGCTAAGCTCCGAAATAGATGAGCTTTGCCACGATTCCCGCCGTGCGCGTGAGGGGGCGCTTTTCGTTTGCATAAAGGGGGCTGCCTCCGACGGACACGATTACGCCTATTCCGCCTACAGCCGCGGCTGCAGACATTTTATAGCAGAGCGGACGGTTGACCTTCCAAACGACGCTCTTGTTTTCATCGTCGACGATACAAGAAAGGCTCTGGCGCTTCTTTCAGCCGAATTCTTCAATCACCCCTCGGACGAGCTTTTCATAATCGGAGTAACAGGCACAAAGGGTAAGACCACCACCGCCTTGATGATATACAATATTCTCAATGCCTGCGGTCAGAGCTGCGGATACATCGGCTCAAACGGAATTGACTTTGGCGGATTTCACTACGAAACGCTGAACACCACCCCCGAAAGCCTGAGCCTTCACCGCTATATGAGAGAAATGCGTATGGCAGGGGTAAAATTCCTTGCCATTGAGGTTTCATCACAGGCGCTTTATATGAACAGAGTTTTGGGCATAAGCTTTGACCTCTGCATCTACACCAATCTTTCAATAGACCACATCGGAGGCGCAGAGCATCCTACCTTTGAGCATTATATGGAATGCAAGCGCTCGCTCTTTACCGATTATAACGCAAAGTCAATTATTTACAACGCGGACGACGGATATGCCAACACTATGATTGAGGGCGCACCCACGGATGCAAGGCTTATAAGCTATTCGCTTCAAAAGGATGCCGACTACAGAGGAAACAAAATTGAAAAGTCGAAAAGGTCTGACAGACTTGGAGTTTCCTTTGAGCTTCTAAATAACGGACAGATATACAAAACAGGTATAGGCTTTCCGGGCGACTTCAGCGTTTACAACGCCCTTGCAGCTATTGCAGCTTGCCGTGAGTGTGGCATTGAGATTGACGAAATAACAAAAGTGATAACCGATGTTCAGATACAAGGCCGCTTTGAAACGGTACAAGCCCTTCCCTACGCTACCTTTATTATCGACTATGCCCACAACGAGGTAAGCCTTACCTCTGCCCTTGAAACACTTCGTAGATACGAACCAAATCGCCTTATCTGCCTGTTTGGCTCTGTAGGCGGTCGCACAAAGGGTCGGCGCGCCGAGCTTGGACGGGCGGCGGCAAGACTTGCTGACTTTTCCATTATAACTGCGGACAACCCCGATTTTGAAGACCCCAACTCGGTTATAAACGACATCGCAACCCAATTTCGCGGCAAGGATAATTATATAAAAATAGCAGACCGCAAGGAGGCTATTCTCTACGCGGTAAAAATGGCGAAAGATGGCGACATCTTCCTCTTTGCGGGCAAGGGGCACGAAAACTATCAGCTTGTCAACGGTGAAAAGCTTAAGTTTTCGGAAAAGGAAATTCTTCTCGAAGCCTGCAAGGCTATATCTGTATAATATCTCACAGGGACGAATACAATTCGCCCCTGTGCTTTTTTATCTTTAACAAATCGACACCCTTCTTCATATATTGACACTGAAGGAGGTGCGTAAATGAAACCCTGTACAGCCGCGATAGGCTCTCTCACTATCGCAATGAAGGCTCTGTCTGTGCTTGAGCAGGCGGACTTGTCCGCCCGAATCGTTAAGCTTGACCCATCTATGACGAGAAAGGGCTGCGCTTACGGAATAGAATATTCCTGTGAAAATCACAAGGCAGTGCGCTCCGCCTTTAATGCGGCAAATATCTCCGCAAGCAGCTATATCAAAGGCGGCGGAGGTGAAATGATCTGACACCCTATGTTTATCTCGACAACGCCGCCACCAGCTTTCCAAAGCCTCGCTCTGTATTGCGCGAGGTAGACCTTTGTCTGTCCCGATACTGTGGGAATCCGGGAAGAAGCGCCCACCCCTTGGCTATGGAAAGCGCAAAGAAGATCTTTGAGTGCCGTCAGCTTATTTCAGAGCTTTTCGGCGTAGGCGCGCCCGACCGCGTATGCTTTACGCTAAACACCACCTACGCCCTGAATATGCTAATAAAGGGAATTCTCAAGCAGGGCGATCACATCATTATAAGCGATCTTGAGCACAATTCGGTTTGGCGGCCTGTATGCAGGCTTGCCAACCAAGGAATAATTGAATACGATGTGTTCCCGTCTATGTGCGGCGACCCGCGCGCCAACCCAACAAGGATCTGCGCGGGAATTGCCCGACTTATCAAGAAAAACACAAGGCTTGTGCTATGCACTCACACCTCTAACATTTGCTCATATTCCCTGCCAATCAAGGAGATCGGAGCGTTTTGCAGAAGGCACGGCATTTTTTTCGCGGTAGATGCGGCGCAATCAGCGGGACACAAAGAGATCAATATGTCCGAAATGAACATTGACGCGCTATGCGCCCCTGCCCACAAAGGGCTTTACGGAATTCAAGGCGCAGGCTTTCTTGCACTTTCGGAGCGAATAAAGCTTGATACTCTGATTGAAGGTGGAAACGGCCTTGCTTCTTTAGTCTGCGAAATGCCCGACGATGCCCCCGAGCGCTATGAAGCAGGCACACTGTCCACACCTTCAATCGTTGCACTTCTGGAAGGGCTGAAGGTCTTGAATTCGGTTGGTATTGACAAGATTGCCGATCACGAACGCGCCCTTTTCCGATATGCCCGCGACAGGCTTTCGGAAATAAAGGAGATAAATCTGATATGCCCCCAATACGAGGGCGCGGTTCTGCTTTTCACACATTCAAATATTCAATCCGAAGCTCTTGCATCAAGGCTTGGAGATATGGGAATATGTGTCCGCGGAGGCTACCATTGCTCGGCGCTCGGACACCAAACCCTTGGCACGGCGGAAGGCGCGGTCAGAGCAAGCTTTGGCGCATTCAACTCCTCGCGGGACATCGACCGCTTGGCAGACGCGCTCTGCAATATAAAATAAGGGACTGTATTACAGTCCCTTTTCTTGATATTTTTCTATCATAATAAAGCTTACAACCACCATCAACTCATACGGAAGCGGGCAAAATTCACCTGGATTCACCTGCGACATCAAGAACATTCCTATATACGAAAGTCCTACAATCCAGACATAGGCGTCTTTTTTCTTGAATATCATAGCAAGCCGTTCCACTATCTGCTTTCCGTAGCAGAACATTCCTACAAGGCCAAGGCCACCGACTATCTGCGGAATCATCATATGATACCACACCATAGTTCCCTTTTTTCCGTTATACAAATCGGAATTAGCGGTGTTTCCAATACCCTTACCAAAAATCGGATTGTGGGAAAAATCCTCAAATGAACGAGCGATAAGCCTTATGCGAACATCATTGTGTGGCAAAAAAGCTATATCTCTGTTGTCAAATTCGGTAAACTTCCAGACTATAACACCAATGGCAACCGCGAATGCCGCGCAAAGAAGCGATATTACAACCGCCCTCACCTTGCCACGCTTGGACAAGATACAATAGACCACTGTGCAAATAAGCAGCTCAACAGTTCCCATTACCCACGCTCCGCGAGAGCCCGAAAGCAAAAGCGCACCATAGCTTACAAGAAGAAGCGGGAAAAAAGCAAAGCATTTCCGCGCATACCAAAGAACAAAAGGCATTGTAAACATTATAATGGTGGAGATATTATTGCTCCATTGAATATTAGCAAGCTCTCCCGCCAAAAGCGTTTCCTCAAGATTGGAAAGATAGAATTCAAATACAACAAAAGAAGCAAACATTCCTACCGCGGTCATTATCAAAACATATCTTTCAAATACATCGTATCTTTCGCTTTCCTTTATGTGAGAACGGATAAGCAGATACGCCGCCACCATTCCAAAACCAAGCATAACAACATAGTAAATTGCCGAGGGCGAAAAATATTCGGCGGGAGATATGGTAAAAATACCGCCCACAGTTACCGCTATCGCAACGGCAACAAGACCCGGAAAGCTTTTTCCTATGGATATTTTTTTGCGAAAAATTATTAAATACGCTACTATTGCGGCTACGGGGAACAACGCCGTCCACCAAAGAGGCAAAAAAAGGCTTGATGAGTCATAGCATTTTATAACAAACGCCGAAGCAACAAGTGCCGGTGTGAATGCCGATATAATGTTTTCGCAGAAAAGAAGCGCCACTGCCCCAATGTTTAACATTACTATCGCGCCATAGGCTTCCTTTTCAAAAACAACAAACACCGCGCCAAGCAACACCGAGAGAAGAATAAACCATCGGCTTTCGAAAAAATTCTGTAATTTCAAGTAAATTCTCATTTTCATTCACTTTCAAATATATGCAGATTATATAGATATTTTAACATATTTTCACATCAAAATCAAGAGCTTTATAAAAAAGAAAAATTGCAGAGAAAAATCTCTGCAATTAACATTTTATTCTATATTTTATGCTTTTTTGCGCGGTTTATCGGACTATGTTGAACATTATTGTCAATGAAACAGCCGCAACGATCACCGCAACAGCAATCATTATCAAGGTTGTTTTATCAAGCTTAAGCCTTTCGTCATTCTTCTTTTTAATTGCTCCTACCGACTTAAGCGCATTTGAAACCGGCTTATAAAAACCGATCACAAGAGCTGCATTTGTCAGAGCCTTAAGGAAATTAAACGGCAAAAGCACAGTTGGAATCAATTTTATAACTGCTTCTGCAGACGATTTCATAAAATATGGTGTAATAAGTATATTGGCAAGAAGCATCGCCGCAGTCATAGAGAACACCGCCGTGCAAAGTCCGATTATTCCGCCTGCAAGTGTCTTCTTGTGCTTATACATCAGACTTGCGGTAAGTGAAAACACCGCCGAGCCGCAAAAATTCATTATAAAACCGTAAATTCCCGTTTCGCTTATGCTTATAAGTTCAATAAGCGCGGTAAGAAAAGATATAACCACTCCCGTAACAGGGCCAAACGCCATTGCAGCGAGTGTAATTACTGTATCCTTAACATCAAAGGTCAAAAACATAACCTTTGGGTGGATTATCAATGTTGAAGCGTATGCAAGGGCAGTAAAAAGTGCTATAAACACAAGACGCTTTACCCGCTCTCTTGATTTCATAAGATTATTATTCATAAATATCTGTCCTTTCATCAAGGGAAACAGACGATTATTTTAACAAAAAGTAAAAAAGCCCCCATTGGGGCAAAATAATCCTGCTTTATCTTTTTCTATCCGGACTTTACCGTCGGCACAGGAATCTCACCTGTTCGTGCGAAGCAAAGGCTTCGCTCGTGGGCTTTACCACCGGTATGGAATTTCACCAATCCCCAAAGATAGCCGCGTTGCGGCAAAAATATTGTAAGGGGTTGGCGCAAAATGCGCCAACCCATAATGGTAGTTAAATTAACTTACGCGATGATGCTTGCAACAACGCCGGAACCAACTGTTCTACCACCCTCACGGATAGCGAAACGAAGTCCCTCTTCACAAGCGATAGGTGTGATAAGCTCAACAGTCATATCAACATTATCGCCGGGACGGCACATCTCAACACCCTCGGGAAGCTCGATAACACCGGTAACGTCGGTTGTTCTGAAGTAGAACTGAGGTCTGTAACCAGCGAAGAAGGGCTTCTTACGTCCGCCTTCCTTCTCAGTAAGAACGTAAACGTGTCCTACGAACTTTGTGTGGGGGTGAACAGAGTTGGGCTTTGCAAGAACCTGTCCACGCTCGATCTCGTCCTTAGCTACACCACGGAGAAGAGCACCGATGTTGTCACCAGCCTCTGCCTGAGGAAGGAGCTTGTGGAACATCCCAACACCGGTAACTGTGGTGTTCTTCTTCTCGTCAGAAAGACCAACGATTTCAACTACATCGCCAACCTTAACTGTACCTCTCTCAACTCTACCTGTAGCA
>JAZRHS010000059.1:0-3919 GCA_045644865.1 Eubacteriales bacterium | reverse complement strand
CCCACGGGACCCATTTATGGGTAGTAAGTAATAATTGCGTGGCTGGCAGGCCAATCTAAAGCGCACTTGTGCGCCGCCAGTATTATTAGGGCTATGCCCGAAAATGAAATACCACCCGCTACGCGGGTGGATATTTATTGGCTTTATTTAGCGGCTTCTCTGCGGGCTTTCATTACGGCTTTCATACGAAGCTCGTTATTGAGTATCTTCTTGCGAAGTCTTATGGACTTGGGTGTTACCTCGATAAGCTCATCGTCGTTGATAAACTCGATTGCTTCCTCAAGGGTGAAGATAACAGGGGGGGTAAGCAGAAGCTTTTCGTCCGCGCCCGCAGATCGGATAGCGGTAAGCTGCTTCTTTTTGCAGGGGTTGATTGCGATGTCCTCGTTCTTGGGGTTCTCGCCTACTATCATTCCTTCGTAAACAGGGGTTTGAGGTCCTACGAACATAGTTCCTCTTTCCTGTGTGTTGAAAATGCCGTAGCGGGTGGTTTCGCCGTCCTCGGACGCGATAAGAGAGCCTGTAAATCTCATTACTATCTCGCCTCTGTAGGGCTGGTAGCCCTCGAAGATGGAGTTCATAATACCCTCGCCGTGGGTGTCTGTAAGGAATTCGGAACGGTAGCCGAACAGGCCGCGGGCGGGAATAACATATTCAATCTTTGTGCGGTTGCCCACGGGAGCCATTTCAAGAAGGTCGCCCTTTCTGCGTCCAAGTTTTTCAACAACTGCGCCCACATATTCGGTGGGAACATCAAGCACAACGCGCTCCATAGGCTCGCACTTTTCGCCGTCTATTTTCTTGTAAAGCACTCTGGGGTTAGAGCAGCAAAGCTCAAAGCCCTCGCGGCGCATATTTTCAATAAGGATAGAAAGGTGCATTTCGCCGCGGCCCGCAACCTTGAATTCCTCGGTGGTTTCGCCGTCGGTAACACGAAGCGAAACATCCTTAAGAAGCTCTCTGTAAAGTCTGTCGCGGAGCTGGCGCGAGGTAACGAATTTACCCTCTCGTCCCGCAAAGGGGCTGGTGTTTACCGCAAATGTCATTTCAAGGGTAGGCTCGCTGACCTTGACAAATTCAAGGGGCTCGGGAGCGTTAAGGCTTGTTATCGTATCACCGATAGTGATAGCCTCTGCGCCCGAGAAGCAGACGATGTCGCCAACCTTTGCTTCGTCAACAGGGGTTCTTACAAGTCCGTCTATCTGGAATATAGCCACGATTTTTGTTCTCTTGGGGGTTGCGCCTGTGTGGTAGTTGCAGACATAGGCGTCCTGATTCTTTTTGATTCTGCCGCGCTCGATTCTGCCTATGCCGATTCGTCCTACATAGTCGTTGTAGTCGATAGAGGAAACGAGAAGCTGAAGCTCGCCGTCCTCGTCGCCGCCGGGGGCGGGGATATAGTCAAGAATCTTGTCAAAGAGGGGGACAAGGTCAACGCCCTCAACAGAGGGGTCCTCGGTTGCAGTTCCCGCTCTGCCCGAGCAGTAGAGCATAGGGCTGTCAAGCTGCTCGTCATTTGCGCCAAGGTCGATAAGAAGCTCAAGAATCTCGTCCTCGACCTCACCTATGCGGGCATCGGGCTTGTCTATCTTGTTGATAACAACGATAACGCGGTGGTTCAAGGAAAGTGCCTTCTGAAGCACAAAGCGTGTCTGGGGCATAGGGCCTTCAGCCGCGTCAACAAGAAGAATAACTCCGTTAACCATCTTGAGGATACGCTCTACCTCGCCGCCAAAGTCGGCGTGGCCGGGGGTATCTATAAGGTTGATTTTTGTATCTTTGTAGTGAACGGCGGTGTTTTTGGCAAGAATGGTAATTCCGCGTTCCTTTTCAAGGGCATTGCTGTCCATAACTCGTTCTTCGGTTGTCTGGTTTTCTCTGTATGCGCCGCCCTGCTTGAGCATTTCGTCCACAAGTGTGGTTTTTCCCTGGTCAACGTGGGCAATAATGGCTACATTTCTCAAATCTTCTCTAATCAATGCCGTTCTCCTTCAAAATTATTTTTTCCTAACTTATATATTATACACGATTTTACCCCTTAAAATAAAGACCTCAAATAACGAAATTTTGACAAAATTCACCCCTCTTTTTTGTGCAGTTTTAACATTTTTTCGCCTTGACAAGCCTTTTTGGCTATGATATAATTGATGTAAACCTATTTTTCGCCGAAAATCGGGCATAATAATGCAAAATGATTTTGGGGGGATTGGGTGAAGGTTAAATTCAAGCTTATTAAAAAATATTTTCTCGTCATTTTCGGAACGCTGGTGCTTTCCTTTGGAACTGCCGTGTTTATTGTTCCGTTTGAGCTTGTGTCTGGGGGAGTTTCGGGCTTTTCCATTGTTATAAGCCGAGCTTTTGGGGGCGCGGTTTCGGTGGATCTTCTGATAACTCTGTTTGTATGGGTGCTTTTCTTTTTGGGGCTTTTTGTGCTTGGCAGGGATTTTGCCCTGAAGACCTTGCTGTCCACCGCCATTTATCCTTTTGGGCTTGCATTGTTCTCGAAGGTGGCTGACGGTCGGGCTTTTGGCGGATTTTTTGACCTGACCTCAAGCGGGTATCCTCAGCTTGCGCTGTTACTGTCGGCGGTTTTGGGCGGACTTCTTGTGGGGCTTGGCTGTGCGCTGACCTTTCTTGGGGGCGGCTCAACGGGGGGCGTTGACATTCCCGCCCTTATTATCTGCAAGTATTTCAGGCGGGCGAAAAGCTCGTTTGCCATATTCTGCATTGATGCTACGGCGGTGGCTCTCGGCGTTTTTATAATCGGCGACATCGTGCTTGCCGCCCTTGGAATTATTTCGGCGCTTGTCAGCGCGCTGACGGTGGACAAGGTCTTTCTTGGCGGCTCAAGGGCATTTGCGGCGCAGATAATCAGCAAGAATTGGGAAGAGATAGGCAGGGGCGTTATAGACGGGCTTCACCGCACGGCAACCGTCAGCGAGGTGGTTGGCGTGTACAGCGGAGAGAAAAAGAAGATGCTTTCGGTCATCTTTACAAAAAACGAATACGCCGAGCTTATGGGCATAGTGAACAGGGCTGACAAAAGGGCGTTTATAACGGTGCATCGCGCTCACGAAATCGGCGGCGAGGGGTGGACCTACAAATAGAAATTCTATGGAGAACAGACAATGATAAAGGCGGTAATCTTTGATTTTGACGGCACTATTGCCGACACTCTTGATTCTATAGGCAAGGGAATCAACCTTACTATGGACAAATTCGGCTACCCTCACAGTACAAGGGACGATGTGCAGGAGCACATAAATCACGGGGCGAGAAATCTTATAAGGCTTTCCTTGCCCGCAGAGCTTCAGGACGACGGGGAGCTTGTGGACAGGGTGTATGCCGAGTATCATAAGAATTATAACGAGGTCTATCTTGAGGTTGAAAAGACTTATGACGGGGTGCTTGAAGCAATAGAAGCCCTTGGGGACAGGGGTGTTAAAATGTCGGTTTTGTCAAACAAGCAAGACCCAATGGTGGTGGGGCTTTGCGAAAAGCTTTTGCCGAGTGGCTTATTTACCGAGTACAGGGGGCAGCGAGTGGGTGCGCCCACTAAGCCCGATCCTACAGTTCCTCTTGAAATATGCGCCCTTATGGGTGTAAAGCCCTGCGAGTGCGCTCTTGTAGGCGACAGCGATGTGGATATGGTTACGGCAAAGAACGCGGGCTTTGCGGCGATAGGAGTTTCTTGGGGCTACAGAGCCCCCGAGCTGCTTCTCCAAAACGGCGCTGACCTTATAGCACACACCCCGTCTGATATAGTGAGATTTGTTTTGGGATAAATATTTATAAGGGGCGAACAGCGTTCGCCCCTATTTTTGTATAACGAAAACCACGCGATAGTCGCGTGGTTCAAAAAAGGTTAACCGATGAGAGGAAATCCTCCAAATATGTTATAATAAATTTGACCTGCCAG
>JAZRHS010000058.1:0-11493 GCA_045644865.1 Eubacteriales bacterium | reverse complement strand
TTATCCTCATATGTCTGTTTACGAGAACATGGCATTCGGTCTTAAGCTTAACAAGACTCCCAAGGAAGAGATCAAGCGCAGAGTTGAAGAGGCTGCTCGTATCCTTGACATCACACACCTTCTTGACAGAAAGCCCAAGGCGCTTTCCGGTGGTCAGAAGCAGCGTGTTGCTCTTGGTCGTGCAATCGTTCGTAACCCCATGGTATTCCTTCTTGACGAGCCTCTTTCCAACCTTGACGCAAAGCTTCGTGCAGCGATGAGAACAGAGCTTACAAAGCTTCACAACCGCGTAGGTACTACATTCGTATACGTTACTCACGACCAGGTAGAGGCTATGACGATGGCTACTCGTATCGTTGTAATGAAGGACGGTCTCATCCAGCAGGTTGACACACCTCAGAACCTTTACGACACACCTGTAAATATGTTCGTTGCAGGCTTCATCGGAACACCTCAGATGAACTTCATCAACGGTGCTCTTGAGCAGAAGGGTGATGATGTTTACTTCAACTTTGAGAATGTTTCTATCAAGCTTCCCGCGGAGAAGGCTAATAACCCTGCACTTAAGGAGTATATCGGTAAGGAAGTTGTTGCAGGTCTTCGTCCCGAGTGCATTCACGACGAGCCTATGCAGCTTGCAGCTCTTGAGGAGAGCTCCTTTGAGGTATTTGTTGATGTTACCGAGCTTATGGGCGCAGAGATTTATCTCTACCTTGTAGTTGGTGAAACAAAGCTTATCGCTCGTGTTTCTTCCCGTTCGGCTTCCCGTGCAGGCGATACAATCAAGGTTGCCTTCGACACATCAAGACTTCACATCTTTGATAAGGATACCGAGCGTTGCATCGTTCACTAAAAAATTTCAGCAACCGAGATCTTACAGATTTCGGTTGCTTTTTTGTTGACTTTTTTATAAAAATGAGATATAATTTATGTTAAGAACTAATTACAGGAGTTGTTATGCAGAGCAGAGAGAAGGAATATAAAAATATAATAACAAGAATCGGTATAACGCTTATTCTTTTTTTGATATTGTTTGTGGCGTTTACGGGAGCTACATCGTTTATCGGGGAGCTGCTTCTTAATTTGTTTCCTCGCTCGGTTGGCGCATATATCGTTTCGGACCTTTTGGGTAGCCTTGCGTATCTTGCTTCGTTTGTTTTGCCTGTTCCGTTCTTTTATTTGATATCAAGTGGACAAAAGTGTTATTCGATGTCGCTTGGATTGACAATGCCGAAGCATCGACCTGTCGGTTCTTATGTCGCTCTCATTTTTGGAAGCGTTTCAGTTATCACTGCAATGTCTACGGTTAACGCACTTATTTTTCCTGTAGGTGAATACGGGGCAGATATGTTTTCCTTGGAGTTTTCTGTGCCTTATAAGGTTGTTCTTGCCTTTATTTCAACGGCTATAGTCCCCGCATTTGCCGAGGAGCTGTTGTTCAGAGGGCTTATTATTTCAAATCTTAAGCCTTATGGAACAAGCACCGCGGTAATAGTCAGCGCGCTTTCTTTTGGTCTTATGCACCAGAATCCTGTTCAGCTGCTTTACGCCACCGCCGCAGGTATTGTTTTTGGATATGTGTATGTGAAAACAGAATCTATTTGGTGTTGTATCGCAATTCATTTTGTCAACAACTTTATTTCTGTGCTTCAGATGTACTTCCTGTCAAAATACGATGAATATTTTATTTCAATAGTATTTTTCTATGTTTCTGTAATTCTTTATCTTGTGGGACTTTTCTGTACTGTCTTGTTGCTTGGAAAAGAAATAAGCCTTGCCGACAAGAACGGGCAGAAAGGCTTTTATGGAAGATATGATACCGCTTTGCAGAGTAGAGCGATTTCCAAGTCCCTTTCGGTAGTTGTAAAAAATCCTGCAATGATTATTTTTGCGGCGGCTTGTATTGCTGAAACGGTAACGGTTGCTGTTTTGTATATGCTTGGTATTGGAGGGTAGATGTTGAATAAGGATATTGAATATATGAAAAGGGCGCTGGAGCTTGCTAAGGAATGTGCAGAGCGGGGAGAAGTCCCTGTGGGTGCGGTTGTGGTAAAGGACGGCGAGATAATAGCCGAGGCGTCAAATAAGCGGGAAAGCTTTGGCGACGCTACCGCACACGCCGAAGTGGAAGCCATAAGACAGGCGTGTAAGAGGCTTGGAAGATGGCGGCTTTCTGACTGTGAGCTTTATGTAACATTAGAGCCCTGCCCAATGTGCGCGGGGGCAATACTTAATTCAAGAATAAAAAGAGTGGTGTTTGGTGCTAAAGACCCTCGCGGTGGAGCAATGGGAAGTCTTGTTGACCTCTGCTCGTACCCCTTCTTTTACAGACCCGAGGTAGAGTCGGGGCTGCTAGAGGACGAGTGCAGAGTGTTGCTTGGCGAATTTTTCAAGAAAAAAAGATAAAGGACTCAAAAGAGTCCTTTTCTTGTTATATAAGTCTTATTCTTGACAGGGGCTTGTCCGCAAGGGCAGAAAGCTTTTCCTTAAGTGCCTTTTCTGTAAGCTCCTCTGTGATAAAGGCTACCTTTCCGTCCTTTGAAAGTGCCTCTGAAGCGTTGAATGCGCCGATTACCTTGTCGTCCGCCTTGGCGTCAAACACAAGCAGATTTTTGCAGCTGTAATCGGCAATGTCTGCTATGTCGCTTTTGCTTGCGGTTTTTACAAGGGGGAAGCTGCGATCGTTTTCGGGGGACTTGGCAATGTCGATAATATCGGCAACCACCGCGCTTGCGGTGGGAAGCTTACCCGCACCTCTGCCGTAGAACATTGACTTTCCAAGCATATTAGCGTCAACTAAAATTCCGTTGAAAACATCGTCAACAGAGTGGAGAGGGTTAGACGCGGGAATAAGTCTGGGGCTTACCATAGTAAGAATTTTGCCGTTCTTGCTTTCGCAATGACCGATAAGCTTTACCGAATATCCAAGCTCTCTTGCAATCTTAATATCTGAAAGAGAAAGCTTTGAAATGCCTTCGCGCGATATAGAATCGGGGTCAATAAGCTTGCCGTATGCAAGGGAGGCGAGAATAACTATCTTTCTTGCGGCGTCAATGCCTTCAACATCGGCGGTGGGATCAGCCTCGGCGTATCCCTTTGTCTGCGCGTCCTTAAGGGCGTCGCCAAAATCTCTGCCGCATTCGCACATCTGCGTGAGAATGTAGTTTGTAGTGCCATTGAGAATTCCGCTTATGGAATTTATATCATTTGCCGCAAGGTCGTTGGCAAGAGGTCTGATGATCGGAATACCGCCGCCTACACTTGCCTCAAACATATAGCGAGCATTGTTTTCGCGGGCTAATTGGAGCAGCTCAACGCCAAATCTCGCTACAACCTCTTTGTTTGATGTAACAACGCTTTTGCCCGCCTTGAGCGCGGCAATAGAGAAGTCGTAGGCAGGGTGAGAACCCCCCATCATTTCGGCAACTATCTTTATCTCGGGGTCATTCAATATTTCGTTGAAATCGTGGGTAACCAGATGTCCGAAGGGACTGTCGGGAAAATCACGAAGATCAAGAATATATTTTATATTAAGCTTTTCGTTTATTCTTTTTTCAATCAATTCAAGGTTTTCGGTGATGACCTCGGCAACGCCGCTTCCCACAACACCAAAACCAAGGATAGCAATATTAACCATAATAACTCCTAAACTTGAAAATATAATATAGTATACCATAAAATTTATTAAAATGCAATAAAACTATTGAAAAAAATCACATAATATGGTAAAATTATTTCGTACAATAAAACCTGTTAAAAGAAAGGTGAAAAAATGGCATCTAAAATCGGCGGAAAAAGAGATGTAAAGATATTTGTTCTCTTTTTGATGGAAAATATAAATTATCCCCTTGACTATATATCAATAAACGACATAGTAATGCAGACAGACTATGTAATGTATCTTGATTTTGTTGAAGCTTTTGACGAAATGCTTGAGGCTGACCTTATTGAGTACTTTGAGCACGAGGGCGAAAAGTATTATAGCGTAACAAGAAAGGGAAGCATTGTTGCAAGAGAGCTTAAAAGCGATATTCTTTCGGTGCTTCTTGACCAGAGTCTTGAAATGGCGTTCAGATACCTTGACTTCAAAAAGCGCGGAGTTGAGGCAAGATGTGAGTACAGACAGAGAGCAGACCAAAAATTTGACCTTGTTTGTATGCTGTTTGAAAAGCAGGAAAAAATATTTGAAACTACTATCGTGGTTGACTCGCTTAACCGTGTTGAGCGTATGCGCCGCAGATATATGGAGCGCCCCGAGGTTGTATACAGAGGGGTTGTTGCGCTTCTTTCGGGAAAAATGCAGTTCTTGTTTGACTGATTTTGGGCAATTAAAACAGAACAGTTATTTTTAATGATAGTGTGAGGCAAATTATATGAATGATAAGCTTAACTCCTATAATTCAATAATAAATAGCCTTATCGTTAAGACCCGTTCGTCTAATCAGGCGGCGTTTGAGGAGCTTCTTGAGCTTTACGAGCCCCTGTTCAAATCGCTTGTAACCCGTTATTGCTCGAGTAATACCAATGCGCAGGATGCGGAGGACCTAAAGCAGGAATTGACTATTGCGTTTTATAACTCTATACTCTCTTATGATATGGAGCAGAACGAGGTAAGCTTTGGTCTTTGGGCGAAGATATGTATGAATAACGCCCTTAACACCCAGCTTCGCGCGCTGAAAAAGAGAAATGAAAACCCCACGGTTGCGCTTATGCCCGAGGATGTTGACCTTGGTGTGGGAGGCGAAGAAAAAAGCCCCGAAAACGAGCTTGTTGAAAAGGAAACGGTGCGAGAGCTTAAAACAAAGATAGAATCCGTGCTTTCTCCCTTTGAAAACAAGGTTTGGCGGTTGTATGTTGTGGGATGCACCACTCGTGAGATAGCCCAAACCCTCAAGAAAAGCGAAAAATCAATAGACAACGCTATTTTCAGAATGAGAAGAAAATTGGCAAAGAGCCTGCTTACAAAATAGAAATCTGATCGCGGACGCGGTTATTTTATAAAACATTTCAAAGCGAGGGAAAGACAATGAATGAAGAAGTAAAAATTGAAATGCTTGAAGACGAAACTCTTGTGTGCAAGGATTGCGGTAACGAGTTCGTTTTCACTGCCGGAGAGCAGGCATTCTATCAGGAGAAGGGCTTTGCAAACAAGCCTAAATGCTGCAAGGCTTGCCGTGATGCAAAGAAGATGGCTGCAAAGGCTGAGCGTGTATACTATACAACAGTGTGCTCTCAGTGTGGCGGTGAGGCAAAGGTAACATTCCAGCCTTCCAGCGACAGACCTGTTTACTGCAGCGCTTGCTTCGAGCAGAGAAGAGGCTAAAAAAGGGATATATCCCCCGATTTAATAAATAAAACCGAGCTTAACGCTCGGTTTTATTTTGTCAATTTATCATTGTAGACATTGTAACGCTGTCCTTTTGAATGTTTGCGCCTAGTGCCTGAAGCTTGCCCACTATATCGTGGTAGCCGCGTTCGATATACTCGATGCCTGTTATTTCAGATGTTCCTGTTGCCGCAAGCGCCGCAATAAGCACCGCCGCTCCGCCTCTGAGGTCAACCGCCTTTACACGCGCTCCCGTAAGATTTGAGCCGCCGGTAATGCTTGCACAATTTCCGTCAACCGAAATCACCGCGCCCATTTTCTGAAGCTCCTCGGTGTACTTGAAGCGGTTTTCCCAGATACCCTCGGATATAACGCTTGTACCCTTGGCAAAGCAAAGCGCCGCCGCAAATTGGGGGTGCATATCTGTGGGAAAGCCGGGATAGGGAAGTGTCTTTATATTTGTAGCCAGCATAGAGCCGTCAGAGGTAACTGTTATCGCGTCATCGTATTCGTCGATAGTAACCCCCATTTCCGAAAGCTTTGTGGAAACTGTTTCCATATGCTTGGGGATTATGTTTTTGATGGTTACCTTTCCGCCTGTAGCCGCGGCAGCAACCATAAATGTTCCTGCCTCAATCATATCGGGGATTATTGTGTATTCACAGCCGTGAAGCTCTTTTACACCGCGTATTTTTATAACACTTGTTCCCGCACCGGTAATGTTTGCGCCGCAGGTGTTAAAGAAGTTTGCAAGGTCAACTATATGGGGCTCGCGGGCGGCATTTTCAATAACAGTAAGTCCCTCTGCAAGAACCGAGGCGAGAATAACATTTACTGTTGCGCCTACAGATGCGATGTCAAAGAACACGTGATTTCCGATAAGACCGTCCTCTGCGTTGGCGCAGATATAATCGTCTTCAACATTAACGGTAGCGCCAAGTGCCTCAAAGCCCTTGATGTGAAGGTCAATGGGGCGAACACCAAAATTGCAACCGCCGGGCAGACCGACCCTTGCCTTTCCAAAGCGGCCAAGCTCCGCACCGATAAGATAGGTGGACGCTCGCATTTTTCTCACAAGCTCTATAGGAGCGGTTCCGTACTGAAAGCTTGATGTATCAACCTCTACCGTGGTTTTGTCTATATAATTTACATCGGCGCCCATCTCCTTGAGAATGGACAGCGAAAGAGCAATGTCTGTAACAGGCGGAAGATTTTCGATAACGCACTTGCTTTTTGTAAGTATGGTAGCAAAAATAATAGGAAGTGCGGCGTTTTTCATACCCTCGATATACACATCACCGCAAAGCTTTTTTCCGCCATTTATAATAATTCTGTCTGTTATAACAGAGTCAGTTTTCTCAGCCAATTCAGTCACTCCTTTTCAGAGTCATTAGATAATCTTATTATAACACAATTATAACATATTTTCTATAAAAAATAAATAGTTTTTTGATAAAATTTTGCCTTATTTTCAATGTTTTTTGCAAATCTGGAGCTTTTTTAATTAAAAAGCCCTCTCCAATAATATTATATTAAATGACCTGATAAGATGTTAATCGTCATTTATCGTCAAAATTATCGAGAAGATACGCCACGGCAAGGTCAACTACAAGATCATAGCTTTTTGCACCGTCCTCTGAGCCGTTGGCGGTGAGATAGGCGTTGTTTAATGCCGAGCCTATTTTCCCCGCCTTTGAGTCTTGATATTTACCGTAAAAATCCGAATAGACGGCAAGCTCCTTCTTTACCAAGGGCGAAAGCTCGTTATATATTTCTTTATATGCCTCGGGGGATTCGGTGTAAAGCGCGGCTGCAACATATTCAAACAAATTCAGATAGGCACAGTATTCAATATAGGTATCCGTTGTTTGTGCGCATATGAGAAAGGCTGCAAAATTTGCTTCGTCCTCTCTTGCAATGCCGTGCTGGTGCGCCAACTCGTGCGCGGCAGTATAGGGGAGGGTGTAGTCGGGAAAAGCCATATTAAGATTTACCTCGCCCGTAAAAAAAGAATACACCCCCGTGGTGTGCGTCCGCGACATAGGAGCACTTAAAAGAACAGGCTTTATTCTGCTTTTGAAGCCCTGAACAAAGCCGTGATTTTTATTTATTGATTTGAGCGACGCGGACAAAAGGTCATTCATCGTTGCCGTCGAACAGGGCATTTTTGATGCCCCGCCTTCGGTAAATTCCAAATATGGCGCTCTGTTATTGATTTCGGCTACAAGCATTGACGCGGCTTCCTTAAGTTCGCTTGCGGTTGTACCGTTGTTGCTTATTTCAAGACGCTGATAGAGGGAGGGGGTGTGATATCCCACGCCAAAGGAAAAAACAAAAAGCGTAAAAACGAGGGTTGCACAGGAAGCAAGGGTGATAAAAAAGGAGAGGATAGAGCCAACGCTTGACGAGTGCCGTTTAAGCGCATAAATAATAAGCAGGGTAACAAAAATCGGGGAGAGGATAATCAGAAGCTCGGCTATTGAAAAGGGAAAAGGGCTTGAAATAAAAGCAAGCCCCGCCCTTACGCCTCGGCTTACATAGTTGTCAAAGTAGAGGGCAAAGGTGGGACTTAAGCTTGCGGATATGAGAATTATTTGCGAAAAAAGAGCCAACCCAAGAAAAACATATGTGATTTTTGGTAATCTTTTCAAAAAATTTCTTGTGGATTGTTTGGAAAAAATCATATTTTCAAAAGCCTTTCAAGCTCGGCGCGAGAGCCGTCAAATAAAGTTTCATAAAGCTTTACAAGGTCGTCTGAAGGGGGCGCGGTAAGCGTGATGCGCTGACCTGTTGTGGGATGAGTAAAGGAAAGCTTGTACGCGTGGAGCGCCTGTCTTGCGATAAACTCGGAGGGGTATCCGTAAAGCGAATCTCCGCAGATAGGGTGTCCTATATGGGAAAAGTGGACTCTTAACTGATGTGTGCGTCCTGTTATGGGGGAAGCCTCAACAAGAGAGTACATTCGGTTTGAATATATTGTGCGATATTTTGTAAGTGAATATGCACCGTCATCGCTGACTATACGCTTGATAATGCTTTCCTGCTCACGCTTGATTGGCGCGCAGATCTCACCCTGCCTGTTTTCGGGACAGCCGTGAATAATAGTGAGATAGCTTTTCTTGATATCCTTACGGAGCATCTCGTCTGAAAGCTTGGCGGCGGCAAGACGGTTCTTGGCTACAAGAACTATTCCGCTTGTGTTGTTGTCAAGTCTGTTTATGGCACGGAAAATAAAGGGAATGTCAAGAGAATCAAAATAATATCTCAAGCCGTTGGCAAGTGTGTCGTTGTGATGTTTGTGAGAAGGGTGAGTTGGCATAAAGGGCGGCTTGTTCAGCACGATGATGTTGTTATCCTGATAGATTATGTTGAGAGGAAGCTCAACAGGCAATATGCTTGAAAGCTCTGCGGCGGTCTTGTCATCTGTATATTCAAGCTCAAGCGTGTCCCCGCATTTAAGCGTTTTTCTTACTGTAACTCTCTCGCCGTTGAGCATTATTCCGTTATCTCGGGTCTTTAAGAATGTAACAGTAGAGCTTGGAAATTTCAAAACCGATTTTAAGAAATCGCCAACCGATTTTCCGTTGTCATTGTCTGTAATAGTTATTTTCATATTCTCCCCCCTTTTGATATATTCTATCATATAAAATAAAATTTTTCAACGAGAAAATAACAAATTTTAATTGTTGTAATATAATGCCTGCTTTTGATATATATTTTATTAGGTCAAAACCAAAGGAGGATAGATATGAGGCTTGGAAAAATATTTGCGCTTGTGTGTGTGTTTTGCTTTAGTATGAGCTTGATTGTTTGCGCGGCGGAGAAAGAGGCTGTGGTCAGCCCTGCGCTTAATGTCCTGTCAGAGGAAAGCTATGTTGCTATGTCCTGTGTGGGAGAGCGGACAATGAGCTTTGATGCCGATAGCTTTGAGAGGGCGCTTGACCTTTCATATGTTTCAACCATAACAGTTACCCGTTTGCCCGAAAAAAGCGAGGGAACTCTTTATCTTGGCTCAAAAGAGGTAAGTGTGGGGCAGACTGTTTCAAGGGCTAACATCGGTTATCTTAATTTTGAATTTTCCGAGGAGTCATCAAACAAAAGCGCTTTTTGCTTTTCTGCAAATCAGGGTGGGTATGACATTAAGTGCCATGTTTTTTCGTTGAAGCATCAAAATGAAGCTCCCGTGCATAGGATTGACGGAGCAAAGCAGGTGTCAACCTATAAAAACATAAATCTTTACGGAAGGCTTGACGCCTATGATGCAGAGGGCGACAGGGTGATATTTGAGCTTACCAAAGCCCCCAAAAACGGAAGGCTGGAGCTTTCCGCGGACGGCGAATATGTATACATTCCGTCAGCGGGATATGTGGGCTCTGACAGTTTTAAGCTTGTGGTTCAGGACGAATACGGAAATTATTCGGGGGAACGGGAAATAAAGCTTAATGTGGAGCTTCAAAAATCGTCGGTGGTCTTTTCGGATATTTCCGATGACAAATACCACATAGCCGCAATAGCTATGACCGAAAAAGGAATAATGTCGGCTCAGGAGGTTGACGGTAAATTTTACTTCTATCCCGATGCCGAGCTTGGAAGACTTGAATTCCTCGTTATGGCGATGAAGAATATGGGTATAGAAGTTTCTGCTGAAGAAGAAAAAACTCCCTTTGCCGATGACAGTCTTATTCCCGCAAGCTTAAAGGGCTATGTTAATACAGCTGTAAAGCTTGGAATAGTAAGCGGAAGAATAAATTCAGCGGGTGAGCCCGTGCTTGCGCCCAACGATAAAATAACACGCGCCGAGGCGGCGGTTATGTTAAATAATATGGTTGAGCTTGACACCCCTGTGTTAAAGCCTGTATTTGCGGATAGCAATGCGCTTCCCGCGTGGGCAGAGGACGCTGTTTATTGCCTTGTATATAACGGAATAATGCCAAAGGAAAACGGTTATGTTTCTGCTTCTTATCTTCTTGACAGGGACGAGGCGGCGTATATGCTGTATATGTTGACTCTCACTAAATAACAAAAACAAGTACAAATGTAAAAATATGGTTAAAAACGCCATAAAAGCTGTCGAAATCTTAATCGTAAAAAGTTTGATGTATTGTGGTATAATGGAAACACATCACGATAATTGTCGAAAGGAAGATAAAAATGGTTTGTGAAGAAAAGGGTCAGCCTGTAATGATGCTGGCAAGATATGAAAAAGAAATTCTTGGTGTAAAAACGGATTACATATTGGAAAAGCAGGCTGATGAATCATATAGGATAACTGTGCGTCGAAGGAATGAAATCGGGGTTATGCTTGTTGGCGGAGATTTTTTGCAGTCTTCAATGCTTTTCGGTCTTGTGGTAGATAGCGATACACTTCCCGAAAATATTGACGATATTCAGAGCGATTTAAGGCAGGAATATTTTTTATAAAAAAGGCGTAAACCTATTTACAAATCGAAGATTTTCTGTTATAATATGAAGGTAAACACATTATATTGTGGTTCAGAAAATCGAAAGGGGCGCTATGGCGCGCGAAAACAAGCATATGAAATGTCCTGTATGTAATTTTCCGGATAGTAAGGTAATAGATTCAAGACCCACACAGGATGGGGCAAGCATAAGACGCAGACGAGAGTGTCTGGAGTGTCAGAAGCGATTCACAACCTTCGAGATTCACGAAACCGTTCAGATGTTCGTCGTGAAAAAGGACGGAAGCAAGGAGATGTTTGACAAAAACAAGCTTTTGTCGGGCGTTCTTAAGGCGTGTCAAAAAAGACCTGTAAATGCCGAGGAGATAGTTGCGGATATTGAAACCGAGCTTCAGAATTCGCTGACACAGGAAATAGGCTCAAGAGAGCTTGGGGAAATGGTAATGCGCCGACTTAAGGATATAGACAAGGTGGCTTATGTCAGATTTGCGTCGGTATACCGTGAGTTCAAGGATATTGATACATTTTTTGCCGAGCTTAACGAGCTTCGCGGAGAAAAGGACTAACATAATTGCCAAAAGCACAGATTTTTGTGCTTTTGGCTTTTTGTATAACGAAAACCACGCGATAGTCGCGTGGTTCAAAAAAGGTTAACCGATGAGAGGAAATCCTCCAAATATGTTATAATAAATTTGACCTGCCAGTCAAAAAAACATATTTGGAGGATTTATCTATGAAAAATGTACC
>JAZRHS010000057.1:0-7110 GCA_045644865.1 Eubacteriales bacterium | reverse complement strand
TATCGCACCACGCATAACGACGGTGTTTTCCGCGCCTATACCGATGAAATGAAGCGTGCACGCCATATCGGCATTCTCACGGGTCTGCCCGACGCCTACGGCAGAGGCAGAATCATCGGCGATTACCGCCGCGTTGCGCTTTACGGTGTGGACAGACTTATTGAGGAAAAGCACAAGGACAAGAAGGCCATCGGAGAGGGCAACCTCAATATGGACAATATAAAGCTTACCGAGGAGCTTTTCCAGCAGATAACCTTCCTTGGATATATGAAGGATATGGCAAAGATATACGGCTTTGACATCAGCGAGCCTGCAAAGGACGCAAAAGAGGCTATTCAATGGACATATTTTGCCTACCTTGCGGCTATCAAGGAGCAGAATGGCGCGGCTATGTCCTTGGGACGAGTAAGCACCTTCCTTGACATTTATATCGAGCGCGATATTGCCGAGGGCAGACTTAGTGAGGAAGGCGCGCAGGAGCTTATGGACGATTTCGTTATGAAGCTTCGTATGGCTCGCCACCTTCGCACACCCGAATACAACGAGCTTTTCGGCGGCGACCCCATGTGGATAACCGAGGCGGTCGGCGGTATGGGCGAGGACGGCAGAACTCTTGTTACAAAGAACAGTTTCCGCATTCTTAATACACTTTATACCCTTGGCTCATCGCCCGAACCCAATTTGACTATTCTCTGGTCCAATTCGCTTCCCGAGAATTTCAAGAAATTCTGCGCCAAGGTTTCGGCTGATACCGACTCAATTCAGTACGAGAACGACGATGTTATGCGTCCCCTTTACGGCGACGATTACGCTATAGCCTGCTGCGTTTCGGCAATGAAGGTGGGCAAGCAGATGCAGTTCTTCGGCGCTCGTTGCAACTTGGCAAAGCTTTTACTTATCGCCATAAACGGCGGCTACGATACCGCAAGCGGTATGAATATCGGGCCTCAGATGCCTGTTCTTGAGGGCGACAAGCTTGACTTTGACACGGTTATGGAGCGTTATGACATCTATATTAAGTGGCTCAGCCGACTTTATGTAAATACAATGAATGTAATCCATTGTATGCACGATAAATATGCTTACGAAAAGACCCAGATGGCGCTTCACGATACCGATGTTCACCGCTTTATGGCGTTTGGAATTGCGGGACTTTCGGTTGTTGCCGATTCCTTGAGCGCGATAAAGTTTGCAAGCGTTGCGCCCATAAAGGACGAGAACGGATACATCGTTGACTTTAATACAGAGGGTCAGTTCCCCAAGTTTGGTAACGATGACGATAGAGTAGACCTTATCGCAAAGGAAATGACCCACAAGGTCATCACCGAGCTTCGCAAGACGCCTACCTATAGAAACGCCGAGCATACTCTTTCGGTGCTTACAATTACATCTAATGTAACCTACGGAAAGCACACAGGCGCAACTCCCGATGGCAGACACGCGGGCGCGGCATTTGCTCCCGGAGCAAATCCTATGCACAACAGAGAGGAAAACGGCGCGCTTGCTTCGCTTAATTCGGTGGCAAAGCTTGACTATAACGATTGCCGCGACGGTATCTCAAATACCTTCTCCATAACTCCCGACGCCCTTGGAAGGGACGAGGACGAGAGAGTCAACAACCTTGTGTCTATCCTTGACGGATACTTCGCCAAGAAGGCGCACCATATCAATGTAAATGTTCTTAACAGAGAAACCTTGATGAAGGCTTACGAGAATCCCGAGGCATATCCCAATCTTACCATAAGAGTATCGGGATACGCGGTTAAGTTCCATAAGCTTTCCCGTGAGCAGCAGAAGGAAGTTATCAGCAGAACATTCCACCAGAGTATGTAATAAGAATAAGAAGGGCTGTCGCAAGACAGCCCTTCTGAAAATGTTAAGGCTTGCGCCGCCTACAGAAAAGTCGCCAAAAAACTTTTCTTTATTGGCGCGGAGCGAACATAATGCGATAAACAAGGAGTAGCATATGGGAAAAATTCATTCTATACAATCGCTTGGCACGGTTGACGGGCCCGGCGTAAGATTTGTAGTTTTTATGCAGGGCTGCGACCTTCGTTGTGGCTGCTGCCACAACCCCGACACTTGGGCGGCGCAGGGGGGCGAGGAATATACTGCCGAGGAGCTTCTTGCCCGTGCGCTCCGTTGCCGCGAGTATTTTGGCAAGGACGGCGGAATTACCGTTTCGGGGGGCGAGCCGCTTTTGCAAAGCGAGTTTGTCCGCGAGCTTTTCTCGCTCTGCAAAAAAGAGGGAATAAACACCTGCCTTGACACCTCGGGCAACCACCTTGACGAGGGCGTCCGCGCCCTTCTTGCGCTTACCGACAGAGTACTTCTTGATATTAAATACACCGACCCCGAGTTATATAAAAAATATGTGGGCTGTTCTATGGAAAAGCCTATGGCGTTTTTAGATTATCTGAACGAAAATCAAATAGCCACCACATTAAGACAGGTCATAATTCCCACCTTAAACGACAACGCGGAAAGCATCGAAAGGCTCAAAAAAATCGCCGCCGACCATCCCTGTGTTGACAAGGTGGAGCTGCTTCCGTTTAAGAAGATATGTCAGGTTAAATATGACCAAATGGGGCTTGAATTTCCCTTCGCCGACCTGCCCACGCCCACTCCTGAGCTGATGGCGGAGCTGAACGGCAAAATAAACTCATAAAAACCGTTTTAGGAAAAATAAAAAGCACATTTGCAGACAAAATGCGATAAAATTTTCCTTTTTGGGAAAAATATTTTCAAAAACCCCTTGACAAAGTGATTTCGCGGGTGTATAATAAAGCCGTAAAAATCCGTGAAAGGATAGGTGGAAAAGGTGGCAAACGCAAAAAAGAAGGCAACAAAAACAGTAGTGGTCAGCGACAGTAAAGAGGACAAGCTTAAGGCCCTTCATACCGCCATTGCTCAGCTTGAGCGCAACTATGGCGAGGGAACTATTATGAAGCTGGGTGAGAACACCCATATGTCTGTTCAGGCGGTTCATACAGGCTCTATCGCTCTTGATATGGCGCTTGGTATAGGCGGCGTTCCCAGAGGAAGAATTATTGAGATTTTTGGCCCTGAATCCTCGGGTAAAACCACGGTTGCGCTTCATATAGTGGCCGAGGTGCAGAAGCTTGGCGGCGAGGCGGGGTTTATCGACGCGGAGCACGCTCTTGACCCTGTTTATGCAAAGGCTATCGGCGTTGATATAGATAATCTTCTTGTGTCCCAGCCCGATTGCGGTGAGGACGCCCTTGAAATAACCGATGCCCTTGTGCGTTCGGGTGCTATTGATGTTGTGGTTATCGACTCGGTGGCGGCGCTCGTTCCCAGAAGTGAGATTGAGGGCGATATGGGCTCTTCGCAGGTGGGCGCGCAGGCAAGACTTATGTCGCAGGCTATGAGAAAGCTTTCGGCTGTTATCTCCAAGACCAACGCGGTAGTGATTTTCATCAATCAGCTTCGTGAGAAGGTGGGCGTTATCTACGGAAACCCCGAAACCACCACGGGCGGACGCGCGCTTAAGTTCTATTCCTCGGTTCGTATTGATGTAAGAAAGACCGAGCAGCTTAAGAACGGAAACGATATTTACGGTAACAGAGTTAAGTGTAAGATAGTTAAGAATAAGGTCGCCCCCCCCTTTAAGGTTGCCGAGTTTGACATTCTTTACGGCAAGGGAATTTCCCGCGCGGGTGAGGTTGTGGACATCGGTATCGCCCTTGATATTATAAAGAAGAGCGGCTCTTGGTTCTCCTATAACGGCGAGCGACTTTGTCAGGGCAAGGAGAATGTGAGAAAGATCATTGAGGGCAACCCTCAGATGTTTGACGAGATCGACGCAAAGATACGCTCTATGAGCGAGCAGTTTGACCTTGGCGGCGACGAGTTTGATCTTGACGAGGACGGCGACGAGGGCGACGAATTCGATATTCGCACTCTTGGCGGTGATGACGATGATAATTGAGTTAAGGCGTGTACTGACCCAGAATGAGGGCAGAGAGGTGCAGGTGGAGATTGAGCTTCGTGAGGGCGAAAATCGCGACACGAGAAGCTTTCTTCTGCCTTCCGCCATATTTGAAAGGCTTGGAATTTCCGAGGGGGAGATAACCCGCGAGGATGTTATGGAGATAATGGATGCCGAGGAGCGCTACCGCGCCCTTAAACGCGCCTTTGATATATTGGCGTACGGCAGAAATTCAACAAAGACCTTGGCTGATAAGCTCAGGCACAGGGGCTTTAAGCCCGAAATCTGTCAGGATATAGCAGGCTATATGCGTGATAACGGTTATATCGACGAGAGCGAAGATGTTGAGCGCGAAATAGAGCTTTGTCTTCGCAAGAATTGGGGCGGCCGCAGAATACTTATGCACCTTCACGAGAAGGGGTATGATAGTCAGGCTATGCAGGTCGCCAAGGAAAAGCTTGCGGAAGTGGACTTTACCGATGTGTGTGTCAAGTGCATAAGAGAGAAGTTCCGCACTCTTCCCAAGGACGAGGGTGAGCGCAAAAAGATTATTTCTGCGCTTATCAGATACGGTTTCTCGATGACCGATATAAAAGCGGCGGCAAAAATCGTGGAATACTACAGACTCCCCGGCGACTTGTAAGCACGCGCCACCTGCCCTGTAGAGCAGCGCATAATTATATATCTGCAAAACAAGAAAACCTGTGGTGTTTAGCCACAGGTTTTCGTATTGGGTGCGGAATGTTCGCGCCAACTAAATTGGGTGAATGGCGAAGCCTACAGGCCCCCGCGTGCTTACGCGCCACAGGTTTTCGTATTGGGTGCGGAATGTTCGCACCAACTAAATTGGGTGAATGGCGAAGCCTACAGGCCCGCGCGTGCTTACGCGCCACAGGTTTTTGTATTGGGTGATATTATGTTAGCACCAATTAAATTGGGCGAGTGCCGAAGGCTATTGCCCCCACCGGCAGGTGCTTAGCTGTCGAGTCTTGCTAAATCGGCGTAGGTTTCGCGGCGGACTGCCACGCGGTCAACGCCCTGACTTATAACCACCACAGGGGGTCTGGGAATTTTGTTATAGTTTGAGGACATAGAGTAGTTGTACGCGCCTGTAACAAGAGTTGCCAGAATATCGCCCCTCTTTGCCTGCTGAAGCTTTACATCTTCGCCAAGAAGGTCGCCGCTTTCGCAGCATCTGCCCGCAATGGTGCAGTTAAGAGTTTTTTCCTCAAGGGCGCGATTTGCAATTTCAAAGGTGTATTTCGACTGATAAAGGGCGTATCGGGGGTTGTCGGTCATACCGCCGTCAACAGACACATAGGTCTTGTAGCCTGTTATGGTTTTAAGTGTGCCGACTGTGTATAGGGTCATACCCGCATCGGCAACGATGCTACGACCCGGTTCCATAAGAATGGTGGGCTTTTTAATGCCAAACTCGCCGCACCTTGCGTCAATGTGGGCGGCAATCGTCTTTATGTTGTCCTCGTAGTCAATATATGGATCGTCCTCGGTATAGCGAACGCCAAATCCGCCGCCGAGATTGAGTATTTTTGCCTCAAAGCCGAGGATATTCTTGATGTGGGCGATGTATGAAAGCATAACATCAGCCGCGTCGGTAAAGGGCTTGCATTCAAATATCTGTGAGCCGATGTGGCAATGGTATCCCTCAAGAGAAATGTTCTCAAGGCTAAGGGCGAGCGCGGTTATTTCGTCTGCTTGTCCTGTTTCGATTGCGCTTCCGAACTTTGAGTCAACGCTTCCCGTGGATATCTTCGCGTGGGTGTGGGGGTCAATTCCGGGACTTAAGCGAAGAAGAATTTTCTGCTTTATGCCTTTTTTGCCCGCCACGCGGTTTATCTCCTCAAGCTCTTCCTTGTTGTCGGTAACAAAGTAGCCTATTTTGCACTCGATGGCATAGGCGATGTCCTCGTCGGTCTTGTTGTTGCCGTGGAAGAAGGCGCGTTCCATAGGAAAGCCCGCTTTATTTGCGATATAAAGCTCGCCAGGGGAAACAATGTCGGTTCTCATACCCTCGGATGCAGCAATGCGGTAGATTTCCGAGAAGCAGAGTGCCTTGCTGGCAAGCAGGGGACCCGAATCGCCGCCGAAATATTTACGCATAGCGTTGATGTAGGTTCGGGCGTTATGCCTTATTCTGTCCTCGTCGATGAGAAACAGGGGCGTGCCGTACTTTTTGGCAAGCGCTACCGTGTCAAGCCCCGCAAAGCACAAATGTCCTTCCTTGTTTATTGATAAATTGTCGTGTAGCATATCAGTTACTTCCTAATAAAAAATTACTTTTCTTTTTGCACCTGTTTGAATCAGGAGTTGGCAATATCCTTCATTGTGTAAAGCCCCGCTGCCTTGCCCGAGATGAATTCTGCTGCGGCAAGAGCACCCTCGGCAAAGAGCGCGCGGCTTTGCGCCTCGTGCTTAAGTGTAATTATTTGCGAGTCGGTGGCGATGATGACCTCGTGGTCGCCAACGATGTTGCCCGCGCGTACCGCGTGAACACCGATTTCGCCTGCGTTTCTCTTCTGCTGACCGTGTCTGCCGTAGACAAACTTCGTCTCGCCTCTCGCGTTCTCAATCGAGCGCGCTATCATAAGCGCTGTGCCGCTGGGCGCGTCAAGCTTGCGGTTGTGGTGCTTTTCGATTATCTCAATATCGGCGTCGGGAAAGAGTGCCGCCGTCTTTGCGGCAAGCTCGGCAAGGAGCGCCACGCCAAGCGACATATTTGCCGACATAAATACAGGCACCTTTTTTGCCGCCTCGTATATTGCGGCAAGCTCGCCGTCGTCGTGACCCGTAGTTGCCATAACGAGAGCCATACCGTGCTCTGCGGCGTATTTCGCAAGCGCGGGCGCGCAGGTGTGGTGAGAAAAGTCTATCACAACGTCGGCGTCGCCGTCAAATGCGAATATATCGGTATACACGCCCTCACCGCCCACGCGGTCAACGAGAGCAGCGGTTTCGGCACCTCTGATGCCTTTTTCGCAAAGGGCGACAAGGTTCTGCCCCATAACGCCCTGCGAGCCGTTAATTACAATTTTCATTTGATAAGCCCTTCCTTACGCATAAGGTCAAAGAGCACCTTCCTGTGGTTTTCCTCCATAGGCGTGAGGGGAAGTCTGAGATAGTCGTCGCAGAAGCCCATA
>JAZRHS010000056.1:0-28552 GCA_045644865.1 Eubacteriales bacterium | reverse complement strand
ACCCACGGGACCCATTTATGGGTAGTAAGTAATAATTGCGTGGCTGGCAGGCCAATCTAAAGCGCACTTGTGCGCCGCCAGTATTATTAGGGCTATGCCCGAAAATGAAATACCACCCGCTACGCGGGTGGATATTTATTTCTTTTTCTGTTGACATAATTCAATATTTGTGATATACTGAAAATGCTACACGAACTGAATATGCAAAACAGGGTATAATTATACCTTTTTTTGGCTATCCTACTTGTAAGAAAATCGGTAAAAACGCATTCTCTCGCTGGTAGGGTTACAGCTAATACTGTTTTACGCTTCAGTTTGTGTAGCAGCAATCGAGAGCTGCGTTTTTCAGTGCGTCGGCTTCGGTTGGCGCACTTTTTGTTTTATCTTGTATAAGGTCAAACAGCAGAAATTGTTTTTTAGGGGGACACTGTTATGAAGAAGATTGTTTTGGCTATTGTGATGCTTGTTCTTGTTACTACGGCGCTTGTTGCCTGTGGGGCAAGGATAGAATGGTACGACGCCGACGGAGCCCTGCTTTACAGAGAAAGAATGTCTGATGAAGCAACCGAGATACCCGATATGCCGCTTCCCGAGGATAACGACCTGTGGGACTATACCGAGTGGAAGGAGATAACGGCAAACGAAAAGAAGATAATTCTGCAAGCGCAGAGAATTGCGCTTAAGAAATATATCTGGCTTGATACCGACGGAACAGAGCTTCATACCGAGCTTAAGCCGGCAGATGCCAAAGCCCCTTCGTTTGACCTGCCTAAGAATACCTCAAATTGGGCTTATACCGGTTGGACCGAAAAGACCGAGGGCAGCGTTACCACATATACCGCGGTACGCGAGGCGGTTGAGGAAATACTTTTCACAAATGTTGACGGAACTGTGCTTTACAGAGTTTACATAAAGCCCGGAGAGGAAATTCCCCAGCGTCATTTGCCTAACGACACAGACGAATGGCACTACACAAGCTGGAAAAAGACTACCACGGCTGACGGCGCCGTTAAGTTCGTTGCCCAGCGTGTTGAAAAAGAAAAAATAGTTTATCTTGATGTTGACGGAAGTTTGCTTTATACCGATGGCAAAATTCCCGATGAAGAGCTTGAGCTTCGCGCTGTTCCCAAGAATAGCGACAAGTGGATATACAGCGCTTGGGAAGAGGTTACTGTGGCGGGCGGAGATCGCACCTTCCGCGCGGCAGGAGAGGTAAATCCCTCTTATTTCAAGGCGAATGTTTTCCAGATAGTTGTTTATGATGTTGCGGGAAATCCTATTCAGACAGGTACAGGCTTTATTTTCCACCAGAACGGTTGGTTTATAACAAACCATCACGTGCTTGACGGCGGAGTTAGTGCCAAGGCCTTCTTTGAAATTGAGGACTATCTTAACGGAACAAGCTACACCGTTCTTGACATTGACAAGGGATTCAGCAGTAATCCCGAAAAGGATATTTTTATAGGCCGTATATCTTCCTACAGTAAAATTTCCAATAAATATAAGGATATACCGATAGTAAGAGAGTATGCCGAAGGTGATATCACCTATTCTGTGGGATATCCCAAGTCTTCGGTAAAGATGGAGATACACGAGGGCGAGATCGTAAGTGAGCACGACAAGGATTTTAACACACTTTACGAAAAGCTTTACAGCGGAGTAACCTATATTCCCTCAAGCAGCTATGTCCACCGCGGAAGCAGCGGCGGCATACTTGTTAACGAGAAGCTTGAGGTAATAGGAACGACCTCAAGAGCCTTGTTTGACAGCAAGGATAGATTTGTTATGGGCGCGGCTATAAGAGCGTTTACATATATGACCCTTGTGAACAATGTTCATACAGCGAATGAAAAATCTTTTCTTCAGGTGCTTTATCCTCAAGAGGGCGCGGTGCTGGAGCTTTTTGTTAAAGCGGGACAGCACGAAAACTGCGTTGGAATTTTCAGCGACGGCTCAAGATATTTCTATCAGCTTATTTGGGAGAACAGCTATTCCAACTGTGAAGAAGCCTGGGGGCTTCAGGTGTATTCCGATGGAACTGTAGTCGCAACACTTACACGAGTCTTTAACTCGGGCGATATATTTACCTCATCTCTTGTTGGTGTTTATGGCTCTAACTGGAAAATAGATGACTGCTCGTATGTGTTTACTTATAACTGGAGCGCAAGCGAGTCAATGATTTTTGTATCTGAAAACATAAATTATTCGGTAGATATAAATCGAACGCTTATGGATTACGAAATGATAGAAGAGGGCGTGTCGATAACCTCTGAGAATATTAACTTCGCAAAGGGGCGCTTTAACGAAACCTATGAGTGGTTCAGAGATATAATGGTGAGCTTGACAAAATAGGGTAAGAAAATATTGGCAGAGGCTTATAAAACAGGTTTATGGGGGTAAATATGAGAAATCTGACGGTAAAAAGAACAAAGAGCTTTGTAGCCTGTCTTGGAAAAATGAGAGTGTACATAGAGGATATTGGCGGAGATACTGTTATAAACAATGTAACCTGCCGAAAGCTCGGAACACTTAAAAACGGCGAGGAAAAGCGCTTTCTTATAGATGAGGAAGAAGCAAAGGTTTTTGTTGTTGCCGATTCCTTTACAAAGAATTACTGCAATGATTTTTATCAGCTTGAAGCGGGTGATGAGGATATACGCCTTTCGGGTAAAAATGAGTTCAATCCCGCCACGGGTAACGCTTTCCGCTTTGATAACAATAATTCTTCCGAGGTGGCGGCAAATCGCAAAAGGGGTGAGAACAAGGGCGTTATAGTGCTTATTGTTTCTATGGTTATCGGCTCGCTAATCGGTACTGTCGGCGTGCATCTTGTTGACAGGATACTGTCATCAAGGCCCGAGGAATACAGTGTCAGCGGAATGACCATCACACTTGATAAGGACTTTGAAACCTCTGATTTTGAAGGCTATGAGGCGGCATTCGTTTCTGATGAGGTTTTGGTGCTTGTTACAAGAGAGGGCTTTTCTCTTGCCGAGGGCCTTGAGGATTTGACCCGTGATGAATATGCCGACCTTGTGCTTGTTAATAACGGAGTGGATTTTGAGCTTAAGTACTACGGTGATGTGGTATTCTTCGAGTATGAATATTTGAATAGTGAAGACGGGGCTTATTACGACTATGCTATCTGTATGTACAAGGGAACAGATGCGTTCTGGCTTATCCAGTTTGCAACTCGCGCCGAGGATTACGCGGATAACCGTTCTGACATTCTCAAATGGGCTTCGTCGGTGAGGTTTGATTAAATATTATTAAAGCAGCAGACTCAAGAGAGCCTGCTGCTTTTTGTATAAATATGTTTTGTTAATCTCCGAACGCCATTTTCCATACTTTTTTGAGTCCCTCGGTAACCGCGTCGGGGTCGGTGAAGAAGCTTAAGCCGTGGTCAGCACCCTCGACGATGACATCGATATGCTCCGAGGCGCAAGCCTTGCTGTTTATGTAGGTATGCTCTACGGGAACAAAGCCGTCTGCCGTTCCGTGAATAAACAAGATCGGTATTTTGGCGTTTCGTACGCCCTCTGTTGATGTGAATTCCTCAAAATCAAATTTTGCTATGATTTTTGCCACCAAGCCCGCGGTATAAAGAATGGGGAAGGGCGGAAGGTGAAATCCGTTTTTGAGCACATGCCTGAATATGTCGGACGCGCTTGTGTATCCGCAGTCGCAGCTTGCGCCCACAACATTTTTGGGCAGCCCCTCTGTGCCTACTGCCATCATAACCGCAGCGCTTCCCATAGATATTCCGCTTAAGAATATTTTATGCCCGTCGCCGTAGCGCTCAACCGTCCAGTTTGCCCAGTCGATTATATCAAAGCGCTCCTTTACTCCAAAGTAAAGGTACTTGCCCTCACTTTCGCGGTGGGCGCGGTGCTCTATGATGAGGACATTGAATTTATGCTCAAGATAGTATTCCCATATGCAGCTGAAGTCAAAAAGGGGAATACTGCGCCAGCCGTGGGAGAAAATGACCGTTCTGGTCGCGCCCTCGTTTTCTATAAGAAAGCCCCTGAGCTTCATTCCCTCGCGGTTGCTCATATATACATCTTTGTATGGAGCGTCGAGGAGTTTTTTATAGCCTTCCTCAATTTTATAGCCCCATTCCTTTTTTATCTCGTCGTCCTTGTATCTGTCCTTCATATTCTGTATCAGCTTTTCCATAGTGGCTTTGTCGCTTCTTGCTATGGCAAGCTTGAACATATAAAAGGACGCCACCGTGGTGGCGAGCAGAAGCAATATTATAGTGATAGATATATATAGCCAAATCATTTTATACCTCAAAAAACAAAGGGGCTTTAAGCCCCTTTGAAACTGTCAGATTAGTCGGTGATGTAGGGCAAAAGTGCTACCTGACGAGCACGCTTGATTGCCGTATTAAGATCACGCTGATGCTTTGCGCAAGCTCCAGAAATTCTTCTGGGAAGGATCTTACCGCGCTCGCTGATGAACTTTCTGAGCTTTGCGGTATCCTTGTAGTCGATATAGTCAACCTTATCCGCGCAGAAGATGCAGATCTTCTTTCTCTTGCGAATAGGGCGAGCCTGACGAGCTGTGTTTTCGTTTCTATCCATCTTATGAACCTCCTCTTAAAATTTAGTAGGGTGAAGTGCTTTCTTCCAATCAGAAGGGAAGAAAGCTGTCGTCTGTGTTGACATCTTCAAATTTGGGCGCATCGCCTGTGCCCGATGAGAATGAAGGAGCGCTATACGCGTCGGGTGAATATGTTCCCGATGCGCCGTCGGCCTTGCTTTCAACAAACATTGCCTCATCAGCAACTACCTCTGTTACATAGCGGTTGTTGCCCTGCTGATCCTGCCACTTGCGTGTCTGGATAGAGCCTGTGATGCAAATTGCCGATCCCTTGTGGAAATACTTTGAGATGAATTCTGCTGTTGTTCTCCAAGCGGTTACATTGATGAAATCCGCCTGCTGCTGACCCTGTGCGTCTGCGCTCTTGCTTACAAAGCGTCTGTTTACCGCGATAGTGAAGGACACTACCGAGATACCCGATGTTGTCTGCTTAAGCTCAATATCCGCTGTAACTCGGCCTGCGAGAACTACCTTGTTAAGATTAAGACTCATCTGAAGCTCCTCCTGCTGAATTACTCAGCGTCCTTCTCGGTTTCTTCAGCTGCCTCTGCTGCTACAGGCTCTGCTGCCTTTGCAACAGGCTCGTAGTCGAGCTTCAACACGATGTCGCGCATAATGCTCTCATCGATGTTGTAAAGACGCTCAAGCTCTACCGGGAAAGAAGACTCTGCCTTGAAAGTAACTACTGTGTAGTAACCCTCGTTCATATCGTTGATAGGATATGCAAGACGGCGCTTGCCCCAATCAGCGACCTCAATGATCTCACCGTTCTTAGCGATGAGGTCAGTGAACTTAGCTACTGTAGCCTTAGTTGCCTCTTCACCGTTCGAAAGATCGGTTACGAAGAGGGTTTCATAAGAATTGAGTACCTTTTCCATAATTTTACACCTCCCTATGGACATTAAAGACCGTGGTATTCACAAAATTTTACGCACGGTAAGGAGACGGACAAATGCCCGTTTCATTTCGGTATTATACCACATATGTAATGATTTGTCAATAGGTTTTTTCTTTATTTGAAAAAATTTTGCTTTAACGCAGGTTGGGGCTGCCCCCAAGGACAGCCCCGAATGCTTTATTTGAGTGTTTCGCCGTTTACGATTATTGTTATTTTGCCCATCGGCTTGATGTCAAGAATTGCAAGCTTATCGCCAAGCTTAAAGTTCTCGCGTCTGCCTGTGATTATTGTAAGAGCCTTGGGGGGAAGGGTGAATTCTTCGTCGTTTATCTTCACCGAAAGCTTACCCGAGAAGCCCTCAAGGGCTACCTCAACATCATAGCTTTCGCTGTCAACGGCAATATTCCATTTTTTATTAGCCATATTATATACCCCATACTACATCGTAGCTTGCGCCTTCCTCGTAGGGAAGGTACTCGCCTGCAAAGGGCTTTCCGTTTACGGTGGTAGCCGCGCCGCGCTTTACTGTTACATTATATGTTGCATTCTTGAACACACGGTAGCAGGAAGCCTCGTTCCAATCAGAGGGAATATTAGGCTCAACTTTTATTCCCTTAACCGTAGCCATAACACCTGTCATCTGCTCAACCGCCGCCATTAAGAACCAGGCAACAGTACCTGTTTCGTAGTTGCAGCTTGAACGGCCGTAGTTAGCCGAGCCTTCAAGCGAGTAATAGTAGTTGGGAACATAGAGAGGAAGCTGACGGTTCTTTTCCACATCGTTGTCGGGGTTGATGGGGGTGGTGCGGAGAAGCGACTCGTAAAGCTTGTCGCCGTCCTTTATTGCCGCGTCGGAATATGCCTTGAACATTGTAGCGTGGCAGTATACCGCCCCGTTCTCGGTTGTACCCGATTTCTTGATGCTGATGCGTCCCCAGCGCTCGTCCCATTCGTGGAAGGCGGGATAGAGCAGATATGTACCGAAGGGAGCTTTAAGGCTGTCGATTGTTTTGATAAGAATCTGAAGGCGATCTCCGCGAGCCGCGCCCGCAAGGATTGCCCAGGTCTGCGCGTTAAGGAATATTCTGTTGTTGTCAGCGGTGTCAGCGAATGCCACGCCGTTGTCGTCGTAGCCGCCGATGTAGCGGTCGCCGTCCCAAGCGTACTCGTTTACCGCCTTATCATATGTCGCCCATATTTCGTCAAGGCGAGCCATTACCTTTTCGTCGCCCTTTGCTTCAGCAATCTTGCGGAACTGCTTGATAGAGTACATCATAGCAACGGTAGTCCAGGTGGATTCGCCCTTGCCCTCGCGTCCGATGCCGTTTATGGGGTCGGTCCAGTCGCCGTCGTGCATAAGGTTAAGTCCGTGTGCGCCGATGTCGGTAGCCATATATTCGATAGCCGCCATAAGGTGGTTGTATACTGTGTCCTCGCCGCCGTCGATGTAGGGAACTACTCTGTCCATAACAGAGAGGTCGCCGTTCTGGTTAGCAAGTGCGGTAAGGCAAAGCACCAGCCAAACATCAGCGTCGCAATGGTTAACAAGGCAGAGCTTTGTGGGGGCAGCGCCGTTGGTCATATACCACTGCTTGGTGTAGCCGTTCTGCTGCTGACGGGCAACCAGCTTCATCATATAGGGAATTGCTTCCTTTGGCTCGATAAGGGCGTAGCCCATAGCGTCCTGAAACTGATTTCTGATGGGGCAGTATGTACCCATACGGTTAAGTCTTGTAAGGAGAGAGGACTGCTTCTTCATCCAGAGGTTTACAAGGTGGTCAAATTCGGGGTTGGGAGTTGATATCTTGTATGTAGAGGTAAGAGCTTCCCAGCGCTCGTCGGATTTTTTCATTTCCTCTTCAACAAATCCGGGTATCATCTTTGCCTTTATCTCTGCCATTTCAGCCTTTGTGCAGGCTGCGCCCACTGCAATCGAAACCGACCTGCTTTCGCCGGGAGCGAGAAGGAAGGTGTGCTGCATAGCACCGATAAATTCCTCAACCTCTGCCATAATTCCCGAGCAGGTGTCGTTTACCACAGCAACGGGGGCAACATCCTTGAGATAGCCTCCAAAGTAGCGGTATTCGCTCATTTCGCAGGAAGCGGGCTCGGTGTCCGAGGTCATATAGAAATATGCGCGCTTGCCCTCTACCTTTGCCTTTTCGTGGTAGTAGACATGGTAGGGGAAGGAGTATTTTGCAATAATTCCGTTTTCATAAACGCAAGTGCCGCCCATAGGGCTTTCGTCGGGGAAGCCCACCGAGGAGAAGAGTGAAAGAGAGCGTTCCTCGTTTGAGGTGTTGGTAAGAGTAATTGTCCAATATTCAAGAATATCGGTAGTGGGAACGAAAATTCTTACCGCCGCCTTTACGCCGTTCTTTTCGTAGTTGAGTACGGTCTTGTTAAGGTAGTGGTCGCAGGAATATTCGCCCTCGGGCTTTGTTGTGTTAAGCTGCCAGTAGTCGCCGCTTTTTCTGTCGCGGATATAGAAGCTTCTGTCGCCCTTTGTAAAGGTGGTCTGGGCATATTCGATTACGAATTTGGAGTTGCCCTTAAGCACCTGGTCGACAGAGGACATAAAATTGTCGTTATAAAGGTAGTTGGTCCATGCTGTGGGTGTTCTGGGAGTGGTTACGCTGTAGCAGCGTCCGTCCCTTGAAAATTTTCCGAATTTCATATGTTAACCTCCGAAAATAGTTTGCTGATTAAATTTTACCATACCTTGGTATCAAAGTCAATAGAAAAGCCATATAAATGTATGCGTTCGCGCTCTTATTTAACAAGTGAAGACATCATTCCCACAACCGCAGATATTGCGATAAGGGTTATAACGGGAATGGGCTTTTTGAAGATTTTCTTGTAGGCAAACATAATTGCCGCCAATATTGCGGTAAGAACTATGCCGCGAAGCTGTGGGTTGATTGCCGCCGCACTCTTGATGCCAATAGCCGAAGCCATAAGGTAAAGGCCTGCCGAAAGTATCATACCCACAACGAAGGGGCGGATAGAAACAAGTACGGTTTTGATATATCTGTTTTCTGAAAATTTAGAGAAGAATTTTGCTATTGTAAGAATTATGATAAAGGACGGCATCACCATACCCAAGGTAGCGCAGAGCGCACCGGGGAAGCCTGCCTGTGATGAACCTACAAAGGTCGCCATATTTATGGCGATGGGCCCTGGGGTGGACTCGGATATTGCGATGTATGTCAGCACCTCGTCCATTGTTATCCAACCCTTTGCCACTACCTCCTGTTGGAGAATGGGAATGATAGCCGCACCGCCGCCGATGGTGAAAAGTCCGACCTTGAAGCAGGTAAGGAAAAGCTCAAGCAGGATTATCATTTTCTGTCGCCTCCTTTTCTTTCAAGCCTTGGAATAAAGCAGGAAGCAATTCCGATAATCACGCCCGCAAGCACAAACCATATGGGCGAGAAGTTAAGGGCAAACAGGTTGACAACGGCAAAGCCCACTGTGGCAACAGTAAAGCAGGTTAATGAGAGGGGTGTTTTCTTAAAGCTTTTCATCATCTTGATGCCTGTGCGGACGATGATAAGACCAACCGCGCAGTTTATGCCGTAGAAGGCGTAAGCCACAAGCTCGATAGCGAGGAAGGACTCGATAAAGAGCGAGATAAGATAGATTATTGCAAATGAGGGAATAACCACCGCTGTGGTTGCCACGGCAGAGCCGATAACGCCCGCAATTTTGTAGCCCACATATGTTGAGCAGTTTATAGCGATTGGACCGGGGGTGGACTCGGCAATTACCACAATGTCCGCCAGCTCCTCTTTGGTTATCCAGCCTCGTTTTGCTACTATTTCGTCCTCAATGAGGGCTATCATAGCGTAGCCGCCGCCAAAGGTGAAAAGCCCGATTTTCATATATACAAGAAACAGCTTTATAAGTGATTTGAGCATATACGCCTCCTGTTAAGGTTTATCGCCTGTTTTATTTAGTATACCAAAATATACTTTTTATGTCAATAAGGTGAGGGGGAAATCGAAAAAAAGAAAAAAGAAGAAAAATTTGCAAATTCTATTGTATTTTTCAACGCGATATGGTACAATGAAAGCAAGAATAAAACGGGGGGTGTCTGTATGATAGTTGTAGATCCTTTCAGGCTTGGAGGAATTGACCTCAATATTTTCTCGGTGGTTGCGGCAAAACAACGCTGGGAGATGGCTGAAGCCTTCAGCCGTCTTGATAAGGGGCGCTCTGACCACGGGCTTATGCTGCTTCTTTCGGGAGGGGCGGAATATACCGACAGCGATGGCTCGATGCTCTCGGCAAAGGCGGGAGATGTAATATATGTGCCAAAGGGAAAGCGCTACGCCGTCCGTTTCCGAGAGGGAACTGAAAATGTACTTATCAACTTTTTGATGAGCGACGGAATGGGGCGCGGACTTATGCTTGGCGACGATATATTTTGCGTGGCCCATAGCGTGTCAAGAGAGATAAAGAAAAGGTTTGCGGCGATTTCCGACAGCTACAGAGGGTCGGGAGAGCCCTTTTCTCAAAAGGCAGAGATGTATCGGCTTTTAGGGCTTTTGTTGACACCCGCCCACGAGTCTGCCGATGTTATTGAGCGATGTGTGGCGTATATTGATTCGCATTATGGAGAGCTTGACGGGGTGGCGGGGCTCGCCGAGATGTGCGGATACGGCGAAACGGCATTCAGAAAGAAATTCAGAGAGAAAATGGGAATGTCGCCCGTGCATTACATAAACGCGGTAAAGGTTGAACGCGCCTGCCGAATGCTTCTTGGTAACGAGATAACGGTGGGAAGTATATGCGAGGCGCTTGGATTTTATGATACCGCATATTTTCACAAGGTTTTTAAGAAGTACACAGGCAAAACGCCGGGCGAATATTGCAAAGAGGCGGGAACGCTTCGGCTTGATGTGTAATAAGGTACGCATTGTAATTTATACAGAAAGGCTTGCGGATTGTCAAGGCAGAGCCTTGGCTCGCTCGCCGCGGCGAGCGAAACTCTTAAAGCGGCGTTTCTTGTGTGAGCTTTTCTTTGCGCCTTTTTAGTCAAAGAAAAGCGGAGTAACTGGTTTAGCCTTATAAAATTTAATAAAAAAGGACTGAACCACAGGTTCAGTCCTTTTTATGTATTATCAGTAGTTTGTTTCGTGAATCTCAAAGTAGCTCTGAGGATGTGCGCAGGTGGGGCATACAACAGGCGCTTTTGTGCCTACGATAAGATGTCCGCAGTTGCGGCATTCCCAAACCTTTACCTCGCTCTTTTCAAAGACTGCCGCGGTTTCAACATTGATGAGAAGCGCGCGGTATCTCTCCTCGTGGCTCTTTTCGATAGCCGCTACAAGTCTGAACTTCTTGGCAAGGGTGGTAAAGCCCTCTTCCTCGGCGTCCTTTGCGAAGCTCTCGTACATATCTGTCCACTCGTAGTTCTCGCCCTCTGCGGCGTGAAGAAGATTTTCGGCGGTGTTTCCGATGCCCTCAAGCTCCTTAAGCCAAAGCTTTGCGTGCTCCTTCTCGTTCTCGGCGGTCTTCAAGAAAAATGCCGCGATCTGCTCGTTGCATTTCTTTTTTGCTACCGACGCGAAATAAGTGTACTTGTTTCTTGCCTGAGATTCGCCTGCGAAGGCAGCCTCAAGATTTTTTTGTGTTTTTGTTCCGTCATACTTGCTCATAATATGTTCCTCCTTGGGGGATTTCTATGATTAAATTTTATCATAGCAAAATCGTTTTGTCAATATGTTTTTCTTACTTTTTATCCAAGCAAAGCATCGCTTACAAGCATCAGGCAAAAGCCTATAAGCAGGGCGTATGTTGCGCCTCGCTCGTGTCCGTGGGCGTGGGTTTCGGGTATCATTTCGTCGCTGATAACATAGAGCATCGTTCCGCCAGCAAATGCAAGGGCAAAGGGAAGAACGGCGGTGGAAAGGCTGACGGCAAAGTAGCCGATAAATGTTCCTACCACTTCAACAACGCCTGTGAGCAACGCCAGTGTGAATGTGCGGGTGGGCTTTACTCCCGCGGCAAGCATTGGGCCGATGATAACCATTCCCTCGGGGATATTCTGAAGGGCGATACCGCCTGCGATAAGAAGTGCCTGTGTTGTGTCGCCCGAGCCAAATCCAACTCCCGCAGCTATTCCCTCGGGAAGGTTATGTATGGCGATAGCACTTACAAAGAGAAGCACCTTTGAGAGCTGGGAGCTGCGGTGGTCCTCCTGTTCGCCGCCCGCCAGCTTGTGAAGGTGGGGGACAAGGCGGTCTATAAGGTTAAGGCAGACCGCCCCTGCAAATATTCCTGCTACGGTCATTATAAGTCCGAACCTTCCGCCGTATTCAAGGGACGGAACGATAAGTCCAAGCACCGCGGCGGCAAGCATAACGCCTGCGGCAAATGACAGAACGATGTCCGAAAAGCTGTGAGAAAGCTTTCTGAAAACAAAGCCGATAAGCGCGCCTATCATTGTGGCACCGCCTACGCCTATAGCTGTTAAAATTACAAGTTGCATAGTTACCCTCTTTTTGGTTTATTTTATGGGTTCAAAATCAGACGCACCGTGCTTGCAAAGGGGGCAGACTATATCCTCGGGAAGCCTGTCGCCCTCGTAAACATAGCCGCATATTTTGCAGACAAAGCCCTTTTTGCCCTCGGTTTTGGGCTTGGGCTTAACATTGTTTTGGTAGTAGGTGTAGGTCATCGTTTCCTTGTCGGAGATAACTCTCGCCTCGCCTACCGAGCATATGAACATTCCGTGGGTGTCAAGGTCAACATACTGCTCAACCTTAAGCGACATAAAGGAGTTGATATATCGTGGAAGCACCACAAGACCGTTATCAGAGCTAAGAGGCTCGCAGCCCTCAAATTTGTCCACATTTCTTCCGCTTTGGAATCCGAATACCTCAAAGACCTTGAAGGGGGCTTCGGTGGTAAGGCAGTTGACATTCATTTTGCCCGTCTGCTTTATGATGTGATGGGAGTAATTGTCCTTGCTTATTGTTACCGCTATGCGGTTGGGGGTGTTTGTAACCTGTGTAACCGTGTTGACGATAAGTCCGTTGTCTTTTTTGCCGTCGTTTGAGGTTACAACATAAAGTCCGTAGCCGATGTTAAAGAGGGCGGTAAGGTCGTTTTTGTTTGATTTTGTGTCTTGCAGAGCAAGATATTCCTTGCAAAGCTCGTCGGCAAGCGCCACAAGCTGTGCCGAGCTTTCGGCATTCAGCGCGGAGCGGATTTTAACCTGTGTGTCGGCAAAGGTGATATTCTTGCTCTTTTCAAACATTTCGCGCATTATCTTTGCTGCCATAGGCGCCCAGCTTCCGTTTTCGATAAGGGCCACCGTGCGGTTGCTGAAGTTGCGCTCGGTAAGGTGGTGTATAAACTCGCGCATAAAGGGAAATATTTCGGCGTTATAGGTTGTTGTGGCAAGGACTAATTTGCTGTATCTGAAGGCGTCCTCAACCGCCTCTGCCATATCGCATCTGGCAAGGTCGTTTACAACTACCTTGGGACATCCGTTTGCCTTCAGCTTTTCGGCAAGCTGAAGCACCGCCTTTTTGGTGTTACCATACACCGAGGTGTAGGCGATGACGATGCCTTCCTCCTCGGGCTGATAGCTTGACCAGATGTTGTAAAGGTCAATATAGTAGCCGAGATTTTCCTTAAGCACAGGACCGTGGAGCGGGCATATGGTTTTTATGTCAAGAGCCGCCGCTTTTTTAAGAAGACCCTGAACCTGAACGCCGTATTTTCCCACAATGCCGATGTAGTAGCGTCTTGCCTCGCAAGCCCAGTCCTCCTCGGTGTCAAGCGCACCGAATTTGCCAAAGCCGTCGGCAGAGAAAAGCACCTTGTCGGTCTTGTCGTAGCTTACCATTACCTCGGGCCAATGCACCATAGGCGCGGTCAGGAATGTAAGCTCGTGCTTGCCCAGGGGAAGCTTGTTTCCCTGTGTTACAATTATTTGCCTGTCGGCAAAATCTGTACCGAAGAAGTTCTTCATCATAGCGAATGCCTTTTCGGTGGCAACTATTAGGGCGTTGGGGTAAGCTTTTGTAAAGTTGAGTATATTTGCCGAGTGGTCCGGCTCCATATGTTGGATAACAAGGTAGTCGGGCTTGCGGTCGCCAAGCGCCTCGGCAATATTGTCAAGCCATTCGTGGGTAAAGCTTGCGTCCACCGTGTCCATAATGGCAATTTCTTCGTCGATGATGGCGTAGGAGTTGTATGACATACCGTTGGGTACTTTGTACTGACCTTCAAAGAGGTCTATTTTTCGGTCATTTACGCCGATGTATTTAATATCGTCTGAAATAAACATATCTTCACCTCTGTCATTAGTATTTCCAATCAATTTATTTTACCACAAAAAAAGTATATTTTCAATAGGATTTTACATTTTACCAAAGATTGTGGGTGTTGAAATTGTAAGTAACAACAGGAAAGGTGTTTGTTTTTAGGATTAAAATATTTTTTTATAGTTTATGTATGTACACAGTATGAACAGTAATACAAAGAAGATTATCATATATGGTTTTTTGCATTGATGCTCAATTTTTTCTATATCGCTTCGATTAAAAATTATATCGGATATGCAGAGTAGAGAATACATCATAATTCCGAAGAAAAGAGGAATAGACAGAGTATTATAATTATAAGCCGAAAAGAAGTCAAACCGTAAAATTGCTAAAAAACCGCGCGTTAGACCGCAGCCGGGGCAGGACAGCCCGAAAAATATTTTTATCGGGCAAAGAGGTATTGACAGAAACTTTGTTATAAAATAAAAAACGCAGAAAAGAACAAACCCTACAATCAAAGAATGCAGGGTCTGTTTTTTTCTTTTTGATGCTGTTTTGTATTTAAGCCAAGGGTTGACCATAGCTGTCGCGGAAGCCGCCCGAAAGAATTGCGATAAGGTCAATAATAGTTCCAACAGCGCAAAGACCATATGTAAACAGGTGAAGAACGCCGCTGCCAACTTTTCCTACATACATTCTGTGCAAACCTGCAAGTCCAAGGAAACCGAGGATACAGAGAATGAGAGCGACCAATTTGCTTTTTCTTGGGGGTAAGCCAAGAGCGTTTGTGTTTACATTCGTGTTTGTGTTAACGCTTTCGTTAGAATTTGTAATGTTGATTGTGGGGGTTGAGGCATTGGCTTGCTGTTTTGCTTCATCAAGAACATTTCCAAGGTCTTGCTTGCAATACATACGCCCTTTTACTTCAACTAAACAATCTTTGCAGAAAGGCTTGCCGCAATAGGCACACATTCCTTCCGCTTCAAGTTCGGGGTGGTTTGTACACTTCATTTTTTAGATCCTCCGTTTTCTTTGTTGTTTTTCAAAAAGTCTCCTGTTTTGGTCCAAACGGTTCTCATTATAAAAAGAATAAAAATTCCTACAATGAAACAGTTTATAAAAATGCCGATCAGTAAAACAGGCAACATATTTGCAAAATTAAGATTTCTGATGTTGAATAAATCCCTATCTGCAGAGCCTACCAAAAGCGCTATGCTTACTGTTAACAATAGGCATAAAAGGGCAACAATTATAACTGTAATAATTTGAAAAAATAAGGATTTGTTTTTCATATGTTTTCTCCTTTCTATGATTTGGGAAAATATGTATATATACCAATTCGGGATATTTGCATTATACCATAATGGTATAATTATGTCAAGAGATTTTTAAGAAAAAAGTCAGAAAGGAGAGAAAAATGGAATTTCGGCTCAAAAAATTGCGAAAGGAAAGAAAAATATCTCAATTAAAGCTTGCGCTCGATTTAAGTATGAATCAAAACACTATTTCAAGATATGAAAACCTTGAAAGGGAAGCGGATTATGAGTCGCTGATAAAATTTGCCGACTATTTTGGGGTATCTCTCGACTATTTGCTTGGAAGAACAGATGAAAAATAAAGACCTTTATGTAGTAGTGCATAAAGGTCTTTTATAATAGCGCTGGGGTACTCGCCTCTGGCGAGAATTTGCACGCTCTCCGCCTCGATGTAGGGCGGTGGCTTGCTGCCGCCGTTACACTTCATTACACCCTAAAATGCGGCGGGAGTAAACCCCCGCCCTACAAAATGCGAATGCGAGCCTAATCCGCGGCGGCTTCGCATTGCGGGGCAAGGCGCGAGGCGACGAGTGCCCCAGCCAACGCAAAAAGGACACCCGAAGGTGTCCTTTGCGTTGTGTTTGGCGACCGAAATAGATGACATTAGTGTACAATGCTTTTTGACGGCTTTGGAAAGAAACAATTTGCCGGAATACCGAAAATCACAAAATATGATTCAGAATCTTCGGGAGAGGGATAATAACAAAAATCAATATTTTCATCTGCATCCCACTCTATTGTAAAATCTTGCTCAAACAGATATCTGTATGTTTCGCTCCATTTGCCATAATTCAATACAGGGCAAGGACCGAATTCAATCACCATTTCTCTGCGCCCTTCTGTTTTCCAATATGGCTCATTTTGAATCTCTGTATACTCAAAATTATTATTTTCGCAAAGTATTGACAAACGGCGAAGAAAATCCTTTGCTTTAGTTTCATTGCAAATGATTCTCATAACTATATTGTTTTCCATATATTTACCGCCTTTCGTTATCATTTTCGTCGGCTATCAAGCCACCTGTAATAATCCTCTAACAGCTTTTTATTCTTATCAAAATCAAGCATTTCTATCTTTTTCTCATTGATTTCGTACGCCTTTTGAATAACATCGTAAGCGTATTGCTCGTCCTCGGTTTGAGGGGGATCTTCGAGAAAAGACAGTTTGCATTTGAGTAGGGTTAATTTTACTTGATAGTATGGTAATAAATTTGGTTTTGGCATTTCCGCGCTCCTTTTGGGTGGTAAACACATTATACCGAAAGAAATGGGAAAGTCCAGAAAGGTTTTTGAAAATTACTTGTTATCTTGGCTGGATTTTGCTGTTCTGCAAGAAGAAACGAGCATTACGCGGATCGTTGCGCACTTGTCTGACAAGATTTTGTACTGTTGAGCATCGATATAATTTGTTCTATGTAAAAGCTCAAGCCAATAGCCTGTTTCACTTGCTTCTTTGAGAGCGATTTCAAGCTTCGAAATGAAATCCTTCTTACCTTGCGCATACTGTGCTTCGTGGATGTTTGCGCCGATAGATGTTCCGCTTCTACCAATTTGATTAGCGATAACGGATTCGTGATTGGTTTTCAAGTATTTGACAAGGTTAATTATATCGACGGAGAAATCCATTGATAACTCACGCAATTTAGATTCAGCCATAATCGCACCTCACTTTCAAGCATATTATATCATAATTTTGACGGTTTGTAAATAGTGATGTTGCGGCGTTGCCGCAGTGATGTTATGGCTTCGCCATAGTGATGTATTGCTCCTTCGTCGCAAAGTGATGTGATGTTTGCCCACTTCGCCGTAAGGCGATACATCACTCACGCAGTGAACATCACTGACGAAGTCAACATCTCTTGCCCGAAGGGCAAACATCGTTCAAAAAAAGCCTATCACTTGCGTGATAGGCTTTTTTTGTGGCTGGGGCACTAGGATTCGAACCTAGGTAATGACGGAGTCAGAGTCCGTTGCCTTACCGCTTGGCGATGCCCCAATATTTTCAACATCGCATATTATAGCAGATTTGCCGTCATTTGTCAATAGGTATTTCTAATTTTTTTATTATTTTTTTCATTATTGCGAAATTTATGCAAAAAAGTTTTTTATTTTGCGCTTTTTCGCTTTACTTTTTTGCTTAAATATGTTAAAATACATTGTATCTGCCCGTGGCACAGCTGGATAGCGCGTCAGACTCCGACTCTGAAGGTCAGCGGTTCGAATCCGCTCGGGCAGGCCAAAAAGCAGACCGCATTGCGGTCTGCTTTTCATTTTGTTAATTTTGATTTGCTATCTCTTCGGCTATGCTGTAAGTGAGCTTGACAAGCTCGTCAAAGTGCTTATCCGAAAGCCCTTGGGGAATATTGGTTTCAAGTGAGAAGCTTCCTTTATAGTCTATCTCGCGGAGAGCCTTGCCCACCTTATTCCAATCGATTATTCCGAAGTGGGGAATCAGATGCTCGTCGTCCTTGCCCGTATTATCGTGGGCGTGAATGGCAACAAGGTAGTCCTTTACATCGCGGATAGCATTGTCGATGCGGATTTCCTTAAACACGGCTATGTGTCCGATGTCAAGGCATATCTTAAAGCAATCGTCATCAAGAATCTTTACCGCTTTTAAGATGTCCTTTGGGGTGGATATTGAAAACTGGGGCATTGGCATATTTTCAAGGCAGATATTAACGCCCTCGCTTTTGGCGGTTTTTGCAAGCTCGCCAAAAAATTCAAGGTTTATCTTAAGGGTTTCCTCCTGCTTGCCAAGGGAAATATCCTCACAGCCAAAGGGCATAAGGGGGTGTATCACCCAGTTCTTGCATCCAAGGGCGGCGCAAGCCTTTATTGAGGTTTGCATTTTTTCAAGCCGCTCGGCTCTGTCTTTGTCTGTTTTGTCCCTTGGGGGATAGCGCCAAGGACCGTGGAACTGATAAATTTCAAGGTTCGCGGCGTCGATAAGCTCCTTTTCGCGCATTACTGCGGCGAGGAATTTTTCGCTATTCTCCTCTTTGTGCCCCATAGTAAGCGGGGAGCTGAAGTCTATAGCTTCAAACCCGATTTCGCGGAGCTTTTTATATTTTTCGTCGCCCCATCTATCAAGCTGCTTAAGGTTTATGGAGATTTTCATTTTATATCTTTACGATACCGAGAACATCAAGGATAGACGAGGTGAGAATGATTGCCATACATATCGGGGCAATATACTTTATAACGATAGAGAAGAGCTTCTTTGCCGAGAACTTTTCAGTAAGCTCAACCTCCTCGATAATTGCCTTGGGCTTAAGGAAGAAGCCGACGAAGATGCTTGTGGCAAGTGCAACAAGGGGCATAATAATGCTGTTACTGGTGAAGTCGAAGAAGTCAAGGAACTGAAGCCCAAGCACGGTAACATCGCTCCAAGCGCTGTAGCCGAGGCAGGAGAGAAGTCCAAGACCAAGGCTGAGGGCGTAAACCGCAACACAAGCGGTTTTTCTGCCTATTTTAAGCTTATCAATGAATATAGAAACAATGGTTTCCATAAGCGAGATAGACGAGGTAAGTGCCGCGAAGAACACCATAATGAAGAACACCGCGCCGAGAATTGAGCCGCCGGGGATAGAGTCGAAGATTTTGGGAAGATACTGGAACATAAGTCCGGGACCCTTTTGTGTGAGGGCTTCCTCATTTCCGTGGGAGAATGCGAACACCGCGGGGATTATCATAAGACCTGCTAAGAATGCAACTCCCGTGTCAAAAAGCTCAATCTGCTTTACCGACTTTTCGATGCTGATTTCCTTCTTCATATACGAGCCGAAGGTTATCATAATACCCATAGCCAGCGACATTGAGTAGAAGAGCTGACCCATAGCCGCAACCACCGTCATAACAGAGAACTTGGAGAAGTCGGGCTTGATGTAGTAGATAACGCCCTGCCAAGCGCCGTCCATAGTAGAGATGGTGTAGATAACTATACCGATAATGAGAACGATAAGCACGGGCATCATAAATTTGCTTACCTTTTCGATACCCTTGTCAACGCCGAGAAGAACGATTAAAGCTGTAATGGTGATGAAAAGTGCAAACCAGAAAATGGGTGCGCCGACGCTGGTGATGTAGTCGCCAAAGTATGCGTCCTGCGCCATATTTTTGCCGTCGCCTGCAAGGAAGCTGAAGAAATACTTTGTAACCCAACCGCCGATTACCGAATAGTAGGGAAGTATTATGATAGGAACGAGAGCGGCCGCCCAGCCTACGAAGGAGAAGCGCTTGTCAAGTGCCTTGAAGGCTCCGATTGCGCTGGTCTGTGTTTTTCTTCCTATAGCTATTTCCGCAATCATCAGAGAAAATCCGAAGGTGAGGGAAAGTGCAATATAGACCAAAAGGAAAATACCGCCGCCGTACTTTGCGGCGAGATAGGGAAATCTCCATATATTGCCAAGTCCCACAGCAGAGCCTGCTGCCGCCAGAACAAAGCCTATCTTGCCTGTGAATGAGCTTCTGTTAGACATTTATTTACTCCTTTGAGTTTTATTTGATACAATAATCTTTTACATTCTATCATATTTTTTCATTTTTTTCAACAGTATTATTGAAAAAAGTTATTTTTTATGATAAAATAAGATTGAAGGAAACAACAAAGGGGGACGGCAAATGAAAAGATACGCCATATACGGCGCGGGCTCGCTTGGCACGGTGCTTGGCGCTTACATTACCAAAAACGGCGGGGAGATAGACCTTATCAACCGAAATCGCGCCCATATTGAGGCGCTTAACGAAAACGGGGCAACTGTTATTGGTGCGGCTGAATTCAATGTGCCTGTCAATGTGCTTACCCCCGATGAGATGGACGGAAGATATGACATTATCATTCTGCTGACAAAGCAGCTTCACAACGCCGAGGTGGTTACTATGCTTAAGAACCATCTGGCTGACGACGGTGTGATAGTAAGCCTTCAGAACGGCTTGCCCGAGCCCGAGATTGCCGAGATTGTTGGCAGCGAGCGCACAATGGGCTGTACCGTTGAATGGGGGGCGACTCTTGTTTCACCGGGTGTTTGCAGACTTACCAGCGAGGCTGACAGGCTTTCCTTCCATATGGGAAGAATGGAGGGCATCAGCGACGGGAAATTTGCCGAGGTCAAGGCGTTGCTTGAGCTTATGTGTCCTGTTCATGAGGAGAGCAATCTGCTTGGCGTAAGGTGGTCAAAGCTGCTTATAAACGCTACTTTTTCGGGACTTGGAACTGTAATCGGCGGAACATTCGGAGATGTAGCCGACAATGCTGACTGCCGCAAGGTGGCTATAAGACTTATGAAGGAGTGCATTGATGTTGGGCACGCGGCGGGCGTTGAATTTGCGCCTGTACAGGGGAAGAACATAGTTAAGCTTTTCTATTATGACAATGCCGTTAAGAGAACCGTGGCTACCGCACTTATTCCCGTTGCAATGAGAAAGCATAGAGGCATTGAGCCGTCGATGCTTCAGGATATTAAGCAGGGCAAGCCCTGCGAGATAGACGCCATAAACGGAGTGGTCTGCGAGTTTGGTAAGAAGTTTGGTGTAAAAACACCTATAAACGACCGAATTGTTGAGATTATTAAGAAAATTGAGGGCGGCAAGCTTACGCCCTCAGCCGAGAACATCAAGCTGTTTGCCGAGTTTTGGGCGTAAGAAAAAACATAGGGCTACCCAACAGGGTAGCCCTTGTTTGTTTTAGGCGTAGAAGTAGTGGTTTCCTATCTTAAATAGGAAGGGGCGGTTCTGCGCTATCCAGGAGGTGGTGGCAAGCTTGGGGTTCATAAAGAAGAGCACCTCGCTTGACAGGGTGTAGCCCTCAAGACATATTTTTGCCGCTATAACACTTTCCTCAGAGGGAGTGTTGTATATAGTTCCGAAGGACACGGGAGAGAATTGCGTGCCGTGCTTGCGGTCAAAAATTACGCCGTAGATGGTGTTGGGGTATTGGGGACTTGCTACGCGGTTGAGCACAACATTGCCAACGGCAATTTTGCCGTTCATCGGCTCGCCCGATGATTCGGCGTGGATTATACGCGCAAGCCACAGTACCTCGTCCGATTTATAAAATGATGAACCCGATACGGGCACTTTGCTGCCTGTTTCGAGCAGAACCGCGCGGAGAGAATTGTCCCATTGCAAAGACAGTCCGAACGCCTTTGCCAAGGGTCTTATGGGGACGAACAGAGTTCCGTCAATATTTGCGATAGGCTCGACGGTGTAAAAGTATCTGTCGTTTGCTTCAAGGTAGAGCGCGCCCTGCTTTGCATATACCGTCGTGTTTCCCTTGCTGACCTTAGCCGTGCGCGTTGCGTGGTCCCAGCTTACCGTTGCGCCGCCCAGCGCATCGCAAAACGCTCTTAATGGTACATATGTAACCGAGTTGATTATCCGTCCCTGACCCGATATGATGTCGCTTCCGTTAAGAAGCACTCTTACTCCCGACGCTGCCTTTTCGCTCAGGTCGAGATAAATGTTTCCGCCGTATTCAAGACTCGTCGCGCTTACTGACAGGTTGTCATTGGTGTATGTAACAGGTTCGTCGGCGTGAGAAACGAGAGCAAGCGGACTTGTCAACATCAGCGCGCAAAGCGCGGTCGTGGTTACTTTTGCTGTTTTCTTCATTTTTGTTTTCCTTTCTTTGTTTTTAGCCTGTGCCTGTTGGCGGCAGAGGCTTTACTTGCCCATTTTACCATAAATCATCAGGGGGCGCAACGAATAAAATAACCCATAAAAGGAAAGTATATCCTGTGTATCCCGATGCTGGAAATTATTTCGTAAAAAACAGAGAAAAAGAATGAATAGTTCTATGATTTTCCACTCTTTCCCCTATTTTACAAGTGACCTTGGCGGTGAACGCAATGTTAATAGGGCGGCGCTACTTGACAAAAATAAATAAATGTGGTAGAATTATATCCCAATATGAAAGGAAGTGAACTGTATGTCAAACATCTGGCACGACATATCCCCCAAGAGAATTAACGCAGAAGATTTTATCTGCGTAGTGGAGATATCTAAAGGAAGTAAGAAAAAATACGAGCTTGACAAGGAAACAGGTCTTATCATTCTTGACCGTATTCTTTATACATCAACACACTATCCCGCAAACTACGGATTTATTCCCCGTACCTATGGCGACGACAACGACCCTCTTGATGTGCTTTTGCTTTGCTCTGAGCCGCTTGAGCCTATGTCGCTTGTTCAGGCGTATCCCATAGGCGTTATATCTATGATAGATAACGGAAAGAGCGACGAGAAGATAATCGCAATTCCGTTTAGCGACCCTAACTACAATATTTATACCGATATTGACCAGCTTCCTTCTCACGTATTTGAGGAGATGCGTCATTTCTTTACGGTATACAAGAATCTTGAAAACAAGACAACGGCTGTAGATGAGGTCAGCGACCGTGCCGAGGCGATAAAGGTTATTAAGTCGGCTATAGATAATTATATAGAGAAGTTTTGTAAGTAATAAAGGAGAGGTGCTATGCTTGAGGCAGGAATGAATGCGCCGAATTTTACACTTTTTGACAAGGACGGCAGGGAAGTGTCGTTAGCCGATTTTCTTGGGAAAAAGATTGTATTATATTTTTATCCCAAAGACAATACACCCGGTTGCACCCGTCAAGCCTGCGGCTTTGCGGCGGCATATGCCGAGTTTGAAAAACGAGGGATTGTTGTTATCGGCATAAGCAAGGATAGTGTGGCATCACACATCAAATTTGCCGAAAAATACAATTTACCCTTTGTTTTGCTTTCCGACCCCGAGCGAAAGGCCATCGAGGCCTACGGCGTGTGGAAGGAAAAGAAGATGTGCGGCAAGGTTGGAATGGGCGTTGTGAGAACGACCTTTATCATTGATGAACGGGGAGTTATCACCGAGGTTATGAACAAGGTAAAGCCCGACACCAATGCGGAAGAGATTTTAGAGAGAATATAATATAGAAAACAGGAGCAATTCAGAGGAACTGCTCCTTTTACTTTTTATAAATCACTGAAAAGCCACGCAAGGCTTTTCTTTATGGTTGCGGAGTTGGCATAGTGGGGGATTTAGCCTTTTGCTTCCTTTATCATATCCCTGAGTGCTTTGATTGCGTCAGAAAGTCCGCCTACACTATCAACAAGTCCGCATTCCACTGCTTCGTTTCCGCCGATTATCGTACCTACATCGGTTGCCATAGAGTCGGTGTTTGACATAAGCTCTTCAAGCCTTTCTCGGCTTATGTTTGAGTGTCGGCAGATAAAGTCGCATATTCTGTTCTGCACCTCTCTCATATACTCAAAGCTTTGGGGAACACCGATAACAAGTCCGTTAAAGCGGACGGGATGCACCGTCATAGTGGCAGAGGGAACTATAAATGACCTTTTTGCCGCTACCGCCAAAGGCACGCCTATTGAGTGTCCGCCCCCAAGGACTATTGAAACGGTGGGCTTTGACATCGAGGCTATCATTTCCCCTATGGCAAGTCCTGCCTCAACATCGCCCCCCATTGTGTTGAGCATTACAAGAAGTCCGTCTATCTCCTCGCTTTCCTCGATGGCGGCAAGCAGGGGGATTATATGCTCGTATTTGGTTGCCTTCTGGTTTTCGGGGGAAATGTAATGACCCTCTATCTGTCCTATTATTGACATACAATGAATAGAGCCTTTTGAATTTTTTACTACTATGCTTCCGTCTTTTTCCTCGCTTACGGCGGGGCTTTTTTCGTTTTCGTTCATTTTTACACCTCTTTTTTGTTATTTTGACCCGCGAAATCCAAAAAAATACTTTCTAAAAAATATTTTTTCATTTTGGCACTATATGGCACTACGCGGCACAAAATGGCACTCGCTTCGGTGTTAAAATCAAGCTGTCGCAGGGCAAGGGAGGTGAAAATTGTGTAATGAACGAAAACAGTTGCGAAAGCGTTGACGGTTGTCTTGACAAGGACAGGGTGATCTCCTCGGTGGCTGAATACATCGGGGAGTGCAGAAGCGAGGCAGTTGGCTCAAAGTCAAAAACAAGATTTCCCAACCTTGCGGGCTTTTGCAGGTATCTCGGAATAGGTGTTGAGGAGCTTGAGGAGCTTTTCCGCGGATATCCCGAAAGCTACGGTGCGCTTTGCGCGGTCTTTGAGGACGAGGCACTTAATTCGGACCTTTCGGCGACGCTGATAACGGCATATCTCAAGCAGAGGCTTGGATATGGGGAAAGGGCAGAGCCTCGTCGGGCGGCTTGCGAATTTCCCGAGGTGAAGTTGGTATTCGACCACGATATTTTTGAGGACGGAGGATAAGCTGTGGAAGCGGAAAAGTCGGGCGGTGAACGCAGGGTCATAAAAATAGGCGGCGCGCCAAACAAAAAGCAGGCTGAATTTTTCGCCTCGCGAGCAAAATACACCGCCTACGGCGGCGCGAGGGGCGGCGGAAAGTCCTGGGCGCTGCGGCGCAAGCTTGTGGCGATATGCTTGCGTTACTCGGGGGCAAAATGCTTGCTTATCAGACGCTCCTATGCCGAGCTTAAGTCAAACCATTTGTCCCAGTTCCTTGCTGAATACGGTGAGTTTATCAAGTACAGCGAGGCCGATAAGTGTATTTCCTTTCCCAACGGAAGCAAGATTATTTTCGGTTATTGCTCCTCTGACCGTGATGTTCTTCGCTATCAGGGACAGGAATACGACATCGTGGCTATTGACGAGGCTACCCAGCTTACAGAGTACCAATTCTCGGTCTTTGGCGCTTGTGTGAGAGGCGTAAACGATTGCCCCAAGCGGATATATCTTACCTGCAACCCCGGCGGCGTAGGACACGCGTGGGTCAAACGGTTGTTTATCGACAGGGATTTCAGAGGTGGCGAGAACCCCGACGATTACCTGTTTATTCAGGCGCTTGTTACCGACAACGATGTTCTGCTTGAAAGCGACCCCGAGTATTTGGGGCGGCTTAAAAGTCTTTCCCCAAAGCTTCGCGATGCCTGGCTTTACGGCAGATGGGATGTTTTTGAGGGTCAGTTCTTTTCGGAGTTTGACCACGAGGTCCATGTCTGCCGCGCAAGTGAGATACCCGAGGGAGTCAGATATTTCCTTGCCCTTGACTATGGCTTTGATATGTTAGCCGCACTTCTTATCGGCGTGGACAGGGAGGGGATTGTCTATGTGGCAGACGAGCTTTGCGTTCCCGGGCTGACCCTTGGCGAAGCCGCCACAAGGATAAGCGCGGCGTTTGGCTCGTACCGACCCGAGTACGCTGTGGCTTCCCCCGACCTTTGGAACAGAAGGCAGGATAGCGGACTCAGCGGCTTTGAGATAATGCAACGAGTTGAGGGAATGCCGCCTATGGTAGCCGCCGACGACAGGCGCATTCCGGGTTGGCGCGCGGTAAGAGAATTCCTTGGGGGAAGCGCGGGTGAGCCAAGGCTCAGGATATGCTCGTGTTGCACCGAGCTTATCCATTCGATGACATCTTTGCTCTGCGACAAGAACCGCGCCGAGGATGCGGCAAGCGAGCCGCATTCTGTTACCCACGCCCCCGAGGCGTTGCGTTACGGGCTTATGAGCCGCTTTAATCTGCCAACGCCCTGTGATGATAGCTTCTTTTTCGGTTACAGAAAAAAGAGGCTGGGATATTTTTAAGAGAGCGAACTACGCTCCAGGAGGTAAAATGAACAACAAAATTGATTTTTCGGAGGTCTTTGACGGCTTTAAGGGTCTTGACCTCACATCGCCCATAGGGTCGGGTCGGCTATCGCAGCTTAAAAATTTCAGGCTTCTTTTTGACGGCTCTGCCATTAAGCGTGAGGGCTTTGGCCTTATAGCCTCTTTAGACGGGGAGATAAGAGGTGCGACGGCCTATGTTGACGGCGGTGAGGATATAATTCTTGCCGTGTCGGGAAGCTCTCTCTACAGGGTGAACACAGAGGGGGAGATAAGCTCTGCGGAGCTACTTTCAACCGCTGAAGGGAATGTGGATTTCTTCGAGCTTCGGGGTGAGCTTTATCTGACAGACGGCGTGCAGATCTACCGCTACACGGGGGGCGCGTCAGCCCTGCCTTGTTCCCCGCAGCCCGCGTTGTACGGAAAGGATTGGGAAGCTAATTCAAATATTGTGGGAGTTGTCAATTCCCCTTTTAACCTGTTGACACCGCGGATCAGAATTGACTACATCTGCGACTATGAGGAGTTGAACACGCTTGCTGTAGGAATACCTATAAAAAGCGTTGACGGCGTAATCATAAATCAGGCGATCAAGGATATAAAAAAGCTGGGAATGAGCATTAGCAGCGACAAGAAAAGGGCTACCTTTGACAGCATTTATTGCGGCAAGGGCGCAAGGATAACTATGTATGTTACTGTCGATAGCAGTGAGTATATCGACCCGAGCTTTAACGGCTTTAACAGGGCGGCGGTGTTTGACTGCTTTGATAAGTCAAGGGTGTTTCTTTACGGCGGCGGCGACGGCGATGTGTTCCGCGTTTCGGGAGTGGTAAGCGACGAGGAGCTTGCACTGGCAAGGAGCGTATACGGAGAGGTGGACCCCCTGTATTTCCCCAAGGGTGAGGATTGCAGATTTGGCGGTATGAACGCTATAAGCGGCTTTTGCCGTGTGGGCTACAGAATGCTTGTTTTCTCAAAGCACAGAACCTGGATAACCTCTGATCTGTGCGACAGCGAGGGAACAAGTCGCAGAGGTGTTGCTCTTGAGCTTGTTTCCCACACTCTGGGTTGCTCCTCGGACAAGGCGTTTTGCGTGGCTGACGAGCTGAAGCCCATTACAGTTTCCAGAGGCGGTATTTTTAAGTGGAGCTTTGACAACGAGTTTGAGGAGGACGCGGTGGTAACAAGGCTTTCTGACAATATTTCCGAGTATCTTGATGACGGCTTTTTGAAAAATGCCGCGGTCTGCTATCAGCGCGACGGTGATGAAATATGGTTTGCCAACCGCGCGTCCGAGAACGGAGAGGTGCTTGTTTATGACCTGAGGCGGGGGCTTTGGTGGCTTTATGACGGAATAAGGGTTGACCGCTTCATTGAGTGGGGCGCGGGTGCGGCATTTGTGTCGGGAAGCTCGCTGTTCCTCTTTGACAAGGCGCGATATACCGACCGTACTACCGAGGGCGACAGGGAGATAGAGGGCGTTATAGAAAGCGCGGGCTTTGAGATGTCTGCTCCAAGGCAGAAGAAGCAGATATGCTCTATAAGCGTTACGGGTTGCTTTGACGGCGGCAAGGTGGCTCTTGATATAGATGACGGCAAGAGTCTTGCCAGTCTGGAGCTTAGCGGCGATCAGGCGTCGCCGATTCATGTTGGAGCAGAGCTTGTGGAGATGCGTGTATCAACAGGCAGGACCGAGAGGGCGAAATTCACACTTCGCGCTTCCGGAGTAAGCCGACAGAGAATATACGCGCTTGAATTTAGAGCGATGCAGTAAAAACAAAGAAAGGACTAATATGAATTCTAATTCAAACATTACCAAGGCTTGGCGAGAGTATGAGGCGGGAAAGAACTACAAGCGCAAAATAGGGCTTTACGAAACGGTAAGACAAAACGAGCGCTTTTACCGCGGCGACCAATGGCGCGGCTCGGAGAGCATTGACCTGCCAAAGCCTGTATTTAACATTATCAAGCGTGTTACCGACTATCTGGTTTGTTCGGTAGCAACCGGAAATTATTCGTTGGCATATACCGACGATAATATTCCTTTTTATTCCTCAAAAAAAGAGGAAGAGGCAATAAAGCGCGGACTTGAGGTTATGTCAAAGAATGCGCGTTACCGTTGGGAAAAGTGCAGAATGGACAGTATGATCTACGGACTGTTGCTCGATGCGGCACTCACGGGGGACGGCGTGGCGTATTGCTATTGGGACAACGGCTCGGCGGGCGACAGAGCCTTTTCGGGGGACATCGGTGCGCAGAAAATAGACAACATTGATTTATTTGTTGCCGATGTGAACAATGCCGACATACAGTCGCAGGACTATGTTATGCTTGCGGGCCGTGAGAGCGTTGAGGCTCTTCGCAGAGAGGCAAGAGAAAACGGCGTTGAGGAAAGGCAGGTCATTCGCATTATAGCCGATGACGACAATGCCGAGAGCTACGGCTCGGGTGAGCTTGAGGGCGGTCTTGGCAAGGCGACCTGTCTGCTTAAATTCCACAGAGAGGGCGGCTTTGTGGTCTTTGAAAAGGCTACAAAGGAGTGCGTTATTAAGCGAGTTGAAACAAGATGCCGTCTTTATCCCGTGGCGTATTTCAACTGGACGCCCACCAAGAACAGCTTCCACGGAACGGCTCCCGTAAGCGGAATGATTCCCAATCAGAAGTTCATAAACAGAGCCTACGCTATGGTTATGAAGCATATGACCGACACCGCCTTCTCAAAGGTGGTCTACGATAAGTGCCGTATACCCGAGTCGACTAACGAGCTACGCGAGGCTATTGCGGTGCAAGGTGCTACCAATGTATCGGACGCGGTATCGGTTATTGG
>JAZRHS010000055.1:0-7601 GCA_045644865.1 Eubacteriales bacterium | reverse complement strand
GCATCTATAGTTGCGTCAAAGCGCTCTTCCTCGTTGCCGATAACCTTAAGGATATAGTCCTTCTTCTCGCCAAGCTCGGGATATGCACCGATGTTTTCACCGATAACCACCTCGCAAAGCTCGCAAAGGAACGCGCGATCGATGCCGAGAAGCTTACCGAAGCGGCAAGCACGGCGAAGAATTCTGCGGAGAACGTAGCCTCTGCCCTCGTTGGAGGGGATAACGCCGTCGCTTATCATAAAGGTTGCGCTTCTGATATGGTCGGTAACTACGCGGATAGAAATATCGTCCTTATCGTTGTTGCCGTAGCTCTTGCCCGAAATAGCGCAAACCGTGTTAAGTATCTTTCTTACGGTGTCTACCTCAAAAAGGTTGTCAACGCCCTGCATTACGCAAGCAAGACGCTCAAGACCCATTCCCGTGTCGATATTCTTCTGTGCAAGCTCGGTATAATTGCCGTTGCCGTCATTATTAAACTGGGAGAATACATTGTTCCATATCTCCATAAAGCGGTCGCAGTCGCAACCCGGCTTACAATCGGGAGAGCCGCAACCATACTTAAGTCCTCGGTCAAAATAGATCTCCGAGCAGGGACCGCAGGGACCTGAGCCGTGCTCCCAGAAGTTGTCAGCCTTACCAAGGCGAACTATACGCTCTGCGGGAACGCCGATCTTTTTATTCCAGATTCCAAACGCTTCCTCGTCATTCTCATAAATAGAGGGCCAAAGAAGCTCACCGGGAATCTCAAGCCATTCTGTAAGAAACTCCCAAGCCCACGCGATTGCCTCTTCCTTGAAATAATCTCCAAAGGAGAAGTTGCCAAGCATTTCAAAATAAGTGCCGTGGCGCGCGGTATGTCCAACTCTGTCAAGGTCGGGTGTTCTGATACACTTCTGGCAGGTGGTAACACGGTTTCTGGGGGGGATTTCCTCTCCTGTGAAGTACTTCTTCATAGGTGCCATTCCCGAATTGATAAGGAGAAGCGATTTATCGTTTATCGGCACAAGGGGGAAAGAAGGGAGTCTTAAATGTCCCTTGGATTCGAAAAACGAAAGATATTTTTCTCTGAGTTCGTTAAGTGAAGTCCATTTCATAAGTTTATATCACCTTTCAAATAATTACAAACATAACTTAATAATTATATCACCCGAAAACTTATATGTCAAGTATCTGACAAATTTTTATTTAAGCCCGTGAAGCGCCGCACCGATAACAGTTCCGAAGTTTGCGTTTTCGGGAATAAGGTAATTTACTTCAAAGTTCTCGTTAAGCGCAAGAAGCCTTTCCCTGATAGGCTGTACCGCTGTCAGGTTTCCCGTAAGCACTATATTCTTGACCCTGTATTCTCTCGCGGCGAAAAGCGCTATCATTCCCACGGTTTCGGCAACCATATTGGCAATTCCAAGAGCGATGTCGCTCTTGCTTGCTATGTCGCTGAGCTTTCCGAAGTTTGCCGCCGTCAGCTCATCATTAACGCCGTTGTACTTACCCTTGCCCGAAATATCCTTAATGCGAAGGTCAACATTATCAAGATTTCCGCCCTGACAAAGCTGCTCGATATGCTCTATATTTTCCACTCCGAGAATCTTTCTCGTAAGACCGACAAGCGTACCGCCGCCCACACCCGTACCGCCAAGATACTTGGTTTCTGTGTTTTCTCCGTCGCGCTTGGCGTAAACGATAGCAGTACCTGTACCCATACTGATAACTATAGCCTCGTCAAGCCCCGAAAGATAAAGTCCGCCTCTGCCTATACAGGAAAACTCGCTGATAGTGTTGCATTTTACAGAATAGATAGGCTTGTCTATGCTTCCCGCGCCTGCGCCTGTCATCATAACGCAATCCACCTCGTCAAGTGATATTTGATTCTGAAGGGTGAATTTGCCAAATGCACCGTAAGCCGAGGTTACAGGGTCGGTGGCGCGCACAAATTGAGGGTCAATAAGCTCTATACCCCCCTCGCCCTTTCTGAAGCCGACTATCTTTGTTGTAGTTCCGCCAACATCGATTCCAATTACAGTTTGCATAATAAATCCTCGAAAAAATTTTTTATATAGAATATTATACCACCATCTTGCAAAAAAATCAATAAGGTGTTATAATATATTGTCAGATTTTTGAAAAAAGGAGCGCAAAATGTACTCAAAAAACCCCGATATCAAGGAAATAAAAAACAAAAAACTGTATATCTTCGATATGGACGGCACTATATACCTTGGCGGCAGGGTTTTCGATTTTGCCATAAGGTTTATAGATAACCTCAGAAAAAGCGGCAGACGGGTTCTTTTTTTCACCAACAACGCCTCTCACAGCACCGATTTTTATTACAAAAAGCTGGGGCTTCTCGGCTTTTCTCCCAAAGCGGGCGAAATAATGACCTCGGGAGATGTTACTATAGAATTTCTCAAAAAGCACCGAGGTGAAAAATCGGTATATCTTATCGGAACTCCAGAGCTTACAGCCGATTTCAGAAGCCGCGGAATAAAGCTTGTTGACGAGAGCGCGGACAGCTGCGACATAGTTGTAAGCAGCTTTGACACTACCCTTACTTATGAAAAGCTGAATGCAGCCTGCCGCTTTGTGCGAAACGGCGCGGAATATCTTTCCACCCACCCCGACTTCAACTGCCCCGTTGAAAACGGATTTATTCCCGACAGCGGAGCTATTGCGGCATTTATAACCGCTTCAACAGGCAAGACTCCCACCTATTTCGGCAAGCCCTACAAGGAAACTATTGAAATGATAGAAGAAGTCTGCGGCGTAGACAGAGGCGATATGGTTATCTTTGGCGACAGGCTCTACACAGACATCGCCCTTGGCAAGCGCCACGGTGTTTGCTCGGTTCTCGTTCTTTCGGGAGAAACTCTTCTTTCCGATGCAGAGGCGGCAAATGATGCTGAAAAGCCCGATTTTATTTTCAATTCGCTTGATGACTTAAATAATTCTTTATTCGAGGTAAAATAATGGCGTTTGACGCAGGTATGCTCTCGTGTGTTCTGCACGAGATAAAAGTGGAATCTCTTGGCGCGAGAGTAGAAAAGGTCTACCAGCCCGAAAGAGATGAAATAATATTACAAATACGCTCAAAAAGCGGCGGCAAGCGTCTGCTTATAAACGCGGGCTCAAACAATCCCCGTATCGGATTTACCGCTATACCAAAGGAAAACCCGCAAAATCCGCCTATGCTTTGTATGCTTTTGCGAAAGCATCTTCAGGGCGCAAAGCTTTGCTCGATTGAGCAGCTTGGCTTTGAGCGCGCGGCGGTGCTTGGCTTTGAAACAAGAGATGAAATGGGCTATGAGTGCGTAAAATATCTTATTGCCGAGCTTATGGGCAAATACAGTAACCTTATTTTTGCCGACGGCGATATGAAAATAATAACGGCAATGAAGATAGTTGACTTCTCAACAAGCAGTCTGCGTCAGATATTGCCCGGAATGAAATACGAGCTTCCCCCAAAGCAGGATAAGGCAGACCCCACAAAAACCGACGAGGACGAATTTATGCGCCTTGTGTCAGAGGCTTCGCCCGAACGCCCCTGCGACAAGTTCATACTTGGCAGCTATCTCGGAATCTCCGCGGCGGTAGCAAGAGAAATAGCCTTTTCTGCCACAGGAGCAATCGATACACCCCTGTCTTCCTGCAGTCCGAGAATACTCTGGAGCAAATTCTCGGCTCTTATAGAGGACATAAAATCCCACAACTACTCCCCCACCCTTGTTCTTGACGGTGAAAAGCCTGTGGAATACGCCTTTTGCGACCTTAAGCAATATGGCGGACTTAACGCAAAGAAAATAGAAAGCCCCAGCCGCCTGCTCGACCTGTTTTTTGACAGCAGAGATAAAGAACAGAGAGTAAAGCAACGGGCTTCCGATGTACAGAAGCTTCTTCTTAACGCCAACTCAAGACTTGTGAAAAAGATAGAGCTTCAGGAAGGCGAGCTTGCAGAATGTATACGCGGCGAGGAATACAAAAAAATGGGCGACCTTATCACCGCAAATATCTATATGCTGAAGCGCGGAATGAAGGAAGCAAGTCTTCCCGACTATGACAATATGGGCGAGGACGGAAGCCTGCCATACATCTTGGTCGAGCTTGACGAAAGGCTCTCCCCCGCCGCCAATGCCCAAAGGCTTTATAAACGCTATAACAAGTCAAAAAACGCCAAAATTGAGCTTACAAAACAAATCGAAATTGCAAAATCCGAGCTTGACTATATAAATTCTGTGCTTGATTCTCTTGACAAGGCAGAATCCCCCGCAGACCTGTCGGAGATACGCGACGAGCTTTACCGCGCGGGATATGCCTCAAAAATGAAGGGCTACACCGCCCACAAACAAAGCGCGCCCACGGTGGCTAAATTTGTAACCGACAACGGCTACACCGTGCTTTGCGGAAAAAACAATATTCAGAACGAGTATATAACCTTCAAGTTAGCATCAAAAACCGACTATTGGTTCCACGCCAAGAACGCCCCCGGCTCTCACGTGGTTATGCTTACCGAGGGTGAAGAGCCCCCCGCAGAGGACTTTACACAGGCGGCAGAGATTGCGGCGTATCATTCAAAGGCATACGGCGGACAGAGCGTTGAGGTTGACTATACCCTCATAAAGTATGTGAAAAAGCCCCCCGCCGCAAAGCCCGGCTTTGTCATCTACCACACCAACTGGTCGGCTTTGGTTACGCCCAATCCCGACAAAATACACCAGATGAGGCAAAAATAATCACATAACAAAAAGCGGTTGAGCAATCCTCAACCGCTTATCTTATTCAGATGTGCTTTTTATTTCTCAAGTCTGTTTCTGATAATCGTAACCGCCTTGTCAAGGTAGTCGTTTTCCATAAGCTCTATCATTCCTCTGTCAACAAGAGCCGCAAGCTTACTGTCCATAGGAATCTGTCCCATAAGGTCATAGCCAAACTCATCGGCAATCTCCTCGATATGGCTGTCGCCGTAAACATTTATTCTCTTTCCGCAATCGGGGCAAAGTACATAGCTCATATTCTCAACAAGTCCAAGCACGGGAATGTTCATAAGCTTTGCCATATTTGCCGCCTTCTTGACTATCATTGAAACAAGCTCCTGAGGGCTTGACACGATAACGATTCCGTCAAGAGGAAGCGACTGGAATACTGTAAGCGGAACATCGCCTGTTCCGGGAGGGCAGTCAACAAACATATAGTCAATATCGTTCCAGATGGTTTCGCTCCAGAACTGCTTTACAGTACCGGCAATAACAGGGCCTCTCCAAACCACGGGCTTTGCCTCGTCGTCAAGAAGAAGATTTACCGACATAACATCAATTCCCGTAGTGCTGTGCGCAGGGAACATTCCCTCAGGGCCGCCCTCGATTCCCGCCTTAAGACCAAACGCCTTGGGAATAGAAGGACCTGTTATATCTGCGTCGAGAATAGCGGTTTTGTAGCCCTCTCTCTGCATAAGAACAGCAAGCATAGAGGTAACAAGCGACTTACCTACGCCGCCCTTTCCGCTGACTACGCCGATTACACGCTTTACCTTGCTGAGCGCGTTAAGCGGCTCGTGCAGGCTTTCCTGCTTTCTTTCAGAACAGTTGCTCGAGCAGGTCGAGCAGTTGTGTGTGCATTCTGACATCTTTATTACTTCCTTTCGGTTTTTTACTGACACCTTATTATACACCACATTTTTTTCTTTTTCAACCCCTGTGAAGAAATTTTTGGATTTTTTCGCTTTACCCCTTGATATTTTGACAAAAAAATTGTATACTATAAGATGATTGTAAATATTTACGGAGGAATATAAAATGAATACACTTAAAAAGCTTAATGGCTTTGACGGCGTAAAGGGTCCCGTCCTCACTATCGTTATGGACGGTATCGGACTTGCTCCAAACACCGTTTCAAATGCCGTTGCAACTTCCTACACACCCAACCTTGATATGCTTATGGCAAAGTACCCCACCGTTGCCCTTAAGGCTCACGGAACAGCAGTTGGTCTTCCCTCTGACGACGATATGGGTAACTCCGAGGTCGGACATAACGCTCTCGGCGCAGGCCAGGTGTTCGCGCAGGGCGCAAAGCTTGTTTCCCAGTCAATCGAAACAGGCAAGATGTTCGCTTCCGAAACCTGGAAGCTCCTTGTTGCAAACGCAAAGGATAATAGCGGAACACTTCACTTCCTCGGTCTTTTCTCCGACGGTAATGTTCACTCTCACATCGACCACCTTAAGGCTATGATAGTTCAGGCTAAGGCAGAGGGCGTGAACAAGGTAAGACTTCATATTCTCATTGACGGACGCGATGTCGGCGAAACATCGGCTCTTGACTATATCGAGCCCTTTGAAGCGTTCATCGCAGACCTTCGCGACGCAAGCTTTGACATCAAAATCGCAAGCGGCGGCGGAAGAATGCAGATTACTATGGACAGATACGAGGCCGATTGGTCTATGGTTGAGCGCGGCTGGCACACCCATGTGCTTGGCGACGCAAGACAGTTTGCGTCTGCGGCAGAGGCTGTAAAGACCTACCGCGAGGAGCTTAAGGTAATCGACCAGGATCTTCCCCCCTTCGTTATCGCAGAGAACGGCAAGCCCGTAGGTACTATCGAGGACGGCGACAGCGTTATCTTCTTCAACTTCCGCGGCGACCGTTCTATCGAAATCTCCAAAACCTTTGACAATGAGGTGTTCGACAAGTTCGACCGCGTTCGCTACCCCAAGGTGGTTTACGCAGGTATGCTTGAATACGACGGCGACCTTCATATCCCCTCTCGCTTCCTTGTAAATCCCCCCGAAATCACAAACACAATGAGCGAATATATGGCAAACACAGGCATCAATGTGCTTGCTATCTCCGAAACACAGAAATACGGCCACGTAACCTACTTCTGGAACGGAAATAAGTCGGGCAAATTCTCCGAGGAGCTTGAAACCTATATTGAGATCCCCTCTGATACAGTTCCCTTTGAGCAAAGACCCTGGATGAAGTGCGCAGAGATTACCGACGCCCTTATCGAGGCTCTTGAATCGGGCAAGTATCAGTATCTCCGCGTTAACTTCCCCAACGGCGATATGGTTGGTCATACAGGCTCTCTTGCCGCAACCCGTTGCTCTGTTGAGGCGCTTGATATCCAGCTTGGCAGAATCCTTAAGGCTCTTGACAAGATGGGCGGCGTAGCTCTTATTACCGCCGACCACGGAAATGCCGACGAAATGTACGAAATGGATAAGTCGGGCAACCCCAAGGCAGACAAGAACGGCAACTACAAGGCAAAGACAAGCCACACTCTCAATCCCGTTCCCTGCATTATCTATGATAATGTTTGCGCTGACAAGTACACGGTAAAAGCAGACAACGGTCAGTTCGGACTTTCCAATGTAGCCGCAACAATGGTAAACCTTATGGGCTACGAAGCCCCCGATATGTGGGACGAGTCGATTATCGAAGTTAAATAAACAAGACAAATTTAAGGCTGAGTGATATTGAAGTGAACCCCAAATAGTTCACAGAAAATAAAAAGGCGCAAACACCTCTTATGGTATAATGGTACCATAGGAGGTGTTTTTGTTATGGCAAAGAAAGGACAAAAATTAAAAAGTTATCCGGAAGAACTCAAAGCAGAA
>JAZRHS010000054.1:0-3110 GCA_045644865.1 Eubacteriales bacterium | reverse complement strand
CGGCTTCGCTTCTCGGCTATGACCTTTCAGATGCCGACATCGGAAGCGTATACAAGGCGCTGACACAGGTATGCGAAAAGAAGGGCGCTGTAGGCGCAAAGGAATTTGAAGCGCTTATCGCAAGCTCTGCTATGCAGGCTCCCTCTACTTATCATTTTGAAACCTATACAACCACAAGCAGTAATATTTCCAGCGCAATGACACAGATCGTTCTTAAAAACAACGGTGAGATTATCTGCGGCGTAAGCGCAGGCGACGGTCCTATCGACTCCGCATTCCGCGCTATCGAGCAGTGCATCGGTCATCACTATGAGCTTGACGATTATCAGGTTCAGTCTGTTACCGAGGGAAAAGAGGCGCTCGGCTCTGCTCTTGTAAGACTCAGATACAACGGAAAGCTCTACTCGGGCAACGGTACATCTACCGATATTATCGCAGCCAGCATCAGAGCATACATAAACGCGCTTAACAAAATCGTGTTCGAGGAGGCATAATCCATAATGAAATTCGTTTTTTCCACCAAGAACATAAGCCGCGCTTCCTTTCTGGACACCTGCCGCTACGCTTATGACTACGGCTTTGACGGCTTTGAAATATACGACGCCGTCAGTGAGAGAAGCGCACATCACGACAGCATTTTAAGACGCGACAGAATCGCGGATTCCAAAAGAAAGCTTGTTAACAGAAATCTTTCTGTTTCGGCTCTCCGTATGCCTGCCCCTGTTGAAAGCGAGGAAACAACCGCCGAGTTGATTTTGAAGTATGTTGAAATGGCAATGGCTTCGGGAATTGACAATGTAATTGTCCGCGCTGAAGCTCCCGTGTCATTTGAAATACTTGACAAAAAAATGACTGCCGCTATCAAGCGCGCGGAAAATGCCGACATCAACATTCTGTTTGAAACGGTAGGACATCTTGCAAACACAGAAAATGTAATCGCTATTATCAATCATTTCGCGTCCTCTGCAATAGGTGCTGCCTGGAATGTGAGAGGAACTCACTTTGACGCCGGAGAAGCCGCTGAGGCAACTATCAAGAACCTTGGCGCATACATCAAATATGTCCGTCTTGGCGATATGAAGGACGGCAGAACCGTGCTTATCGGCGAAGGCGACCTTGATGTTAAAAAGCTCCTCAATGCCCTTTCTTCATTGAACTACGAGGGCTTCATCTGCGCCGCGTGGAACGATGAAATAACCGATGCTGACATTGTTCTTACACACTTTACAAACTATATCTCAACCTTAAGACGCGAGAAAAAGACCTCTCAGCACACCTACTACAACCGTGCGAAAACAGGAACATTCGTATGGAAGAAGTACGATGTTATTGATGCCACATTCTCTGATGTTCTTGACACTATGGTCGAAAAATATCCCGACCAGTATGCCTTCAAGTATCCCACACTTGATTATACAAGAACCTACGAGCAGTTCCGTCGCGATGTTGACGAATGCGCCGCTTCGCTCATTTCTCTGGGCGTAAAGGCAGGCGACCACGTAGCGATCTGGGCAACCAATGTGCCCCAGTGGTTCATCACCTTCTGGGCAACCACAAAGATCGGCGCAGTTCTTGTTACAGTAAACACCGCATATAAGATTCACGAGATCGAGTACCTGCTCAAGCAGTCTGATACTCACACCCTTATTATGGTTGAGTATTGCAAGGATATTAACTACAAGGAGATCATTGAGGAGCTTTGTCCCGAGCTTAAGACTCTTACCCCCGGTAAGCCTCTCTATTCAAAGAATCTTCCATTCCTTAGAAATGTTGTTACCGTTGGCTTTGATATGGACGGCTGTCTTAACTGGGAGCAAATGCTCTCTCGCTCCACACTGGTTCCCCGCGAGGAGGTGCGCAGACGCGCGTCGCTGGTTAAGCCCGACGATGTTTGCAATATGCAGTATACATCGGGTACAACAGGCTTCCCCAAGGGCGTTATGCTTACTCACCGCAACATCGTAAACAACGGTAAGACTATCGGCGACAGAATGGACCTTTCCACCGCTGACCGAATGATGATTCAAGTGCCTATGTTCCATTGCTTCGGAATGGTGCTTTCTATGACCTCTATGATGACTCACGGCGGTACACTTTGCCCTATTCCCTACTTCTCGCCAAAATCCTCGCTTGCTTGCGTAAACGACGAGAAAATCACCTGCTTCAACGGCGTTCCCACTATGTTTATAGCAATGTTCAGCCACCCCGACTTCGCCAAGACCGACTTCTCTTATATGAGAACAGGTATTATGGCAGGCGCAAACTGCCCCGCCGACCTTATGCGACGCGCTTCGGTTGAAATGAATATGAAGGAGATTATCTCTGTTTACGGTCAGACCGAGGCTTCTCCCGGATGTACTATGGGCGAGGTCAACGAGGACCTTGACCACCGCGTTGAAACTGTTGGTTCTGCATTCCCCGGTGTTGAATGCAAGATCATTGACCCTGAAACAGGAGATGAGCTTCCCGACGGACAAAGCGGAGAATTTGTTGCCCGTGGATTTAATATTATGAAGGGCTATTACAAGATGCCCGAGGCAACCGCACAGACTATCGATGCTGACGGCTGGCTTCACTCGGGAGATATTTGTATGCGCACACCCGACGGCTACTACAAAGTTACAGGAAGACTTAAGGATATGATCATTCGCGGCGGTGAAAACCTCTATCCCCGTGAAATTGAGGAATTTTACCTTACAAATCCCAAGGTCAAGGATGTTCAGGTGGTTGGCGTTCCCGACGAAAGATACGGCGAGGAGTGCTGCGCTTGGGTGATCCTTCACAAGGGTGAAACGGCTGACGAAAACGAAATGAAGGAATACGGAAACGCTTCTATCGCAAGACATAAGGTTCCCAGATACTTCTTGTTCGTAAAGGAATTTCCTATGAACGCTGCAGGTAAGATACTTAAGTACAAGATGCGCGATCAATCGTCTGAAATATTGGGGCTTAAGAAATAAAGCAGTTACTAATAAATATCCACCCGCGTAGCGGGTGGTATTTCATTTTCGGGCATAGCCCTAATAATACTGGCGGCGCACAAGTGCGCTTTAGATTGGCCTGCCAGCCACGCAATTATTACTTACTACCCATAAATGGGTCCCGTGGGT
>JAZRHS010000053.1:0-2643 GCA_045644865.1 Eubacteriales bacterium | reverse complement strand
CTCGAAGAATATCTACTGTTGGTTGAAGATTGGTTGATTTTTTACAATACTTCGAGAATCAAAAACAGGAAGAGGTAATTTCCTCTCCCTGTCTTTGTTGCGCCTTTTTATTTTCTGTGAACTATTTGGGGTTCACTTCATTTCTCGACCGCCAAAATTTTTATTTACGCTTCCTGTGATTTCTTATATTCCTCAACTATCTTTGCCGCGATATTAGCAGGAACTGTTTCGTATCCGGTAACCACAAAGTCAAAGCTGCCGCGTCCCTGTGTCATAGCACGAAGAACAATTGGGTACTCTGCAAGCTCTGCCTTGGGAGCAACGGCGTTAATAACTGTATAGCCCTGCTTTTCAGCTGTATCCATACCCATAACGCTTCCGCGGCGCTTATTAAGGTCGCCTATAATATCACCAACAAGGTCCTCGGGAATTGTAATTGAAAGATCACCCACAGGCTCAAGAATAACAGGAGCCGCCTGCTTCAAGCATTCCTTGTACGCAAGGCTTGCTGCAAGCTTGAAGGAGATCTCATTAGAGTCAACATCGTGATAAGAACCGTCATAAAGGTCTGCCGCAAGGTGAATTACAGGGAAGCCCGCAACGCCCTTAAGCATAGCCTCCTGAAGGCCCTTTTCAACTGCGGGGAAATAGTTCTTGGGAACTGCTCCGCCAACTACAGATTCGGTAAATGTAAGTCCCTCTGCTTCACCGGGAGCAAATGTGATCTTAACATGACCGTACTGTCCGCTACCGCCCGACTGCTTCTTATGCTTACCTTCAACCTGAACCTTCTTGGTTATCTTTTCACGATAAGCAAGTCTAGGCTGACCAAGATTTACCGATACGCCAAAGCGCGACTTAAGCTTGGATACAAGGTATGCAAGGTGCATATCGCCAAGACCCGAAATAAGCATCTGCTTTGTTTCGGCGTTGTTTTCGTAATTAACTGTAAGGTCCTCCTCAAGAAGCTTTGCAATACCCTGAGAGATCTTTCCCTCATCGCCCTTTGCCGCAGGTGTCATCGCCTGTGTATAATAGGGCTTGGGATAACGAATGGGAAGATATGCGCGTGCTCCGTCGGGAGAAAGAGTATCGTTTGTATCTGTATCCGAAAGCTTTGCAACCATACCGATATCACCGCAGGCAAGCTCGTCTACCTCTATCTGGTTCTTACCCTTTACGGTGTAAATATGAGCAAACTTCTCTGCCGCGCCGCTTCTGTTATTCTTAAGCACCATATCGCGCTTGAGAGTACCGCTCATAACCTTAAAGAAGGACATCTTTCCTACAAACTGGTCAGCGACCGTCTTGAATACAAATACAGATGTTTCGCCATCAACCTCGATAGGAAGAAGTGTACCGTCAGCAAGCTTTTCATTCTTCTTTGCAGTAAATCGGGGGAAGGACTCTGAAATAGCGTCAAGCATTGCAATAACGCCCCAGATGTTTGTTGCAGAACCGCAGTAAACAGGTGTTATAGTACCGTCGATGATACCCTGATGAAGCGCCTCAACAGCCTCCTCCTTGGTTATCTCCTCGCCGTTAAAGTACTTTTCCATAAGCTCGTCGCTTGTACCCGCAAGAGCCTCGTTAAGAGCTTCCTTATACTGTGCGGCAACCTCCTCAAAGCGAGCCTCCATAGGAATTTCACGGCGCTTACCGCAAGAGTCATACTTATACGCCTTCATAGCTACAAGGTCAAGCATTGTTACATCTTTGCCGTATTCAACGGGAACGAATACAGGACAAACTGTTCGACCGAACTTATAATCAAGCTCCTTGAACACTCTGTCAAAGTTTGCCTCGGGATCGTCGCACTTATTTACAAAGAATACCTTGGGAACGCCGTAAGCAGTAGCGTTATCCCAAGCAAGCTCTGTTCCTACCTCAACACCGGCCTTAGCGTCAACGGTAATAACCGCGCTTCCCGCAACTCTCAGCGCCTGATTTGCCTCACCGACAAAATCAAGATAACCGGGAGTATCTATAATGTTTATTTTTATATCCTTCCATTCAACAGGAGCGATAGACGCAGACAGAGTAAATCCTTTCTTAACCTCTTCGGCATCATAGTCGCAAACGGTATTTCCGTCAGCTATCTTTCCAAGTCTGTCAGAACCACCTGTAATATAGATCAAAGCCTCTGCAAGCGATGTTTTTCCGCTTCCACCGTGTCCAAGCAGTGCTAAATTTCTGATTGATTTTGTGTCAAACTTTGCCATGGGTGTGTACCTGTCCATCTCGCTGTTACTACAGCAAGACAGCCTTTCTGTTAGATTTTATCCACAAAGAATTCCAAAATTTTTGTCCGTTTTTGTTCACCTTGCTGATTATATTAATTATATACCATAAGCAAAGATTTTTCAATAGTTTTTCTTCACTTTTTTGCCGTCAAAACAGAGAAACAAAGGATTGTTTTTTGTAAAATATGCACAATAATGTTAAAAAAACAACGTTTTTGTGTGCAAAATGCACACAAAACCCGTTACTTTTTATTATGGCGTGGTACAAGGAAGGTCTCATATCTGTACTGTGTGAAATATCCGGCAATTGCGGGTAGCTAAGCACCACGAATTTGACGTTACGCGAAGCCTCTGCCGCGCCGCCGAATACGAAGCGCTTGAGGACGACGGAAATTTGAAG
>JAZRHS010000052.1:0-8553 GCA_045644865.1 Eubacteriales bacterium | reverse complement strand
TTCACTTGTTTTTCTCATAGTATCCATACCTCGTTTCAATTCTTTTTTTGCTTCAAACAAGTGCCATTTGACTGTACCGAGAGGAATATCCAAATCCTTAGCAATATCGGCTTGCTTGCAATTTTCAAAATAGTATGCAATTACGATCTTGCGTTGGAGTTTTGAAAGATATGCTATTTCGCTCTGCAATCTACGGACGCTATCAGCGTTGTCGTTGTCATCAAAAATAGAGTCCGGGTCTGCAATGACCTCTGCTACCTCATCAATGGATACGCCTATCACGCTTTTGTCGGCATCTCTATAATAATTACTGAGCGCGTTATGTGCAATCGTCCATATAAATTTGTTGACGTCACCAATATCGTCTTTGATTAAAAGCGCGCGGAACGCTTTGAGCACGATATCCTGCGATAGATCCTCCGCATCGTGAGCGTTTTTGCACCGCTTTAGCGCAAAGCCAAATATGGGCTTGAGATATTCAGTTATGATTTTTTCGGCGTCTTGTCTGTTCACTTGTTTGTACCTCGTTGAAAGCTTTCAACCATATAGACACGGATTTTGAAAAAGGTTGGAACTTTTTTATAATTATATCATAAATTTGTGAATTAGTCTATAATAAAAGCATTTGTGTCCTCAGATACAGTGCTTGTCAAGAAAAAAGGATAGAGATTGCATGTTGCTTTCTCTATCCTTTTTCCTGTAGGTAGATAATGTATTTTATTGAATCTCAAAAACTGTCCTTAAGAATACGCACCATAACGGGCTGGTTTTTTGTCAGATAACAAGAGCCTCTATTGTTAAAACAATAAGGAACAATACATTCAAAAGTGTGAAAACTCCAAGGTAAGACAGGGCCTTACCCTTGTTGTGAGATGTGTATTCTCTGAAGGTGATAAGACTTGCAAGTGATGCGATAAGCGTTCCCGCGCCACCTATGTTTACACCCATAAGCAGCTCTCTGTAATTGTCTGTAAATTGGGAAAGTAAAATTGCGCTGGGAACATTACTTATGAACTGGCAGGAGATTATGCTGACAAGCAGGGTATTGCTATCCAGAAGCGAGGTGAAAATGTTTTTCACTGCCCCTATTCTTGATATATTTCCCGCAAAGATGAAAAAGCAAACAAAGGTCAGAAGCAGACCGTAATCAACTTTTTTTAAGGCTGATTTGTCGAAAAAGAAAACGCCCAAGAGAACAACTACCGCACCTATGTAGTAGGGGATTGCTCTGAAAACGATTGCAATCGAAATCGCAAAAAGAAGTATGTAGATAGCGGTAAGCCGCTTGTTTAATTTAAGCTCCAGCTTTTCGCAGGGAGCAATTTTTTCATTTTTGACAAACAGACAGCAGATAATTATTATCGCGGTGGCTGTCAGGAACAAGGGGAGCATTATTGAAACAAATTCGGAGTTGCTTATGTTGAACTTTGAGTAAAGGTAGAGATTTTGAGGGTTGCCAAAGGGGGTAAGCATACCGCCAAGGTTTGCGGCAATGTTCTGCATAACAAAAACAAACGCCATATATTTCTCTTTGCCTGTTGAGGAAAGCACATAGTAGCCAAGGGGTAGAAAGGTTATAAGCGCCATATCGTTTGCGATGAGCATTGAACCGAAAAAGGTTATAAAGACAAGAGCCAGTACCGCGCCTCTGAGGCTTCCTGTAGCACCTACTATTTTTCTTGCAAGAATAGTAAAGAATTTAATATTCTTCAATGCACAGACTACCGCAAGAGTACAGAAAAGGCAGGCAAGGGTCTTCAAGTCAAAATATCCAAGATACTCCTTGTCGGGCTTGATTATAAATGAAGTAACTATTGCAAGAGCAAGTGCAATCAGAAATACGGCGTTGCTTTTTGCGAAGCTTTTTAATTTATTCATACAAATCTATCTCTCCAAAAACATTTTCCTGTACAAGTATAGCACTATTTTAAAAAATGTCAATAATATTTCCTTAAATTTCTTGAAAACCCTTTACAAATATGCCTTGTTATGGTATAATTATTGCAATAAGCATTAAGCAAACTTGAAAGGAACTTTATTATGCAAAAATATGAAGTTTTACCTGTAAAAACTAAATCATCTTCAAATGAAAAAGAAAATGTAAGAGAACCAATATCCGTCTTTGCTATTGGGGATACATATGTTATTGACGGTGATGCAAAATCGGGTCCCAATGCCCTTAAGGATTGCAATTTCAGCGATTCCGAGTTGCTTCATTTCAAAGGAAATACAAAGAACGGTATGCTTTATCGCAGAGTTCTTCTTAAATTCGATATTTCAAAGCTTGTAGGAGTTGACTTCCTTCGCGCCGAACTCAAGCTTTTTGGTGTTACATGTCAGGGTGGTAGCGATAGTATATATGCTTATATTTATGAAATTGATAATGATGCGTGGGATGCAAGTACTGTTACATATAACACAGTACCTGCTCTTGGCAAATTGATCAAAACCGCTGTGGTTGGCGGTGGTGCGGCCCGTATAGATGTTACCGAATTTGTAAAAGAAAAGCTTAATAACGGTATAACCACCTTCTCGATTATTCTTGTAGGTGATGAAAAGGACCCCATACATGTTACCTTTGCTTCAACAAAAAGAAAAGGCAACAAAGGTCCTGCTATTGAGGTTTGCTTTACAAAGGAAAGATATAATCCTTATATTGCGGCAAATGATGATCTTGATAAAGTTTGGAATCACGCCGCAAATATGGTGGAAGAGTGGGTAAACGATTGGAACGACATTCTTGCGAGAGGAAATTTTGAGGCTAAGCTTGTAGAGGAAAAGAGCGAGGAGTATGAGAGAATAGTTGATGCAGCGCCTTTCCCCCATCTTCCCTATAAGCCTATGAATACAAGAACTCTTGACACTATCGTTGGATACGAGTCTGTTGGGGAAGGCGAGATCAAGCTTGACGAGTACGGCGGATATATCTGCGATAAGAAATTCAATGCTACAGGTTGGTTCCACATTGAGGAAAAAGACGGAAGACTTTGGACTGTAGACCCCCTTGGAAATCCCTTCTACAGAAGAGCGATGGTTCTTCTTACCTGCGGCGCATCTCCTAATCAGCGTGAGAAGATGCTTAAGAGATATGGAAGTGTTGAGAACTGGGCGGAGATAGAAACCAAGCATATGAGAGAAGACCTTGGATTTAATGCTCTTGGCGGTTGGAGTGATATGACTAACCTTTCAAAGGCGGAAAATCCGTTGGCTCTTACACACATTGTATACTTCCTTTCTAACTACACCCGTCAGAGCGGAATGAATAACTCTACAGGCGGAAGCACCACCTTTGTCGGCGGTGTAATGCCCGTATTTGACCCGAATTTTGAAAGCTTCTCGGATAAGCTTGCTAAAGAAACCATAGAGCCTTATGCTAATGATCCTTATGTGTATGGTTGGATGGGGGATAATGAGCTTCATGCCGAACTTGGACTTCTTGACTTTTATCTTTGTGCTGATGTAAACGATCCTTGGTTTGCGTATTCTTATGCAACAGCATGGACCTTCCTTCGCACAGTTACAGGTAAAGAGGATGTTGGTTTTGATGATATAACATCTGAGCACCGTAAGCTTTTCAGGGCAATGATCTACAACAGATATTTCCGTGTTGTATCAAAGGCGATAAAGAAATACGCCCCCAATCATATGTTTGTTGGCTGCCGTTTCCTTGAGGGATGCTACCGTGATGAATATGTTCAGCGCACCGCAGGCAAGTGGTGTGATGTAATAAGCCTTAACTATTACGGTGCGTGGGCTCCCGAAAGCGAACTTATGCAGAATATTCAGAAGTGGTCGGGCACACCCTTTATCATTACCGAGTGGTATGCAAAGGGAATGGATGTTTGTACTCCCGAAACCAGACTTACAAATGAAAGCGGTGCGGGTTGGACTGTAAAAACACAGACAGAGCGCGGATATTTCTATAACAACTTCACTCTTAAGCTTATGGAGTGTAAGGGTTGTGTCGGCTTTGACTGGTTCCAGTGTTGGGATAATGACCCCGATAATATGGAGGCTGACCTTTCTAACAGAAACTCCAATAAGGGTATTTATGACAATGATGGTAACGAGTATGCCGAGCTTGCAGATGCAATGAGATCGGTTAACGCTAACTGCTACAAGCTCATTGATTTCTTTGATGCTGATAACAGCAGAAATAAATAAGTTCGAAAGCCACCCCAACGGCGACCTGCGATAAAGCAGGTCAGCCGAACGATGTTTGCCCTTACGGGCAAGTGATGTCGGCTTCGCCTTGTGATGTAGCCAACGGCTGTGATGTTGTGCCTTCGGCACAGTGGGCAAACATCACATCATTGCGACCATCGGGAGCAACATCATTATGAGCGAAGCTGGTAACATCACTTTTGCGTAAGCAAAAACATCATTTATTTGCCACCCGAAAGTAAAATACAGTATAACACACTATGCCTTGCAGGCAAGGTAGTATGCAAAACGGACGAGAAACATCTCGTCCGTTTTGATTTGAATATAAAACTGCTCTACGGCAGGTGTATCAATGGGGTGGCTTTTTTTGCCTAAAAAGCTAATAAATAGGACTTTTTCTGTTGACAAAATTTATGATCTGTGGTATCATTATTTATAATAGGGGTAGAAGTTGATTTTTTGTAAAAAAATGCAAAAAAATGCTTCAAAAATACCAAAAAATGGAGGTAACATATGGAGAAGAACAGCACGATCGGTGCAGTGAAGATCAATGCGCTTTTTGACGCAGGCACTTTTGTTCAGCTTGGTTCTTATGTTCGCAGAAGCGGCAAGTCTGAAGAACTTGAGGGCGTTGTTTGCGGATATGGAGCGATAGACGGAAAGCTTGTTTTCGCATTCTCGCAGGACAGCGACAGAATGAAGGGCGCGTTTGATGAAATTCACGCAAGAAAAATTGAAAAACTTTATGAAATGGCAATAAAAAACGGGGCCCCCGTTGTTGCATTGCTTGATAGCGCGGGAGCGCTTATTTATGATGGTGCGGCAGCTCTTTCGGGCTATGGCCGTGTTATGAAATGTGTTTCGGAAGCGTCGGGCGTAATCCCTCAGATAGCGGTTGTAAACGGAATTTGCTCGGGTATGTCGGCTACTATTGCCGCTATGTTTGACCTTGTTGTTACTGCCGGCGAGAAGGCCCAGCTTTATGTAAATCCCCCCTTCGTTCTCGGTAAGGAGAACGGAACCGCGGCTCACGCAGCGGCTATGGGACTTGCGGCTGTTACCGCTCAAAGCGAGGCAGAGGCAAACGAGAAGGTTCGTGAGCTTATAGCTCTTATTCCTTCCAATAACGCCGAGGGAACAACTCTTGAGGTAAATGAGGACGATCTTAACAGAAGTGTTTCTGCACAGGGAAGTGCCGAGGAGATCATCGCAGAGATCGCCGACTGCAACAGGTTTGTTAAGCTTTATGCAGGTTATGCTCCCGAGATGATAGTTGGTATGGCAAGCTTTGGCGGTATCGGTGCGGGAGTTGTGTTTGCAAACGGTAAGATAACTGTTGGCGGAGCAAGAAAAGCTGCTAAGTTTGTTTCTATGTGCGATAGTTTCAATATCCCTGTAATTACTCTTGTTGATAGCGAAGGCGTTGCTTGCGATAAGGAATCCGAAAATGCACCTCTTGCAAGTGAGCTTGCAAAGCTTGCATTCGCATATACATCTGCAAAGAATGCAAAGGTAACTGTTGTTGTAGGAAAGGCTTACGGTGCGGCTTATACACTTATGGGTTCCAAGTCTGTTGGCGCGGATATTGCATTTGCACTTGATAGCGCTTGTATCAGTATTCTTCCCCCCGAGGCGGCTGTTGCTTTTGCTTGGAACGATAAAATTACAGCTGATAAGACCCGTGAGAAGCTTGAAAACGAGTGGAAAGAGAAGTGCGCTTCTCCTGTTGCGGCTGCGGAAATCGGCGAGATCGACGATATAATCGAAAACGCCGAGCTCAGACAGAGAGTTTGCGCGGCTCTTGGAATGATGTTCTCCAAAACCGATGTTGCCCCCGCGCGCCGACACGCGAATATGCCTCTTTGATCAATAGGAGGATAAACAATGGAAAACAACATATTGCTTGATGCTGTGAACAATGCGGCTTTGACAGTACCCGGTGAGGACCTTGGCGGAATGTTTTCTCCCCAGCGATGGGCATATGCAGGAAAAATGACTTTGCTTGGTATGGTAATGGTTTTTTCTGTTCTGGCTCTTCTTTGGGTAGTGCTTATTATCTTTGAAAAGGTAATGGTAAAGGAAAGTGAAAAGCCTGCCGTAAAGCCCGTATCAGTTCCCACATCTGTTGTTGAAGCGCCTCCTGTTGCGGCATCTTCAGATAATGACGAGATAATTGCGGCAGTTATCGCCGCGGCGATTGCCGCTTATATGGCTGATGAGGGTAATACCGATGCGGCATATAACGGCGGCTTCAGAGTTGTGTCCTTCCGCAGAGTACAGGGCGGCAAGGCTTGGAATTCAAAATATTGATTGAAAGGTATAGGTAAAAATAATGAGAACTTATAACATTACTATTAACGGCGTAACTTATGCCGTAGAGGTTGAAGAAGTAAACGGAGCTGTATCTGCTCCTGTGGCAGCACCCGCAGCACCCAAGGCTGCTCCCGTAGCTCCTGTAGCGCCCAAGGCGGCAGGCAAGGCCGGCGCGGTATCTGTTAAAGCACCTATGCCCGGTAACATTATCAAGGTAAATGTTAAGCCCGGCGACGCCGTAAAGAAGGGTGATGTTCTTCTTGTTCTTGAGGCGATGAAGATGGAAAACGATGTTTGCGCACCCGAGGACGGAACTGTTGCAAGCGTTGAGGTTGCAAAGGGCGCAACAGTAGAAACCGACGCTGTTCTTGTAACGCTTAACTGATTTCCCCAAGCAATAAATTTATTGAAAGGAAAACAGTAAGAAATGCTTGATAGTTTTGTAAATTTTTTGGAAACGACAGGCGTTGCGAGATTGTTTAGTGAATCTGATTGGTGGAAGACCGTGATAATGTTTATTATCGCGGGAGTGCTTGTATATCTTGCTATTGTAAAGAAATTCGAGCCGTTGCTCCTTCTTCCCATCGCGGTCGGAATGCTTCTTACCAATCTTCCCGGCGCAAATCTTTTCCATTTGGAATATTTTATTCAGACCGAAGTGAATTTTGGGGAGGTTCTTCATCACGGAGGACTTCTTGACCTGCTTTACCTCGGTGTTAAGCTTGGAATTTACCCCTCGCTTATCTTTATAGGTATCGGCGCGATGACAGATTTCTCGCCCCTTATCTCTAACCCCAAGAGCTTACTTATCGGTGCAGGCGCACAGCTTGGCGTATTTGTAGCTTTTTCTGCGGCGCTTCTTTCGGGATTTTTTGAGCCTCAGGAAGCTGCGGCAATAGGTATTATAGGCGGAGCGGACGGCCCTACCGCAATTCTTGTTACAAAGACACTTGCTCCTACGCTTCTTGGTGCTATCGCTATTGCGGCGTATAGCTATATGGCTCTTATACCTATGATACAGCCCCCCTTTATGAAGATGCTCACAAATAAGAATGAGCGTCAGATAAAGATGACAACTCTCCGTCAGGTTTCAAAGACAGAGAAGATACTTTTCCCGCTTATAGTAACCTTTGTTGTTGGTATGATAGTTCCCGACGCAGTTCCGCTTGTAGGCTGCCTTATGTTTGGTAATCTTCTTAATGTGTGCGGAGTTACGGACAGACTTTCAAAGACCGCCCAGAACGATCTTATGAATATAGTTACCATATTCCTTGGAATCACTGTAGGAGCAACGGCAAGCGCGGACAATTTCCTTCGCGGAGAAACACTGCTTATTATCGTTTGCGGACTTGTTGCATTTTGCATTTCCACCTGTGGCGGACTTATTACCGCAAAGATAATGAACTGGATCTCGGGCGGAAAGATCAATCCTCTTATCGGCTCTGCGGGTGTGTCCGCAGTTCCCATGGCGGCGCGTGTTTCGCAGATCGAAGGACAAAAAGAGGATCCCTCTAACTTCCTTCTTATGCACGCTATGGGTCCCAATGTGGCAGGTGTTATCGGCTCTGCGGTTGCCGCAGGCGTGTTCCTGTCCTGGTTTGCAGCTTAAACAGAATTTTTTGGAGGTATATAAATGGCAAAGGTAAAAATTACAGAAACAGTTTTGCGTGACTCTCATCAGTCACTTATAGCTACCAGAATGACCACCGAAGAAATGCTTCCCATTCTTGAGCAGCTTGATAAAATAGGCTATCATTCTCTTGAAGCATGGGGCGGAGCAACCTTCGATGCTTGCCTTCGTTTCCTTCACGAAGATCCCTGGGTAAGACTTCGTACTATCAGAGATCACGTTAAGAATACCAAGCTTCAGATGCTCTTCAGAGGTCAGAATATTCTTGGATACCGTCACTATGCAGACGACGTAGTTGAATACTTCGTACAGAAGTCTATCGCAAACGGTATTGATATCATCAGAATCTTCGATGCTCTCAACGATGCAAGAAACCTTGAAACAGCCATTAAGGCTACCGTAAAGGAAAACGGAGGTCACGTTCAGGCGGCTATCTGCTACACCAC